>SAQE01000129.1 GCA_004020545.1 Mesorhizobium sp. | reverse complement strand
ACGCGTCCGAAACAAGCATAGGTTGAAGATCATCGATATCGGTTGCTCCTATGGTATCAACGCTGCTTTACTGCGGACCGATCTCGATCTCGACGAACTGTATGCTGCGTATCTAGAACCTAGCGGGTCGCTTTCGCGCCGACTGGAGATCGAGCATCGCGCTTTCTTTCGTGATCGCGGGCTCCGTGATGACATCCAGTTCGTCGGCGTGGATCCATCGTTCCGGGCTGTTAGATATGCACGGAACATGGGCCTGCTGGAGGCTGGGATCACGGCAGATTTGGAAACCCGTGACTTGACCGCAGATGAACGTTGCGCCCTCGCGGATGCGGACATCATCATCAGCACGGGCTGTGTGGGTTATGCCACGGAGCGAACCTTTGCACGTGTGTATGAGGCCTCGGCGACGTCACGCCCGTGGGTCGTCGCCTTTGCGATGCACCCCTTCAGTTATGACGGCATCGCCGCGGCTCTTCGGGGTTTCGCGTTGGAAACCAAGGTCGCAGACCGGTTTAGACAACGCCAGCGCCGCTTCTCCACATCAACCGAGCGGCAGGCAATCCTGAAAGCTATGACCAAACTCGGCATGGAGGACCGCCTAGAGCGCACGACCGGCTATATCTTCGCGTCCTGCTACATCTCCGCACCGTCACGCGAAGCGCTCTGAACCGACCATGGACGAACTGTTCACAGTTCACTGCGTACGTTGGTTGTGTTGGCAACCGTCCAAGATTCGTCGAGGCGCTCCGTGCCGCACCGCTGGTGACCAAAACGTCGCAAAATTCCAAAAATTACTTTACGGAAACTTTACAACCGAAGGTTGCTTAAAATGGTACCTTCAATGTCGGGGTCAGGTACGGGTTATGTCAGGCACGGGTATATAGCGAATGCCTGCTCACGCTAAGGCCGCCACACTCAACGGAGGGTTAATTGCAATGGCAAAAAGAGCGCTCATTTTGATTGAAGGCCATAGGAGTATTGGGCTGTTATACGTGAAAGCGGCCCGGCGTCTTGGGCTCCATCCAATTACTCTGGCGGCTGAGCCAACCCAGTACGACTATCTTGCAGAGGAAAGGCTTAGGGCAATCCGCGTCAATACAGACGATCTCGATGCGCTGATCCGCGAATGTTCCCGGCTGCGTGAGACCCATGATATTGCTGGCATTACTGGCTTTGCGGGCGACGACGAGTCGATCTCTGCGACAGTTGGCAAGCTCTGCCGGCATTTCGATCTACCGGGACCGAACCCAGCCTCGATTGAACAATGCTGCGATAAGTTCGTTCAACGCCAGCTCCTCGCGGAGGCCGGCGTTCCGGTCCCTGCGTATCGCTTGGCAGCGAATGCGACGGACGTAGAAAGCTCTGCTGCGGAGATTGGCCTGCCGGTGGTTCTTAAACCAGCCATAGGCAGCGGCAGCATGGGTGTCCGATTGTGCCGCGACCTCGATGAGCTAGCTGAACATACAACCTATCTATTGGGCGGGAAGCACATATGGCGGTCTCCGCCGAGGATACTGGTCGAAGAATTCGCACAAGGGCCATTCTATGGCGCTGACATAATGGGAAACGAGGTCATTGGAATTGAGGCCGGCGACTTCGGCCCCCCACCGCATTTCGTCTTTCGTCAATTGATCTGCCCGGCCCCGCTGACCGGTGACGAGCATAGGCGTATAGCCGATGTTTCGCTGAGCAGTTTGCGAGCTCTCGGCCTTGGCTGGGGGCCAACGACTGTTGAACTCCGGTGGACGAAGCTTGGCCCAGTCGTCATTGAAGTCAATCCGCGGCTTGCGGGTGGGACCAGTCCTCGGCTGGTTCAAGCGGCTTGCGGTGTCGATCTCATCACGGAACACATCAAACTCGCCATCGGCGACGAATGGGATTTGCGCAAAAGGCATTCGCGCATTGCTATCTCGCAGTGCCTAGATGCTGATCGCGATGGCATCCTCGATTGGATCCATGGCGATGATCAGGCAGCTGCTATACCAGGTGTCGCCGAGGTGAAATTGTACGTTAAACCCAAGACGTCGATTGTCAGGAAAGGCGACTACCGAGACCGCATCGGACATGTCATTGCCACTTCACCCAGCCGTGCTCAGACTGCGGCCATACTTCGGCGTGCCGTCGACATAATTAGTTGGTCGATCTCACCTTTTCCGACCTCGGGCGAGGCATAATCTGCGGCCCTTAGTCGCCCGCACCGGGATCGTGCGCAAGGTCCAGGCAGACTGCGCAATCGACTTGGACACGAACAGTTACTCGGTTCCCTGGCGGCTGATCGGGGAGAGCGTCCAGGTCGTGGTGCTGGGCGGCCGCATTATCGTGCGTCATGCGGGCGAGGTGGTGGCGGATCATACCTTGTGTTGGGGGCGTCGCAAACGGATTGTCGAGCGCGCGCATCTTGCCGGCGTGGTCGGCGCTGCTGCGCCGGTACGATCGGCGCCGGCGGAGATCGTTGCGCGTTCCGCTCTGTTGCGGCCACTGGCCGAATTTGAGGCACTGGTGGGAGGCAGCTGGTGATGACGGCGGTCGATCGCGAGATGCTGGTGGCTCAGCTCGACCGGCTGAAGCTGACCCGCGATCCGGGACCAGCTCGACACGCTGCTGGACGAAGCGGCGCGTTCGGAGATGACCTTGCGCGAGGCTTTGGCCTTCCTGGTGACGCGCGAGATCGCGCGGCGCGACGAGCGACGCATCTCCATGGCAGGCAAGATCGCGCAGTTCCCGTTTGTGCGCGAACTCGATGGCTTCGACTTTGACGCGCAGCCGTCGCTGGATCAGCGCCAAGTCCGGGAGCTGGCGACCTGCCGCTGGATTGCCCATGGCGACACGGTTCTGTTCCTTAGACCTCCGTGTACGGGCAAGACACTGGCTCTCGGACGCGGCCAGTTCGTCACGGCGGCCACGCTCGTGGCGATGCTGGCCAAGGCACGTGGCGACGGTGCCGCACATCTGGTGTCGCGGCGTTTGAGCGGGGATCGAACCTGATCACCTCCAACCGCTCGGTGGGAAATGGGGCAGCGTATTTGGCGATCCCGTGGTGGCAACCGCGATCCTTGATCGCCTGCTTCATCATTCGACAATGATCACGATCCGTGGCGACAGCTACCGGCTTCGCGAAAAGCATCGTTCCGGCCTATTGCAGAAGGCCGGAACGACGCTCAACACCAACGAAACCGCTAAACAATGAGGGGATCAGTTCTTCGTTTCGCCCAAGAGGTCAAATCCTCACTCCGCTTGACACGAGCTGGCCGCGCCAGCTTGCTCAGGTGGAAGTTCGCAGATTGATCGCATCCAGATCAACCGTGGCCTGGACTTCATCGGCGACATCGACGGGCGGATCAAACAGTCGGAAGCCACCATTCGGACCAGGACCAAAGCCAATTCCCAATGCGAAGCTTTTGACGACGATCCCCGGTATAGGCGAGTTCTTCGCCGGCTGATCGATGCGGAGATAGATCATATCGGTCGGTTCCGCACTCCGAAGAAGCGGCCTGTCCCGGTCTTGTGGCACGATTTGCCGGGAAATGAAGGTCCGAGCCATGCGGAGGATCTTGCGCGGGTGCTCACGGAGCCGGCCTGGAACTTTGAGCGGATCGGGCTGGAAGCCGCGCCCTTGTCGCTATGGCTGTTCAGCGGCTTGGCCGACGCAGGCCTGCCGGTGATCTGCATCCAGACTCGGTCGCGAAGTGCAAGAGAAAGGGATCTGCGGCTCCGTGCGTGCTAGGGCGGCGAGCTGCCGGTTCGGACGTAGGCCCAAGTGGCGCCACAAGAGCGGTCTCGTGCCACTTCATAGGCCCAGCCTCTTCATCTGAGGGAAGGCTACACATGCGTGCAATCATTTAACGCGGTAAAGTTCGTAAGCAATTTCTCGGCTGCGAAAGACCGCCGGGCAAACTGACAAAGGAGT
>SAQE01000128.1 GCA_004020545.1 Mesorhizobium sp. | reverse complement strand
TCCGCATGGAATCACCGATCCGATTCTGTGCAAAGCCCTCACAAGGGGAGAAGGGGACGCTGGCGCTCACATCACTTCAAACACAAACGTCTTCACCAACGCTTCCGGGTCGCCGATGGCGTAGCAGCGGAACCATGGGCTTTGCTCGATCAGGCGCCATTTCCTCGCCATCTCCAATTCATCGAACACCGCCTGAAATCCGCCGCTCTCAAAAACCTGGTCGCGCACTGTGAAGATGGCATGGCCCCCGCTTTTGGTGATGCGCACCAGCTCGTGCAGGCCGGAGGCCGGCGCGTGGCCGATGGTGAAGACGCCGGTCGAGAAGAAGGCGCGGAAATGCCCGTCTGGCCAGGGCAGCGGGCCGCCGAGCATCGCCTTCTTCAGCTCGCCATAAGCATTGCGGCTGCCGGCGAGCTTCAGCATGTCGTCGGAGAGATCGAGCCCGGCGATGTCGCCATAGCCCAGCGCCTTCAGTGACGGGCCCGACAGGCCGGTGCCGCAGCCGGCATCGAGCAGCGGGCCTTCGCCCGCCGGCACATGGCGCGCCACCCAGGCGGTGATGAGGAACGGCAGGAGGTAGCCGAGCGAGGCGGTCTCGCTGTCATAGGTCGCGGCCCACTCGGCATAGGCCTTGGCGAGCGCTTCCGGCGTCTCGGCCGCATAGACGGAGTCCAGCGCCGCATTGGCTTTGTCGAAATCCATCCGTCATTCCTCCGCATCGGATGCGTGTCGCCCAAAAGCGTGCAGCGGTTTTGGGAAAACGACATGCATCGAACAAAGACAATCGTAGCGCGGTCTTTGACGCCCGGCTATTCCCCGTGCTGGCGGCGCAGCCGCTGTTCCAGCGCCCGCAGCGCCAGCGACAGGCCGACGGTCAGGATGAGATAGATGTAGGCGACGATCGAATAGGTCTCGAAGAAGCGAAAGGAACCGGCGGCATAGACCTTGCCCATCTGGGTGATGTCGGCGACGCCCAGCACCGAGACCAGCGAGGAATCCTTGACCATGGCGACGAAGTCGTTGCCGAGCGGCGGCAGGATGGTGCGGATCGCCTGCGGGAAGATGATCAGCCGGAAACGCTGCACGCGTGTCAGGCCGAGCGCCTTGGCGGCTTCGATCTGGCCCTTCTCGACCGACTGGATGCCGGCCCGGAAGACTTCCGAGATGAAGGCCGAATAGCCGATGGTGAGCGCCATGATGGCGCGCCACAGAAGCGAGACGTCGCGCACCAGCAATTCGCCGAGCCAGCCGGCGCTCTGCAGCGGCGCCGTCAGCGCGTTCCAGGCCGCGACGAAGGCCGGCGCTCCGGCAAAGGCAATCCAGAACAGGAGCACCAGGACCGGCACGCCGCGGATGATCTCGACATAGAAGCGCGCGATCTGGCGCAGCCATTGCGATCCGGACAAGGCCATCAGCGCGATGCCGAGGCCAAACGCCGAAGCCAGCGCGAAGGCGACCACCGTGACAAAGACGGTGATGCCGATGCCCTTGGCGACGGTGGCGAAGACCTGGGCGTAGAGGTCGCTTGTGGCGATCGCCAGCGCCGCGGCCAGGGCAAGGACAAGGGCGGCGGCCAGCCACCAGGGGAATTCGGATTTGGCGGTGGAGGAGGGTGCAGCCGGCATCAGTCGATGCCGGCAAGATAGTTGCGGAGGCCGCGTTCCGGCATACCCCCCTCTGTCCTGCCGGACATCTCCCCCGCAAGGGGGGAGATCAGACGTCGCGTTGGCTTTCGCCAATCTCCAACGCCGGAGGAAAGGCGCCATCGGCGCCACTGCCAATCTCCCCCCTTGCGGGGGAGATGTCCGGCAGGACAGAGGGGGGTGGGAAGAAATGAGGCCTTTGTGGTTCTCCACCCACCGCCGTCGCGCATCATTTGCACCAGGACGCGCTCACTGCCCCATCTTGTAGTCAAGGAACCACTTCTTGTTCAGCGCATCGAGCGTGCCGTCGGCCTTGAGCGCGGCGATCGCGGCGTTGACCGGCTTCACCAGGTCCGAGCCCTTCGGGAAGATGAAGCCGAAATCCTCGGTGCCGAGCGGCCCGCCGATCAGCTTGAGCTTGCCTTCGGAAGCATCGACATAGCCCTTGCCGGCGGTGCCGTCGGTGAGCACCACATCGACGTCGCCTGATTTCAGCGCCTGGACGGTGGCGCCGAAGGTCTCGAACAGTTTAATCCGAGGGTTCTGCTCATTGCCGTCGAGCACGCTGTAGACGGCGGTGTAGAAGGGCGTGGTGCCGGGCTGGGCTCCGATCAGCCCGTCCTTGAAGGCAGCGAAGCTCTTGGCGTCGGTGAAGCGGTTCTCGTCGCCGCGCACCAGCATGAACTGTTCCGAGCGCATATAGGGATCGGAGAAGTCGACCTTCTCCTTGCGGTCGTCCTTGATGGTGATGCCGGTCATGCCGATGTTGTACTGGTTGTCGGAAACCGCCTGGATCATCGCGTCCCAGGAGGTGTTCTGGTACTCGACCTTGAAGTTCAGCCGCTTGGCGATCTCGTCCATCGCGTCATATTCCCAGCCGATCTGCTTGCCGGTTTTCTTGTCGATGAACTGCAGCGGCGGATAGGCGTTCTCCGTCACCACCACGACCTTCTTGCCACCGAGATCGGGCAACGTATCGGCGAGCGCCGCGACGGGCGCGAGAAGGCAGGCCACCATGGCGGCCAGCAACAGTTTCGACTTGGTCATGACAAACTCCCCGAATGTGATTGGCAGCGCAATCCTCGCGCGCCAGGACAAAATCCGGCGCCGACTTTAGCTTTCCGCAAGCGCCTTGCAAGCCGATCCGCTGCAACGTTCAGCGCCTGCATGGATTCCAATGCTTCCGGGACATGATTTCGGGAACGATCGTTGCGCGATCAGCCCTGATCGGCTGTGGCTTCGCGCAGCCCGGCGACCAGTCGCGTGAGCGTGCCATGCAGGGCTTTGAGCTCGGCGCGCTCCAGCGGCATGCTGCAGGCAAGCGCCGCCTGCACATCCATCATGTTGGCGCGCAGCGCCTGGCCCCTGGCGGTCGGCTCGACAAGCACCCGGCGTTCGTCGGCACTGTCGCGCCGGCGCGTGACGAGGCCGCCCGCTTCCATCCGCTTGATCAGCGGCGTCAGCGTCGCCGAATCGAGACCCAGCGCTTCGCCAAGCTCGCCCACCGTCATGGGCGAACGCTGCCACAGCGCCAGCATCGCCAGATATTGCGGATAGGTGAGGCCGAGCGGTTCGAGCAGCGGCCGGTAGAGCTTCGTCATCAGCCCGCTTGCCGAATAGAGCGCGAAGCAGAGCTGCTGGTCGAGACGCGGAACGGCGAGCGCCCCGGCGGCGGTATCCGCCGGGGCGTCGCCAGATCTGGTTTCGAGCTTCGTCGTCATGCCGCCTTTGCCGCAAGGGCCACCGTGGAAAGCGCCACATCGATATTGCCCCGGATGGCGTTGGAATAGGGGCAGACCTGGTGCGCTTCCAATACAAGCGCTTCCGCGCCCGCCTGATCAAGGCCTTTCGTTTCGGCAGCCAGCGCGACGCCGAGCCTGAAGCCCCCTTGGTCGTTCGGATAGAGGCTGACCGTAGCCGTCACCGCCGCATCCTGAAGCGGCAGCTTCTGCCTGCGCGCCACGAAGCGGATCGCGCTTTCGAAGCAGGCGGCATAGCCGGCGGCGAAAAGCTGCTCGGGATTGGTTGCGCCGCCCTGCCCGCCGAGCTCCTTCGGCATCGCCAGGTCGAGTTTGAGCAGACCGTCGCTGGTCTCGGCATGACCCGCGCGGCCACCGACGACGCGAGCTTGGGCGGTGTAGAGTGCTGACATCTTTGTCTCCATTTGCTTGTGCACGATTATTTAGTGTACAAGATAAACGATTGTCAACCCACCTTCGTCGCCAATTGTCGACGTCGAAGGGAGGGCGCGGCGCCCAAGCTGCCAATCTCCCCCCTTGCGGGGGAGATGTCCGGCAGGACAGAGGGGGGTG
>SAQE01000127.1 GCA_004020545.1 Mesorhizobium sp. | reverse complement strand
CCGGCACGATGAATTCGCTTCGCGAACCGGCTGCTCACCCCACAAGGGGAGAAGGGGAGGCCGCGCCAATCGCCCCCAAATTCAGTCAGGGATTTTCGTCACCACCCCCCTTGGCATCGGCTCGCGCCATGCCATCATTCCCCATCGGCCGTGGGGGCCGATTCGACCTCGGGGGTTTTCATGTCTTTCACCGTCGCGCGCCGCGTTGCCGCCGCGCTCTCGCTTGCCGTCATCGTCTCGTCCGCCGCGCAGGCCGGCGACGTCACCTTCCAGATCAGGAACAGCCATCCCAACGCCATGCGCGTCGAGCTCTACAGCCAGGACCGCGACTATGTCTGGCCGGGCAATGGCAAGGATTTCTATCTCGACGACGGCGAGACCAAGGAGCTGCCGATTTCCTGCGAGGACGGCGAGAAGATCTGCTACGGCGCCTGGGTCGACGGCGACGAGGAAACCTATTGGGGCGTCGGCCCCAACAACAAGGAAAGCTGCGACGACTGCTGCTACACCTGCAGCGGCGGCCAGACCGAGGAGATCAACCTGACAGAGTAGGGCGCCTCTTCCCTTCTCCCACAAGGGGAAAAGGGAAGTGCCAGCTTGACGCCTTTCGCACCGCCGCCCTAGCCTCTCCTCAACCCACCCACAGGAGAGTACCCATGGCAGGCACGGTCGAAGGCGAGAAGGTCGACGTTTCCTTCAACGGCAAGCGCTGCATCCATTCGCGCAACTGCGTGCTCGGCAACCCGCATGTCTTCGTGCCCAATGCGCCGGGCGAGTGGATCCATCCCGATGCGGCGAGCGTCGACAAGGTTGTGGCGCTGGCCGAGAACTGCCCGTCGGGCGCGATCACCTATGCCAGGAAGGACGGCGGCCCGCAGGAGAAGCCGCCGGTGGTCAACACCGTACGCGTGCGCGAAAACGGCCCGCTGGCGCTGCACGCCGAGATCGTGCTGAATGGCGAGACTTTCCATCGCGCCACGCTCTGCCGCTGCGGCCAGTCGCAGAACAAGCCGTTCTGCGACAACAGCCACATCAAGGCGGGCTTCACCGCCACCGGCGAGCCGACGCTGAAGGAGGCGCAGGTGCTCGAGGCGCGGGACGGGCCGCTCAACGTGACGCCCACCGCCAACGGCCCGCTCAAGCTCGAAGGCAATGCCGAGATCGTCACCGGCACCGGCCACACCATCGCCCGCACGACGAAGGTCTTCCTCTGCCGCTGCGGCCACTCGGCCAACAAGCCGTTCTGCGACGGATCGCATAAAAGGGTGGGGTTTGTGGCATAACAAGCGCTGCGCCGGCGTTAGTTTAGGGTGAGGTTTCGCATTCAGGAGGAAATCCATCATGCGCACCATGCTCGTTCTTGCCCTGCTTGCCTTCGCAATGCCCGCCTATGCCGCCAATCATGCGGTCCAGATCAAGGGCATGAAATTTCATCCGGCCAAGATCAGTGTCGCCGCCGGCGACACCGTCACCTTCACCAATGCCGATCCCATGACGCACACCGCCACGGCTGGGGACGGCTCCTTCGATACCGGCCAGCTCGCCAAGGGCAAAAGCGCCAAGGTCAAGATCGCCAAAGCCGGCGCGCATGCGTTCCACTGCGCGATCCACAGCTCGATGAAGGGCACTGTCACGGCGAAGTAGCGTCGCTTCCTTCTGCTGTAGGAGAAGGCTTTCAGCAGTGTCGGCTGGGCGCGACCATCAAAGGTCGGCGATCCTTCACACCCCCCTCTGGCCTGCCGGCCATCTCCCCCGCAAGGGGGGAGATTGGATGTCGCGTTCGCTTTCGCCAATCGCCAAGGTCGCAGGAAGAGTGCCGGCGCCCATACAGCCAATCTCCCCCCTTGCGGGGGAGATGTCCGGCAGGACAGAGGGGGGTGCTGTCCCGCCGGCGTTTCAGCAAATCTTCGCGCCGCGCAAACCCTCTCCATCCTTGGCCCATCTCTCCCGCCTTTATCCGCAACCCCGTATCGGCTAAGGGGCAGGCACCAAAACTCTTGCCCGGACTGCCGCCCCGCCCATGACCGCCAAGCAATCCCCTCTCTTCCTCGGCATCGACACCGGCGGCACCTATACCGATGCGGTGCTGTGGTCGGAGGAGGGTGGCCCGAAAGGCAAGGTGCTGGCCAAGGCCAAGGCGCTGACCACGCGCCACGATCTCGCCGTCGGCATTTCCGGCGCGGTGGATGCCGTGCTGGAAAAAGCCGGCACGGACTCGGCCGCGATCAAGCTTGTCTCGATGTCGACCACCTTGGCCACCAACGCGCTGGTCGAGGGCCAGGGCGGTCGCGTGGCGCTTATCATGATCGGCTTTTCCGAGGCCGACCTTGCCCGCGACGGGCTGAAGACGGCTTTAGGCACCGATCCGGTGGTGTTCTGCCCCGGCGGCCATGACGTGCACGGCAATGCGGCGAAACTCGACCTTTCCGGCCTCGAGGCCGTGCTGCCGGAGCTTGGGCGTTCGGTGTCGGGCTTTGCCGTCTGCGCCTATTTCGCCACCCGCAATCCGGCGCATGAGCTGGCGGCGCGCGACCTGATCCGCGAGAGGACCGGCCTGCCGGTCACCGCCAGCCATGAATTGTCGGCCAAGCTCGGCGGCCCGCGCCGCGCGCTGACCACGCTGCTCAATGCCCGCCTGATCTCGATGATCGACCGGCTGGTCGCGGCGACGGAGGGCTTTCTCGCCAAGCGCGGCATCGCGGCGCCGCTGATGGTGGTGCGCGGCGACGGCGCGCTGGTTTCGGCGGCGTTCGCCCGCCAGCGGCCGATCGAGACGATCCTGTCCGGCCCGGCGGCGAGCCTTGTCGGCGCCCGCCACATGACCGGGCTCGACGACGCCATGGTGTCGGATATCGGCGGCACCACCACGGATGTCGCGGTGCTCGACGGCGGCCGGCCGCGGCTCGATCCCGAAGGCGCCACCGTCGGCGGCTTCCGCACCATGGTCGAGGCCGTCGCCATGCGTACCTTCGGCCTCGGCGGCGACTCCGAAGTCGCGCTGGAGGACGGCGCGCTCACCCCAAAGATCCTGCTCGGGCCGCGCCGCCTGGTGCCGCTGGCGCTGGCAGGCATGGTGCATGGCGAGGCCGTCACCGCCGAACTGGAACGGCAGTTGCGCGCGCCGAATCCCGGCCGCATGGACGGGCGCTTTGCCGTGCGCACCGGCGTGCCGGATCGTCTTGCCGCCGGCCTCACCGCGCCGGAAGCAAAACTCTACGAGGCGATCGGCGCCACCCCGCTCGCGCTCGACAGGCTGCTCACTTCCAACGCCCAGAACGCCACGCTCAACCGGTTGGTCGCGCGCGGCCTTGTGCACATCTGCGGCTTCACGCCGTCGGACGCCGCCCACGTGCTGGGCAAGCAGGCCAACTGGGATCCCGCCGCCGCCCGCCTCGGCGCCGAGCTCTTCGCCCGCCGGCGCGACGGCCGCGGCCAGGCGATTGCCGCGACGCCGGAAGCGCTTGCCGAGCGCGTGCTGGTGACGCTGACGCGCTGGTCGGCCGAATACATCCTCGAAACCGCCTTCGCCGAGGACGGTCTGGACGGTGCCGCCACCGTCGCCCATGCGCTGGTGCAGCGCGCGGTCGACGCCCATCCCGGCATCGCTCGGCTTACCGTCGCGCTCGATCGGCCGGTGATCGGCCTCGGCGCCTCGGCGCCGCTGCACTATGCCGGCCTGGCCGCGCTGGTCGGCAATGGCTGCATCGTGCCGGAGGATACCGACGTCGCCAATGCGCTCGGCGCCGTGGTCGGCCAGGTGCGCGTCTCGGCCGAAGCCCGCGTCAGCCAGCCCAAGGAAGGTCTGTTCCGCCTTGCGTCAGGGCAAACGGTGCGCGATTTCACCGACGAGGCGAAGGCGATCGCTGCTGCCGAGGCCGACGTGCGGGCGATCGCGGCCGAGCGCGCAAAAGATGCCGGCACCGACAATGCCGAGATCGACGTTTCCACCGAGTTCAAGGTCTCGACCATCGAAGGCCAGCGAATGTTCATCGAGGCGCATGTGGTGGCGGTGGCCTCGGGAAGGCCGCGGATTGCGGTGTAGGGCGCCTCTCCTTCTCCCCTTGTGGGCTAGCGTGCGCACACATTTGCTTCGTGCTGTGGTCAAG
>SAQE01000126.1 GCA_004020545.1 Mesorhizobium sp. | reverse complement strand
GCGGTGGCGGCGAGGTAGACGAAGATCGCAACGAATATGAGCAGCACGTTGCCGGAGCGGCAACTGGACATTCGATTTGACCGGCATCGCTTGACTCGCCATCGCTCTGGATCCCACCGCAAGGCCGAACAATCCAGCCAACAGTCTGCGACGCCCTACCATGATGCCCGAGCACTTCCATGGTGGCGCTCGATGTTGTCTCGCATCTGCCGGTCGAGCACGTCGAAGATATCCGATCCGGTCCATTGGTTGACCGTGCTCATGCCCGGCACGACGTTGTTGCCGATGCCGTGGGTGGTGACATGCCAGGAACCATCGGCCGCCTGCCACGCACGCCGGCGAGCACTCAGTTCAATCCTCTTTCGATACCGTAACGCCCGGCACCTATTCGACAGTTTGCTTCAGATCGCCGACCAGTTTGTCGACAGAACCGGATGCAACGGGACGATCGCCATTCTGATAGAACGAGATGTCGAATTCCTCCGGATTCCAGACGCTCGCGCCATGCACCTCGACGTCTTCACGGGACATGTCCACACCAAAATGTGCGTCCGGCGACACGTGACCAGGATATCCGAGCGATGCATGGCCACGCCGAAGTACTCGTTGTCCGGAGTTGCGGGAGCAATCCGGATTGTAAAACCGTGCGTGTCAGCAAAGAACCGAAGCTGGCTGAAGAACTGCTCTCTCACGTTCCTGTGTACGGGGACAACCACCGAGCGAAGCGGCTTTTGCCCAGGCCCAAGTTTTGGTGCCATGGCATACCCTTCGACTACGACCGAGGCGGCCGCCAGGCCAAGCAAGGCGGTCAACACGCAGCGTCGGACGATCATGTTGAAGTCCTCCATGAGATCGTCCGTCCGCAGACGCCCTATCAACTCTCTTTCAAGACGGTGACGCCCGGCACGGCCTGGACAGCCTGCTTCAAGCCATCGACAAGTCTGGTCAAATACGGTGCAGGCACCGCATTCTCGCCTTGCTGGTAGAAGCCGATGAAAACCTCCTTCGTGTCCAAGGCATTGTCGCCAAGCAGCTTGATGCTTTCCTGGTACATCTGCACCCCGAACTGCTCGCCGTCCGGCGTAATCGGGGCAATGCGGATAGCAAATCCATAGGTGTCTGCGAACTGCCTAAGCTGCCTGAAAAAGGCATCCTTGGTGTTTTCAGGGAGCGTAAACGTGATCTTGTGGAGCGGCAGTTGGACTCTCGATTTGACCGGCATCACTTGACCCGCCATTGCTCCGGATCCCACCGCAAGGCTGAACAATCCAGCCAACAGTCTGCGACGCCCTACCATGATGCCCGAGCACTTCCATGGTGGCGCCCGATGTTCTCGCGCATCTGCCTATCGAGCGCGTCGAAGATATCCGGTCCAGTCCATTGGTTGATTTCGCTCATGCCCGGCACGACGTTGTTGCCTATGCCATGAGTGGTCACATGCCAGGAGCCATCGGCCGCCTGCCACGCCGTCCGGGTGATTTTCCCGTCGTAGAAGAGGTGCTCAGGAAGAGTGCGGTTGGTTATCGAAAGTCCGTTTTCCGTTACGTGAGTCAGCACTTCTCCAGCATAAATCCCGACGAATGGGTCATGGACCGAGTAGATAGCACCATCGACCACCGGTACGGCCGGGTCCTGCCCAGGGACGGCATAGCGGGCTAACTGGTCGGCGATTTCCTCTACCGAACACGCGCCACAGACCATGTTTGAGGTGACGTAATCGTGCCAGCCCGGTTTTGTGGGACTGTAGACTCCCGGGGGCTCTTTTGCCGCTTCCTCGGCCCGATAGGCCGCCAGCGCATTCATGCTGGCGATCTCGGCCTGGCGGAAACTCGCCGCAACATTGCTGCGAAAAGAGCCACCCGCCGGCAGGCTGGCCTGCAGCCGGGAGCGTGCGTATTCCGCATAGGCGTCCGCCACGGAAGTGGAGTACGACCCGGAATCCGCCGCATAGCCGGCAACCGACCTCCTGTCGGAGGCGCGGGCCGACGCCATCGAGCTGACCGATTCAGAAGACGAAGCCGACTCTCGGCTGTGATCCCCTGCATAACCTGCAACGGAACTCCGGTCGGCCGCCCGGCCCTCGGCCATCGAGCCACCGGATCGCGTTCCGCCCCCTTGCCGGCTATCGCCGGAATACCCATTGACGGAACCTCGGTCAGCGGCGCGAGCAGATGCCATCGACCCGTCGGAACCGCTGCCGGAAGACGAATCCGAGCTGCTTGTTGAAGTACTTCTGCCGGAAACTGATGAAGACGCGCTGGAGGATGAACGCGCACTGTCACCCGAATAGCCGGCGACTGAACTGCGATCCGCCGCCCGACCATCGGCCATGGAACCGACGCCACCGACCTCCATCGTGCCGCATCCTCCGCGTGCGTCCCATGCCCCGCGCAACCATCTTTGCCGCGGCCGCAGCTTCAGTCAAGTGTCGGCAGTTAATTCGGGTCTTCCTCACTTTGTGTGGTTCATTCGGCGTTAGGGATGATACCGCTTTGTGGGGCATGCGCACGAGACGAAATGGTCGCCAGACCTACCGGAGTCGAAATATCGGTTTCGACCCTCCTCTGCCGCCCGTTCGATGCAGAGCAACGGCAACGTCGATCCCAAAGAGACCCTTGCACACAGCCTCCCCCAAACCTCCCTTGAACCGGCACAGGCCATTTAGGAGAAGAAGCCGTCCCTGATCATCGCCGGCAGGGCGAACGCTAAGCCGAGCGTCCAGCCCGCCCAGAACACCAGCACGATGATGTCGCCGACCACGCGAGCGGCCGGTGTAACCTCCGCGACGATGTCACTGACGGTGGGGTGGCGCTGCTTGTGGTTCTCCCGACGCCCCTCCAGAAAGCCGAGAGACCGTTGATCACGCCGCGCACCATCAGCGGCACCGCCGAGTACATAGTCATCAGCGCCAGGGCGAGGAGGATTGCAAGATAGGCGGCCCGCACCTGTGGAGGAAGCTCCGGCCCGAAGGTCTGCTCTAACCTGTCGGCCAGGGCTGCCAGGATCACGAGCACCGCCGCACGCCGGCGCGAACGCGGCGGCAATCTCAGGTGAAAGCCACACCCGGCTGTAAACTCGACACGTCCGGTGCGAAGGTCCTGGCCAAGCAGGACCGTCCTGTCGCCGCCCACTGCGCCGACCACCGAGGGCAGCGCCTTCGCCCACCCTTGTGGCTCAAGAACGGCATCGTAGAGGTGCCGAACGATGTAGAATGGTGTCGCCTCGGTTCATTGGCGCCCCAGCTTGCTTCACCATTGCCCCGATAAACCGCCCGAATACACTCTATCACAAGTTGCGACTTCTCGCGACTTGACTCACATCGGGGCTCACCCATCCGTGCTGCGCCGGCGGGACCATTCCGATGACGGGGGTGCATGTCGACCCAAGAGATCCAGGACCTATGACTGGTTTGCTAGTCCTCACGGATCCTGATTCTCATGATAGTTTGCCGGCTTGTAGCAAATTTCCGGGCCAAAGCCGAAACGCTCGATCCCATCTTCAAGCTCTTCGCGCACGCGTTGCCGCAGCGTTTCATTCAGGCGGGTGGACGACCGAGGGCTTTGCCCGAGGCCCTCGCCTGTTGCACCCCTGACTGGGTCCGTCAATAGGTAGATCGCGCTCGAATTCCGCGACCGCATTGATGACGCCCATCGTGAGCTTGCGGGTCGAACTGGTCAGATCGACGCCGCCAAGGGTAGCCGAGCTTCCGGCATGCTCGTTCCAGTGTCGCAACCACGTCCTCGCCGCGGTAGCTGAACCGCGGATCGACCACCGGCAGAAGCGAGAGAAGGTGTCGACGACACAGAGCGGTGGTACAGGATCTTCCGTCGAGCCACCTCCATGAAAGCCAGCGCAAGTGCATTTCACGCGCTAGCCGTATATCCATGGCCCGCGGCCCGACCGAGACCTGTCAGCTTGCGACGGCGCTGCGCAGCAGCATGAGCTCGCCTATGTTTTCGATGATGACATAGCCGACCAAACGGCCCTTGGCATCCACCACGCCGACGGCAGGTGCAACTCCCCTCTTCAGGGGTTCGAGCGCCTTGATGAGCTTCTCATAGTCTCGCACCACCGGGATATTTGCGACCATTGCCTCGATCACAGGAGCTTGACCGCCGCGCTGCTGGAGGCCGGCGACGAGCCCCGAGCGCGTCAGCA
>SAQE01000125.1 GCA_004020545.1 Mesorhizobium sp. | reverse complement strand
TCGCATGGCTTGGGCGCTCGACCAGCTCCGACGATCGAGCCGCTGAGCGAAGGTGTCGCAAGCCTGACAACGTGGTCCGAACGGACCATGTTGTCGCCGTTGATTATGCAGAACCTCAGGCCGCGCTCCCCTGCGGCCTTGGGGAGACAGGCTCTCAAGTGATCAAAACCGCGAGCCCGGTCGGCCATGAGAACGGCAGTTGCAACGATATCTGACCGCGATGTTGGGATGAATAAATGACTTCTGCACGCCAGAGCGGGAGCGCCCGTTGGTGGCACCTCCCTGCGAGTCGACTCGGTCAGCGGGGCCTATTGTCGTTGCCCGGCCTTAGCTGCATCTCGCCTCCAGATGAGGACGATATAAAAACTGCATTTGACGCAAACCAGCCAGGACGGTTGATTGTCTCGAACAAAAGTTCGGAAACGTACGCGACAGCTTCGAACTTCATTGACGCGTACTATTGCGCAGCCGAACTCATAAACATAACAAACTATTGAGGTGAGATATGGCGACAATATCCCAAGCGATTCCTCTGACTGGTGTCCCTTTCCGGAGATCAGAGTACGAGCGGCGACAGCTGCGCGTGCTCGAGGCGGTGGCGAGCACTAAGTTGGACGCCCTTGTGGTGACTGCCCATGGCCATCTTCGGTATCTCAGCGGATATGATGGAAGCGGCGGATATTTCGCGCCGTTTCCTTTGATTCTGGTGCCAGGTCGGCCGCCAATATTCGTCGTTCGAGAATACGACGAGCACGCGGTTCGTGCGTATTGCTGCATTGACGAGATCGTTACTTACACGCAACAGCCCGATTTTGAGACGGTTTGCGCCGACGTCCTTCGCCGGCTTGGGCTGCAAAGCAAGCGGGTCGGTTTTGAGCTTGGCTGTTGGAACCTCGCACCGGCGGATGTTAGTGCGATTCAAGCGCAGCTTCCCGATTTAAAGGTCTCCGATGCGAGTCGGCTGGTTGCTTCAGTCGCGGCGGTAAAGAGCGAGATAGAACTCGAGTGCATGCGCAATGCGATGCGCATGACCGACTTGGCTGTACGGACTTTCCAGAGTTCCCTAAGGCCGGGTGTTACCGAACTGGAAATGGTGGAAAAGATGGCGGCGGCGGTCCAAGCAGACGTCAGCAACATTGGCGGTGAAATTGGACTATCTCCCGCAACGATTCTGTTCGGGGAGCGCACGAAGTTGCCGCATGGTCCCGCAACCCACCACGCGATCGGCAATAACGAGCCTGCCTTTCTAGAAATAGGAGCATCCAAACACGGGTACGCCGCTGGTATGGTCCGGTGCGCCGTGCTTGGCCGACATCCGGAGACAGAGTCCCTGCACGCCTTGGCCGAGGAGGTCATCGAGACCCTCGTTGCCGCTATCAGACCGGGTACCACCGCGGCCGCGGTGGACGCTGCGGGCCGAGAAGTTCTGAAGCGTTCTGGACGCAAGGATGTTTTTCGCCAACGAACAGGATATCTAACCGGGATTCATTGGACTGAACGCGGGAATCTGAGCTTGGAGCCAGGCGTGGAAGATGTCCTTCAGCCAGGCATGACATTGCACATGCCAAATATATTGCGCAGCGAAAACGGCTACTTAATTGGGGCCGGCGCCCAAGTCTTGGTGACCGAGCGTGGCGGGGAAGTGCTGAGCAGCATACCGTCCACGCTTCATCTCGCCTGACTTTTTTGCAAATCGCGTCAACACGAATCGCTCACTACGATTGGGCGGCTGAGAACGGCCGTCTGGTTTCTCAGAGCTGCGCGTAAGGTTAGCGAGAAGCTCGCTTCCTTCTGGATGTGCCAAGGGGCTACACAAAATGTGCCAACCGGATGCACGGGTAGAGACTTTCGAGGCGCGGCCGGGCGCTACAATTTGTGCTAGTAACGGCCCGACTGCTTTCTTGCACACCCGTGTATGACTTCAACGATGAAGCCCTGCCTTGGCAATGGCTATTGGGTAAACCTCGTCGAGGCGGTGGTAGCGATTTGAGACTGTGCCGATCGATTGAGGGCGAACGAAAGGAAGTCCGTCCGCTGGCGGGAACAATGGAGGAGAACATAAAATGAGCCCTGACACCGAGGTCGCCGTCACCGAGGACGACCCGGGTAACGCGCTCGCAGCCCGCCCCGGGGAGGGCGGTGTGAACCACGTTCGCTACATCCAGGACTGGCTTGCGGGCAGCGCGCTCGCCGGGCTCGTCATCCTGTCCACCGACGGCTTCCTGAGCGAATTCGCGCGCCCGGCTGAGCGGCGGCTGCGCTGGGCCACGGGGTTCCGCGGATCGACGGGCGAGGCGGTCGTTCTGCGTGAGGCGGCGGCGCTGTTCCTTGACGGGCGCTATGCTCAACAGGGCCTTGCCGACACCCGCGGCGCGCCGTTGTCGATTGAGCCCGGGACGCTTGCCGCCCGCCGCGCCTGGCTCGGCGAAGCGCTTCCGAAAAACGCTCGCATCGGCCTTGATCCGTGGCTGCACTCGGCCGCCGACCGGGCCGAATGGCCAGTCACTGGCGGACGAACTCGGATTCGTCCTGGAGGCTCTTCCCGAGAGCCCTATCGACCGGCTGTGGAGCAAGGATATGCGGTCGACCTTTTCGCCAATGGCTATCGATCATCCTCTCTCGCTTGCCGGCGCCTCCCATGCACAAAAATGCGCGACCTTGCCGAGCACCTGCGCGGACAGGGACTGGAGGCCCTGCTCGTCGCCGACCCGGAGGACGTCTCATGGCTCCTCAACGTGCGCGCCGCTGACGAGACGCTGCAGACCGAGGTGGGCGACTGGCATATCGTGCCCGCCTGCCGCAGCCGGGCGCTGGTGGAGCGCGAGGGCAAGGTGACCTGGTTCGTGGACCGGCGTCAGCTTGCGCCGGCGCTGCTTGCCCGCGAAAAGGATGGGATAGCGATCACGCCGCCCGACAAGATCGGCAAGGTGCTCACGGCGACCGCCCGGCGCGGCCCCGTCGGTGCCGACCTGCGCCGCACGCCGGCTGCGCTCGCCGCCATGATCGAGGCCAATGGCAGCCTCCGGGGCGACGATACCGTCGCGCTTAGCCGCTGGCGCAAGCACGCCGCCGAAATCAAGGCGGCACGGCGCGCGCATATCATCGACGCAGCCGCCGTGGTGCGCTTCATGGCATGGTTGGCGCAGACGGTGCCGGCGCAGAGTGTCACTGAATTTGAAGCGGCTGAGCAGCTTGAGGCGCTGCGCCGCGAGCACCCGCAATACAAAGGACCGTCCATGCCCCTGATGTCGGCGTCCGGGCCGAGCGGGGCGCAGCCGCACTACGTGCCCCGGCGCGAGGGATGCCGGCGGCTCAATGACCATCCGATATACTGGATGGATTCGGGCGGGCAATATCCCGGCGCCTCTACCGACAACACGCTCACGCAGGTGCTCGGACGGCCGGAGCCCAAACACATGCTCGCCCATACGCTTGTGCTCAAAGGCTATGTGGCGCTGGCGACAGCGCGCTTTCCGGCGGGCATCCAGGGACTGCGGCTCGACTGCATCGCCCGCCGGGCGCTATGGCAGGAGGGCATGGATTACGACCACCGGGCACGGCGTCGGCGCCTTCCTCAACATCCATGAGGGGCCCTACATCGCTCCGAAAGCAGGGGTGGACTCGACGACACCCATCGAACTAGGCATGCTCATTACCAACGAGCCCGGCTACTACGCCGCCGACGATTTCGGCGTGCGCATCGAAAGCCACATGGTCGTCGTGGCCGCGCCGCAGGCGGGCTTTGCCGGCTTCGACACCATCTCGCGGCTGCCGATCGATCCAAAGCTCATCGATTGGTCACGCCTCGACGCCCGCGAGCGCGGCTGGCTAGCCGACTATCACCGGACCGTCCTTGCCGATGTTGGGCCGCTGCTCGATTCGGTGCCGCTCGAATGGCTTTCAGGCGTGGCGGCCGCCTTCGCCGCCGCGGCCGACCGGGCGTGAGGGGGACGATGATGGGGATTTCAACCGAATCAGGCAGGACGCCCTTCGGGGGGCGCGCCTGCCGCACAATGTCCGTATGCGAAGGGCTGCCTTCGGCAACGGGCGTTATTGCAGCGGTGACCAGGCGACTGCCGGTCTTCGGCATGGGCTTCAGGCGGACTCATGCTGCCAAAGTCCGAAGCAGAAATATGTTGGCGCCCTAATTTGCAAAGGCCCCACTGAACCGAATTGCGCGCCACTTCCCACGTGAGGGACTGCTGTCTGATGGTAAACCTGCAGCCACCGCTTCCCCGTGCCGAGCCGCGGATCCGGGTTCTTCATGACAA
>SAQE01000124.1 GCA_004020545.1 Mesorhizobium sp. | reverse complement strand
GAAGGTGGATCGGCGCGCAGCGCCGAGACGGATGAGGGGTGCTGGAAGAAATGAGGCGCCGGAAAATTGTAGGACTGGAAGCGCCCACTTCTTCAATGCCGCGATCCTTCCAACACTCCTCATCCGGCCGCTGCGCGGCCACCTTCTCCCACAAGAAGGGGAGAAGGGAACGCCGCGCTAGATCGCTGCCGTAATAATGATCTCGACCAGATATTCCGGGCCGGCGAGCTTGGCTTCGCCGGTGGCGCGGGCGGGCGTGTGGCCCTGCGGCACCCACTTGTCCCACTCCGAATTCATCTCGGCGAAGGTGCCCATGTCGGCCAGCCAGATGATCGCCTGCACGATCTTGGTCTTGTCGGTGCCGGCCTTGGCCAGCAATTCGTCGATGGTCTTCAGGATGTCGCGGGTCTGCGAGGCGACGTTGCCGCCGGGCGCGCCGACCTGACCGGCCAGATAGACGGTGTTGCCGTGGATGACGATCTGGCTCATGCGCGGGCCGACATCAATGCGACGAATGCTCATGGGAGGTTCCTTCTTTTCTAGGGTCGCGCTTCTTTAGAGTCCGTGCCGGCTCCGGGCAAGGCCACCGGACGCGAAACCAATTGAGCCAATTGTCCGGTTTCGGCCCGTTCGCATACACGCCGAATTGACCGGCCGGGACACAATTCCGCCCGGGCGGTGTGTTGACTAATGTAATAACATCACATATCGACGATGCACTCGTTTTAGCGGACTGCCCGGAACGTCTGATGATGACCAATGCCTGCCTGACCTTCCGCGACCTGACGCTCGGCTACAACAGCCATCCGGCCATTCATCACCTCAACGGCACCGTCAGAAAAGGCTCGCTGACCGCTGTGGTCGGCGCCAACGGCTCGGGCAAGTCGACGCTGATGAAGGGCATTGTCGGCGTGCTGAAGCCGATGGAAGGCTCGGTGGTGCGTATGCCGGGCGTGCGCACCGCCTATCTTCCGCAACAGTCGGAGCTCGATCGCAGTTTCCCGGCGCGGGTCGTCGATCTGGTTTCGCTCGGCCTGTGGCCGAAGCGTGGCATGCTTGGGCGATACACCAAGGAGGACCGCGAATCCGTCAGCAAGGCGCTGATGGCCGTCGGCCTCGGCGAGTTCGAGACGCGCCCGATCGATACGCTCTCCGGCGGCCAGCTGCAGCGCACGCTGTTTGCCCGGGTGCTGTTGCAGGACGCCGACCTCATCCTGCTCGACGAGCCGTTCAACGCGGTGGACGCCAAGACGATGGGGGACCTCATCCAGCTCATCAAACGCTGGCATGGCGAGGAGCGCACGATCATGGTCGTTGTGCACGACCTCGATCTGGTGCGGCAGAATTTCCCCGAAACGCTGCTGCTTGCCCGCCAGCCCGTCGCATGGGGCGAGACGCGGGAGACGCTGCGGCCGGAAAACCTGCTCAAGGCACGCCGCTTCCACGAGGCCTGGGAAGAGAATGCGCCGTGGTGCGAACCCGACCACAGCCGTGACCATGGTCATGATCACGACCATCATGATCACGACCATACGCATGATCATCATCACGACCACAGCCACGGCTCCGGACCGAGGGCGGCGTGATGGAATTCCTCTACGGCCTTTTCATCGCGCCTTTCGCCGATTTCGCCTTCATGCAGCGGGCGCTGTTCGGCTCGCTGATGCTGTCGCTCGGCGCCTGCCCGGTCGGCGTCTTCCTGATGCTGCGGCGCATGAGCCTGTCGGGCGACGCGATGGCGCATGCCATCCTGCCCGGCGCCGCGGCCGGCTTCCTGCTCTATGGCCTCGAGATCCTGCCGATGACTGTCGGCGGGCTGATCGCCGGCATCGTCGTCGCGCTCGGCGCGGGTGCGGTCTCGCGCTTCACCATCCAGCGCGAGGACGCCTCGATGGCGGCCTTCTATCTCATCTCGCTCGCCGTTGGTGTGCTGATGGTGTCTATCCGCGGCTCCAGCGTCGACCTGATGCATGTGCTGTTCGGCACCGTGCTAGCGCTCAACAATGAGGCGCTCATCCTGATCGGCGGCATCGTGGTGGTGACTCTCGTCAGCCTCGCCATTTTCTGGCGTGCGCTGGTTGCCGAATGCCTCGATCCGCTGTTCCTGCGCTCGGTGAGCCGCATGGGCAGCCCGGTGCATTTCATCTTCCTCGGCCTCGTCGTCCTCAACCTCGTCGGCGGCTTCCAGGCGCTCGGCACGCTGCTGTCGGTAGGGCTGATGATGTTGCCGGCGGCTTCCGCTCGCTTCTGGACGGTGCGCGTCGAGCCGATGTGCGTGCTGGCCGTGCTGATCGGCTTTGCCTCCTGCGTCGCCGGGCTGCTTCTGTCCTACCACGCGTCGCTGCCGTCCGGCCCGGCGATCATCCTTTCGGCCGGCGTCGTCTATTTCTTCTCGATCGTGTTCGGCTCGCGCGGCGCGCTGCGCGCCCGCATCGTGCACCACCGCCACCGGACCGCCTGACCTAGATCCCCAAGCAAGGAGACCTTCGCAATGCTGAAATCCTTCCGTGCCGCCCTGGCGATGAGCGTTATAACATTAAGCGTCTTCGCAACCTCGTCGGCCTTCGCGGCGCCGCTCAAGGTGGTGGCGAGCTTCACGGTCATTGCCGATTTCGCCAAGAATGTCGGCGGCGACCGCGTCGACATCACCACCATCGTCGGCCCGGATGGCGACGCGCACGTCTATGAGCCGAGCCCTGCCGATGCGGTGGCGATGGCGAAGGCCGATGTCGTGCTGGTCAACGGCCTGCATTTCGAAGGTTTTCTGCAGCGCCTGGTCGACGCCAGCGCCACCAAGGCCGCGATCGTCACCTTGACCAAGGGCGTGACGCCGATCGACTTCAAGCCGGAATTCGCCGATGCGGACGCCACTGAAGGCGCAGGCAAAACAGTCACCGATCCGCATGCCTTCCAGTCGATCGCCAATGCCAAGATCTATGTGAAGAACATCGCCGACGCCTTCTGTGCGGCCGACAGCGCGGGCTGCGACGGCTACAAGGCCAACGCCGCCGCCTACACCATGAAGCTCGATGCGCTGGAGGGCGAGGTGAAGGCGGCGATCCAGTCGATCCCGCCGGAGAAGCGCGTGGTCATCACCTCGCATGACGCCTTCGGCTATTTCGAGCACGAATACGGGCTGACGTTCCTGGCGCCGCAAGGCATCTCGACCGACTCCGAGCCTTCGGCCGCCGATGTCGCCAAGCTGGTCGAGCAGGTGAAGCAAGACAAGGCAGCGGCGATCTTCATCGAGAACATCACCAATCCGCGGCTGGTCGAGCAGATCGCCGGCGAGACCGGCATCAAGGTCGGCGGCACGCTCTATTCGGACGCGCTTTCGGGGTCGGATGGGCCAGCCTCGACCTATATCGACATGATGCACAACAACATCACGCAGATAAAAGGCGCGATCCAGGGAAGCTGAGCCGAGTTCGTCGGGCTTGCGCGGCGAAACGGCCAACGCCGCCTTTTCCAGCCGGACCATTTCCGGCTGGATTCCCATGCGAAAAAGTCTATCTGCTGAATGATGATCTCCTGATCGACGCGGATTGACCTTTCCATGACCGTCTTCACGCCTTTCCAGTCCCTGCTTGGCGGAGCCCTCATCGGCCTGTCGGCCGTGCTGCTGATGGCGTTGCATGGCCATATTGCGGGAATGACAAGGATACTGACCGGCGTTATCCCGCCAGTGTCCGCCGACTGGAAGTGGCGCGCTGCCTTTCTCGCCGGCGCAATCGGCGCCCCGTTGCTGATCCGGCTCGCCGGCAAGGATATCGAATTCAATGTGCCGGTACCGACGCTGGCCCTTGTCGTCGGCGGCTTTCTCGTCGGTGTCGGCGTGCATTTCGGCGGCGGGTGCCCGAGCGGGCACGGCATTTGCGGCATCGCGCGATTGTCACCGCGCTCGTTCGTCGCCGTGGCGGCCTTCATGGCCACCGCCTTCGTCACCGTTTTTGTCATCCGTCATGTGATTGGAGGCTGAACCATGGGCAAGCTCGTCTCGGCCTTCGTGATCGGCGGACTTTTTGGTTTGGGCATCGCTGTTTCCGGCATGATCAATCCGGCGAAGGTGCTGAATTTCTTCGACATCGCCGGAACCTGGGACCCCAGCCTGGTCTTCGTGATGGGCGGCGGCCTGGCCGTTGCCTTCGTTGGTTACCGCCTGATATTCGCCCGACGCAAAAGGCCGGTGTTCGAATCGGCTTTCGCCTTGCCGAGCAAGAAAGACATCGACGGCCAACTCGTCTCCGGCGCTGCGCTGTTCGGCATCGGCTGGGGCATTGCGGGCTTTTGCCCAGGCGGCGCCATCCCGGCGCTCGGCCTTGGCCGCGCGGAGACGCTGATCTTCGTCGTCGCGATGATAGCGGGCATCGCGGTAGCGCGCTTGGCCAGGACCCGGCTTGCCCGCCCGGCGGTAACATAGGATTTTCGCCAAGGCAGCGGTTGCCGGCCAGCCCGGGGAGTGGCAGAAACTGCGCCCAAGCCAACAGGCGCTTAAGATTGCGAGGACCACATCATGGAATACCGCCAGATCAGCGACAACTATTCAGTCTCCGGCCAGATCCAGCCCGAAGACATCGCCGCCATCAAGGACGCCGGCTTCAGAAGCGTGATCTGCAACCGGCCGGATAACGAGCAACCGGGCCAGCCCTCGGCCGAAAGTGTCAAGGCTGCGGCGCAAGCCGCCGGGCTTGCCTTCCGCTACATTCCGGTGATCAGCGGCCAGATCACCATGAACAATGTCGAGGACCAGGCAGAGGCGCTCGATGAGCTCGAAGGCCCGGTGTTTGCCTATTGCCGCTCGGGTGCGCGCTGCACCAACCTCTATGGGCTGATCCAGCAGCAGAGGGGCTGAGGTTTCCCATTCTTACGGAAGTCAATTCCGCAGGTTGGCGATCCTTCGCGCCCCCCTCTGGCCTGCCGGCCATCTCCCCACTTGGGGGGAGATTGGCAGCTTGAGTGCCCTACTCATTCTGCAACGTGGGAGATTGGCGAAAGCCGGCATGATGTCCAATCTCCCCCCTTGTGGGGCAGGGCTGTCCGGGGAAAGTCATGCATAGGTGAAGCTCATCTGGTTTGGAGA
>SAQE01000123.1 GCA_004020545.1 Mesorhizobium sp. | reverse complement strand
CCTTTACCCACGGAATCACCAACCCGGTTCCGTGCAAAGGCCTCACAAGGGGAGAAGGGGGAACCCGCGCCCATCTCCGCACGAATCGGGTGGCCGCAGCGTCGCCTCCGCCCCACTTTGATCGCATCAAAGGAGGCGACCATGACCATCCACTCCCTCGACACCAAACGCGCCAGCCGTTCCGCCGAATCGCGCGTCGCGGCGCAGAACTGGCGCGCCCTTGTCGCCGAGCTCAACGCCCACGGCTGCGCCGTCATGCCGGGCCTCCTCTCGCTCGATGAATGTGCCGAAATCGCCGCGCTCTATCCGCATGAGGAGCATTTCCGCAGCCATGTGGTGATGGCCCGCCATGGCTTCGGCAAGGGCGAATACCGTTATTTCCGCTATCCCTTGCCAGACCTGATCGAAGGCCTGCGCACCGCGCTCTATCCGCGGCTTGCCGGCGTCGCCAACGACTGGAACGAGAAGATGGGCGCCGCGCTTCGCTACCCCGCCGACCACGCCGCCTTCCTGAAGCGCTGCCATGACGAGGGTCAGACCAAACCGACGCCGCTGCTCCTGCAATACGGCCCCGGCGACTTCAACTGCCTGCACCAGGACCTTTACGGCGCGCTTGCCTTCCCGCTGCAGGTGGCGATCCTGCTGTCCGAGCCTGGCGAGGACTTCACGGGCGGCGAGTTCGTGCTGACCGAGCAGCGCCCGCGCATGCAGAGCCGCGCCGAGGTGGTGCCGCTGAAACGCGGCGACGCCGTGATCTTCGCCGTGCACAACCGTCCGGTGCAGGGCACCAAAGGCTACTATCGCGTCAACCTTCGCCACGGGGTCAGCCGCCTGCGCTCGGGGCGGCGGCATACGGTGGGGATTATCTTCCACGATGCGAAGTGAGGCAGTAGGGGAGTAGGGCAATAAGGCAGTAGGATTTGCGGTAACGCGGCGATAAGGGGTTTCCTTATCCTTCTCATTCCCCTATTGCCCTACTCCCCTACTGACTTACTCCCTAAAAATCATGATCCGTCTCGAAAGCATCGGCAAGCAGAACGGCCGTCAGATCGTCTTCATCGAAGCCTCGGCCGCCTTGCAGAAGGGCGAGAAGATCGGCCTCGTCGGTCCGAACGGCGCCGGCAAGACGACGCTGTTCCGCATGATCATCGGTGAGGAGCAGCCGGACGAAGGCCAAGTCTCTGTCGATCGCGGCGTCACCATCGGCTATTTCAGCCAGGATGTCGGCGACATGGGGGGATTGAGCGCCGTCGCCGAGGTGATGGAGGGCGCCGGGCCGGTCAGCGCCGTTGCCGCCGAGATGCGCGAGCTCGAGCACGCTATGGGCGATCCCGACCGCGCCGACGAAATGGACGAAATCATCGAGCGTTACGGCGAATTGCAGCACCGCTTCGAGGAGCTCGACGGCTATGCGCTGGACGGCCGCGCGCGCGAGGTGCTCGACGGCCTCGGCTTCTCCCAAGAGATGATGGACGGCGACGTCGCAAAACTCTCCGGCGGCTGGAAGATGCGCGTCGCGCTCGCCCGCATCCTTTTGATGCGGCCCGACGTCATGCTGCTCGACGAGCCGAGCAACCACCTCGACCTCGAAAGCCTGATCTGGCTGGAAAAATTCCTGAAAGATTATGACGGCGCGCTGCTGATGACCTCGCACGACCGCGAGTTCATGAACCGCATCGTCTCCAAGGTGATCGAGATCGACGCCGGCGCGCTCACCTCCTATTCCGGCAACTACGAATTCTACCAGGAGCAGCGGGCGCTGGCCGACAAGCAGTTGCAGGCGCAGTTCGAGCGCCAGCAGGCGATGCTTGCCAAGGAGATCGCCTTCATCGAGCGCTTCAAGGCGCGCGCCTCGCATGCGGCGCAGGTGCAGAGCCGGGTGAAGAAGCTCGACAAGATCGACCGCGTCGAGCCGCCGAAGCGGCGCCAGACGGTGGCCTTCGAGTTCCAGCCGGCGCCGCGCTGCGGCGAGGACGTGGCGACGTTGAAGAACATCCATAAGAGCTATGGCAGCCGCACCATCTATGCCGGCCTCGACTTCCAGGTGCGCCGGCGCGAGCGCTGGTGCGTGATGGGCGTCAACGGCGCCGGCAAGTCGACGCTGCTCAAGCTGGTCGCCGGCGCTTCCGAGCCGGACCAGGGCACCGTGGCGCGCGGCCCCAGCGTCAAGATGGGCTATTTCGCCCAGCACGCCATGGAACTGCTTGACGGCGAGCGCACCGTCTTCCAGACGCTGGAAGACAATTTCCCGCAGGCCGGCCAGGCGCCGCTCAGGGCTCTGGCCGGCTGTTTCGGCTTTTCCGGCGACGAGATCGAGAAGAAGTGCCGCGTGCTCTCCGGCGGCGAGAAAGCCCGCCTTGTGATGGCGCTGATGCTGTTCGATCCGCCCAACCTTCTGGTGCTCGACGAGCCGACCAACCACCTCGACATGGCGACCAAGCAGATGCTGATCGAGGCGCTCTCGCAGTACGAAGGCACGATGCTCTTCGTCTCGCACGACCGCCACTTCCTGGCGGCGCTGTCGAACCGCGTGCTGGAACTCACGCCCGACGGCATCCACACCTATGGCGGCGGCTATACGGAATATGTGGCGAGGACCGGCCAGGAAGCGCCGGGGCTGCGGGGGTAGGGGAAGACTGCTCGCCTTCAGCGGAATTTAGTCCGCGCCCGGAAGGGGACATTGTCCCACTGATCGTCCATCAGTCGTGATGTGTTTTTCGTTTGTCCGGCTCTGTTGTTTGACGGGGTGCCCGCGAGGCCGAAGAGGCACTTATCGGGCTTGAAAAAAGTGACGCTGGCGGAACATCGCGCAAGCGTCTGGAAACCCACGATAACCTTAATTTTTGTTTGTCTCGCGGAGGCTTCCCGTACGGATTGTAAAGGGATAGATTAGCAATTCATTAAGTATTCGGCGGGAGTGAGCGTAAGAGGTGTAGCGTTATGAATTTCAAATCCCTGATCAAGCGTGCCGAAAACGTAGACAAGGAATTTCAAGAGCTCCAGTCGGATCTGGCCGAGGCCTTCGAGGAATGTCTCGCGTCTGACGAACAGACGTCCTTGGAGGACGATACGGTCGCCGAGGAGGAGTTGGCGGCAAGCGATGGGGATCCGCCGCCCGAAGGCCAGCCCGAGCCGGCGGCAACGCGGCTGACGCCGCACACCCAGACGCGGCTGGCCGCCCTGGAAGCCGTCGCCGGGCTTTTCCGCGACGGACATGGCCATCTCGAGGAAATCGAGGCGAGGCTGGCCGAGATCGCCACCGCGCACCAGATGACGCGCGAGATCCTGAATGTCCTGCATCGCGATGCGCTCCGCGCCAATGAGCTGGAGCTGGCGAACGCCGCTTTGGGCGCCGAACACAAGACAATGTCGGAGAAATTGCTCGACGCCGCCAGGAAGCAGCGCGAACGCGACGGCGCGGCCGAGGCCTGGCAACAGCGCGAGGCAAGCCTTGTCCAGGACCGGGAGTCGCTGCGCGAGGCGCTTGCGGCGGTGCGGCTCGAGCTGGTCGAGATGGGCAATGAGAGCGCCAGGCGCGAGGCGGAGTTCGGCGAGATCGTCAAGTCGCTGGCCGCCAAGACCGTCGAGGCCGACAGGCGCGCCAGCGAGAACAAGCTGTTGCGCGAAAAGCAGGTCGGCCTTTCCGTCGAGCTGGAGCAGGCGCAAAAGCGCGAAGCGGAGGCCCGGCACAAGTTCGACGAGTTCGCGGCAACCCACGCCAACGAAACGGCGCGCGTCGCCGACCTGATGGCCCAACTCGGCAGGCACGAGAAGGAAGAGGCCCGGCTGCAGAAGTCGCTGGAGACGACGCAGGCCAAGCTTGCCGAGGTAACCGAGGCCGCCCGCATTGCCGAAGGCGATGGCGCGGCCGAGCTCGCGCGGAGCCATGCCGAGAACCGCGGATTGCGTTCGGAGATCCAGGAATTGCAAACCCGCCTCGAGCAGGCCTCGAACGACCAGAGCGAAGCCTCGACCGAGATGACCAGGCTCAAGGTTCAGTTGAACGACGCCGTGACCGAACGGCAGATCGCGGAAGAAAGGCTGGCCGTTCTCAGGAACGAGAGCGAAATCGACAAGAAGAGCCTGTCGGTCGCCAGCACCAATCTCTCGCAGCTCACCTTGCAGCAGGCGTCCGACCAGATCCAACTCGATATCCAGAAGCAGGAATGCGAGGACCTGCGCGCCGAGATCGTGACGCTGAACGCCCGCATCAAGGAGCTATTGCCCTACGAGCGGCTGCACAGGGTGACGGATGCGAGGTCGCGCAGCGACGTTGCGCCTCCCACGAACGGCATCATCGCGGAAGTGGCGCGTCCCACCGCCCGGCGCACGCCTCGGCGCAACCTGCGTCTCAACGCGGGCTGAGATCAGAGCAATTCCAGGAAAAGTGCGTAACGGTTTCCGGTATTGCGTAAGAACAAATAGTTAGAGCTATTTGCCGGCCATATGGTCGGCAAGCTCCTGCGCCTGGGCAAGCAGCGCCGGGAAGGCCGGGTCGCCCGGCAGGCGCTCGCCCATGCAGGCACGATAGTCGCCGTCGCCTTTTTCCCAGGCGGCGTTGGCGGAATCATAGGCCTGTTGGTCCTTGAGGTCCGAACCCTGATAGGCCTGCTGGAATTTCTGCGCGGTGGCATCTGCCGCGGTCCACAAGGCCTCGCAGGCCGCAATCTTTGGAACGGCAGGGGCCGCCGGCGCCTCGGCGACCAGGACGCGATCGCCCTTGACGACCGCGACGACGACCTGCTGGTCGTAGATCGGCCCGACATCCTGCGTCCAGCCGCCAAGCCGCGCGACGGCGATGTCGGCGCCTTCCGGCTTCTTCAGCGCAAAGTCGAGCGTCTTGACGAAAGCGGCGTCGCTGCCGATGGCCTGGGCGTAGAAGCCATCGAGCTTCAGCGCCTCGCCGAGGTTGGTTGGCAGCTTGAGGCTTTCATCGTCCTCGTCGGCCTTGGACTGCAGCCAGCGTTCGGCGAGCCCCTGCGTCGTCGCCACGATGCTTGGGCCCTCGTCGCTCTTGGCGTATCGCAGCCCGTCGAGCATGCCGAAGCCGATATCGGAAGCGCTGAGGCTTTCGAGATTGATCGTGCCGGTCGCTGGAAAATCCTTGACCAAGAGCGGGCCGAGCAGGGCGGACAGGCGCTTTTCGAGCTCGGCACGCGCCTTCTCGTTGGCGGCATCGAGCGCTTCCACGGCGGCATTCGAGCTTTCCTGCGCCGCGATGTCGGAAATCGCCTTGTCGCGCGCCGCGATATAGTCGTCCTCCGGCGAGGCGGCGAGGGCGGCATTGCTCGCAAGGGCGAAGAGAAGTGTCCAGACCAGCCGCATGATTTAACCTCCCACCTTCGGTCTCATTCAGAAGACAATGCGCATTTGAAGACAAGATCAGGCCAAAGAAAGACAGCGCCGCGAATCTCCCTCGTTGAGGGGGAGATGGCCGCGAAGGGGTCAGAGGGGGCGCCGCGCGTGAAGCGCCGACGCCTTCCGCAGTGAGGGACGACGTTGGCGATCTATGTGAGCCTACCCCCTTTGTCGCCTTCGGCGACATCTCCCCCTCGAGGCAGGGCTGTCCGGGGAAAGAGAGAGGTGAATCGAAATGCCGCATGTGCATGCCC
>SAQE01000122.1 GCA_004020545.1 Mesorhizobium sp. | reverse complement strand
CCCCCTGTGGGGAGGGGTTAGGGGTGGGGGTATTCGTAGGGCGCAAGCCGTCGCTATCCATATGCGATAGCCCCGCCGCAAGGGGGGAGATTATCGGCTCGCCAGCTTTCGCCAATCGCCGACGTCTCAGAGTAAGCGGAGCGCGGAAACTGCTGATCTCCCCCCTTGAGGGGGAGATGGCCGGCAGGCCAGAGGGGAGTGAGCGCCGGCGTTGGCGGGCTGCGAACCATCCTACAAAAACAACCGCAACTGCGTGTGGATGATCGAGCGATAATCCTCGATCGTGCGCCGGCCCTCCGCCTCGTCTTGCGTCAGTGCCAGCCGCACGACGCCGCCGGCGAGCTGGAAGATGAGGAACACGATGCGCGCGAAAGCCTCGCGTCGTTCCGGCTCGATCAGCGGCGCGACCGTCTCGCAGAACATCTCCGCCTGCCGCCTGGTCTCGGCGATGTCGAGATTCTGCAGCGCCTTGTCGGCCTGGATCGCGTTCTGCAGATCCTGGATCGCCGGATCGCCGGCGACGCGGCCGCGATAGTCGTCGAGCAGCCGGTCGGCCGCCGGCATCACGTCTTCGCGATGCCGCACATTGGCGACGATCTCGGCGAGTCGCGCGCGGCTCTCTTCCGAGAAGCGCTCGTAAAGCATTGCCAGGATCGCCGATTTGCTGGGGAAGTAATGGTAGACGGTGGCGATCGGCCCGCCGGCCAGCGCGCCGACCTCCTTCATCGTCACCGCGTCGATGCCCTTCTCGCCGATCAGCCGCATGGTCGTGGCGAGGATCGCGTCGATGCGCTCGCGGCTGCGCTCCTGCTTGGGCCTGCGCCGAGGTTCCGTCGCCGTTCGTCTTGCTTCCGTCATGCGCCAAATCTCTCGGTGAGAGCTGCGAATTCGTGGTTGACAAGAAACTGATCAAGTATCAGTTTCGTCAAATGCTGACAACTTGTCAGTTTTTCATGCGGGCTGCAAGGGAGAGCGCTCGTGACTGTCGCCGATGCCGTGCAATCGGAAGATAGCGACTGGCTGGCCGGCAATCCGACCGGCCTGCAACTCGCTTCGGCGCTCTGGATCGGTTCGGTCGGCCTGCTCGTCCTCGGATTGCAGCCGGTGCTGCTCGGCGCGCTCTACAGCGAAGGCCATGTCACCGGCGACGAGTTGGCGCTGGTCGCCACCGCCGAGATGATCGCGATCGCCATAGGCTCCGCGATCGTGGCGATGTTCTTGCCGGCGCGCAGCATGCGCTGGAAGAGCGCTGTGCTCCTCGTCCTGCTCGCGCTCGCCAATTTCTGGACGGCCTATGCCGCAAGCCCCAATGCGCTGATCGGCGCGCGCACGCTCGCTGGCCTTGCGGAGGGCGGCCTGGTCGCGGTCGCTACCGAATTGATCGCCCGCTCGCGCCGGGCCGAGCGCATCGGCGGCTATTTCGTCACGCTGCAGACATTGGCGCAATGCGCGCTGGCGCTGCTGCTTGCGCTCTATGCCGTGCCCGCGGCCGGCTCGGCCGGCGGCTTCATCGCGCTTGGCGTGGTCTGCCTTTTATCGCTCGTCGTCGCCTGGACCGTGCCGGACGACTATGCCGATCTGCCGAAGGAGGAGCATTTTGCCAACGTGCTCACCGTGCCGGCGATCACCGCGCTGCTTTCGATCTTCTGCTATTTCATGTTCTTCGGCGCCGTCTGGGCCTTTCTCGAGCCGCTCGGCGCCGAGTTCGGCATCGACGGCCGCACCGTCGGCCTGATGGTTTCGGCAAGCCTCGCCGCGCAGGTGGTAGGCGCCATGACCGCGACCGTGTTCGAGGCGCGTATCGATTACCGCTTCGCCATCACCGTCATCGGCGCAGTCGCGGCCGTCAGCTCGGCGCTGCTGGCGTCGGGGCCGGGGCTCTTAGTCTTTTGGGCGGTGGCGCTGGTGATGGGCTTCATCCTGCTCTTCATCGTGCCTTACCAGATTCGGCTCGCGATCACGGCCGACGAGACGCGAACAGCGGTACTCTTGGTGCCTGCCGCGCAGCTCTTCGGCCTCGCCATAGGGCCGATCGCGGCCTCGCTGCTGATCGACGGCGAGAACTTCCGCCCCGTGCCGGAATTCGCCGCCGCGACCGCGCTCGCCAGCGTGGCGTTGCTCGGCATCTTCGCGCTGGTTGCGCGGCGCCGTGTTCCAGCCTGAGCGGGAGGTGATGATGGCGAACGCCTGGAGCAACTGGTCGGGCTTCGTAAAGGCCGCGCCGAAGCTGATCGCGGCACCCGCCGACGCGGGCGAACTGGCCGAGCTGGTGCGCATGGCGCCCGGACCGCTGCGCGTCGCCGGCGCCGGCCATTCCTTCACGCCGCTGGTGCAGTCGGACGGCACCATCGTCTCGCTGGAGAAGATCGAGGGGCTGGTCTCGCACGACGCTGCGGCCAATCGGGCGCGGGTGAGGGCGGGCACGCGGCTGGGCGCCCTGATGCACATCCTGCAAGGCATCGGCCAGGGCCTGCCCAATATGGGCGACATCAACAAGCAGGCGATCGGCGGCGCGCTTGGCACCGCCACGCATGGCTCCGGCCCGACGCTCGGCGCCTATCACACGCAGCTCGAGACGGTGCAATTCGTCGACGGGCAGGGCAAGCTGCGTGAATATAGCCGGGCAGGGGATCAGGACATGATCCATGCCACCGGCGTCGCGCTCGGCGCTTTCGGCGTGCTCACCGAAGTGACGATGAACAACGCTCCGACCTACCGGCTGCGCCGCCGCAAATGGGTGCTGCCGATTGGCGACATGCTGCGCGACTTCGAGACGATGATGGCCAGGCATCGTTCGGCCGAGTTCTATTATATTCCATTTTCCGGCTACGCGCAGTTCATCGCCAGCGATCTCAGCGAACAGCCGACGACGGCTCGGCCGACCGAGGACGACGAGGAGGGGCTGGCGACGTTGCGCAAGCTGCGCACCGTGCTGCGCTGGCTGCCGTCGCTGCGCCGCGCACTGATCAAGGGCGCAGTGAAAAAGGTGCCGTCAGAGGACTATGTGCAGGACTGGTTCAACGTCTATGTCAGCGACCGCCGCACCAGGTTCAACGAGATGGAGTACCATCTGCCTTATGAGGAAGGTCCGAAGGCGTTGGCCGAGATCATCGCGCTGACGGAAAAGCATTTTCCGGAGGTCTATTTCCCGATGGAGGTGCGTTCGGTGGCGCCGGACGCGTTCTGGCTTTCGCCCTTCCACAAGAGGCTGACCTGCTCGATCGCCATCCACCATGATGCGGCGAACGATCCGCTGCCTTTCATGCGCGCCGCCGAGCCGATCTTCTTGAAGTATGGCGGCCGGCCGCATTGGGGCAAGATGCACAGCCTGAAGGCGGCGGACTTCAAGAAACTCTATCCGCGCTGGGATGACGCGATGGCGGTGCGCCGCGACATCGATCCCGAAAACCGCTTCGTGTCGCCCTATATGGCCGGCCTATTCGGCGTCGAGCCCGGTCCTTCCGGCATCCATCAATGAGCGCCTATTTCGCCGAGCTGTCGATGGCGCTGAAGGCGGCCGATGTCTTTCGGCCTTGCCTGGTGCTCGACCGCGACCGGCTCGACGCCAACATCGCGCTGGTGAAGCAGAGGCTGGCGCCTGGCCTTGCCGTGCGGCTGGTCGACAAGTCGTTGCCTTGCCTGCCGCTGCTTTCGCATATCGCGCGCGTGCTCGAAACCAGTCGCTTCATGACCTTCCATCCGCCGGTGACTCAAGCCGTGCTCGATGCCTTCCCGGAGGGCGACCTGCTCTGCGGCAAGCCGATGCCGGTCGGCGCTGCCAGGGCCGCACTCTCCACGAGCGGCGCCGGCTGGCGGTCGCGCGTCTGCTGGCTGATCGACACGCCGGAGCGGCTGGCGGAATATGGCGCTTTAGCTGCCTCGCTCGATACCGAATTGCGTTTCGCCTTCGAGGTCGACGTCGGCCTGCATCGCGGCGGCTTTTCCAATCCGGCCGAGGTCAAGGCGCTGACGATACCCAAGGGCCTGCGCTGCGAAGGCATCATGGCCTATGAGGCGCATGCGCCGGAAATCCCTGGCCTGTTCGGCGGTGCGGCCAAGGCACTGAAGCAGGCATCGGCCAAAGCCGCGGAATTCGTTGCCGCCCTCGATCCGGACCAGCGCCGCATCCTCAACATCGGCGGATCCAGGACGGCGCTGCTGCATGGCTCAGGCGTGGCCAACGAAGTCTCGATCGGCTCCGCCTTCGTGCTGCCGAGCGACTTCGACACGTCCGGCCTCGGAGGCTTCCAGCCGGCGGCCTTCATTGCGACGCCGATCCTGAAGGCGCTCGATCCGGTGCTGCCCGGCCCGGCGCCGGTTTCCTGGATACTGCAGGCGCTCGGCTTCTTTCCGCGCAAGGGCTGCTATCTCTATGGCGGCAAGTGGATGGCCGAGCCTGTGTTCCCCGAAGGCATGAAGCCGAACGGCCTGATCGGGCTATCGTCCAACCAGCAATTCATGGGGTTGCCGGCGGGAGTGAATGTGAAGCCCGGAGACTATGCCTTCCTGCGGCCGACGCAGAGCGAGGCCGTGCTGCAGCATTTTGGCTCGATCGCGGTGTTTGCTGGCGGGAGCATCGTCGAGTTCTGGCCGGCGCTGCCGATGGGGTGAGGAGCGCTTCAGCGTTCGCGACTAGCGCCGGCGACCGTGAGGTCGTCATTCTAGGGTCTGCGCGCGTCGCTTCGCTCCTTGCTCCGCCCCAGAATGACGAAGTCGTGTGGTCCTCGCCGTATCATTTTATTGACGCAGTCAACTAAATGCTTGATCCTCTCCTCGACAGGAGAACCCGCCATGACCATCCACGACCACCCTGGCAAGGAACGCATCGATGCCGTACGCGCCTTCAACCGCTTCTACACCCGCCAGATCGGGCTGCTCGACGAAGGGTTGCTGAAAAGCCCGTTCTCGCTGACCGAAGCGCGGGTGCTTTACGAGCTTGCCCATCGCGATGGGCTCGTTGCCAGCGACCTCGTGCGCGACCTCGGCCTCGACCCCGGCTATGTCAGCCGGCTGCTGAAGAAATTCGAGGAGCGGGGTCTGGTCGAGCGCGCTGCTTCCGAAGCTGATGCGCGCCGCTCGTCGATCATGCTCACGCCGGCGGGCAGGGAGGCCTTCGCGCCGCTCAACCAGGATTCGCACGACCAGGTGCGGGCGCTGCTCGATCGTCTGGCACCCGTCGACCAGGAGCGGCTGGTCAAAGCCATGCGCACCGTGCAGGACCTGCTCGGCGACAAGCCCGAACCCAAGGTGCCCTATGTCCTGCGCCCGCTGCAGATCGGCGACATCGGCTGGATCACGCACCGCCAGGGCCTGCTCTACACGCAGGAATATGGCTGGGACGAGACCTATGAGGCGCTGGTCGCCGAGATCCTGGGCGAGTTCGTCAAGAATTTCGTCCCGCAATGCGAGCGTAGCTGGATCGCCGAGCGTGAAGGCGAGGTGGTCGGTTCGGTCTTCGTCGTGCGCAAATCGCCCAAGGTGGCGAAGCTGCGGCTCCTCTATGTCGAGCCGTCGGCGCGCGGCCTCGGCATCGGCCGGCGGCTTGTCGACGAGTGCGTCGCCTTCGCGCGCGCCAAGGGCTACAAGACGCTGACGCTGTGGACCAACGACATACTGGACTCGGCCCGCCGCATCTACCAGGCGGCGGGTTTCAAGCTGGTGGAAGAAGAACGCCACCATTCCTTCGGCAAGGATCTGGTCGGCCAGACGTGGAATCTGGAATTGTAGCTCCTCTTCCTTCTCCCCAAGGGGCTAGCGTGCGCACACATTTGCTTCGGGGTCATTTTTGCG
>SAQE01000121.1 GCA_004020545.1 Mesorhizobium sp. | reverse complement strand
GACGCTGGCGGCAATTGGCGTCGTCGCTCTCCCGCAGAGCGCCGGCGCAGCGGACTACGCCGCGGGCGGTGGAACCGCGACGGCGGGCGCCGGGGTGGCGATCGGCGGGGGCAGCCAGGCGACAGGCAGCGGCAGTCCCGTGGCCATCGGAACTTCTGCCAACGCATCCGTGACCACCGGCGCCGGCTCTCCGATCGCCATCGGCATCGGTGCCACTGCAAGCGGAGCTGCCGGCACGATGACTCCGGCTGGCTTCACGGCCTTTGAAGCGATTGCGATAGGCAATGGTGCCAACGCAACGGGACAAACCAGCACGGCGACTGGCGCCCGAACTCAAGCGACGGGGGACTTCAGCACGGCGACTGGCTCCTTCGCTACTGCAAGCGGGCTGCGCTCTAGCGCTTTCGGCATAAGCACCGTTGCGTCCGGATTGGATTCTCTCGCCCAAGGCAGCAACGCCGTCGCTAGCGCCCAGAATGCCGTCGCCACCGGTTTCCAGGCGAAGGCGACCGCGCTGAACTCCGTCTACCTCGGCTCGCGCACCGTCGCGACATCGGGCGCTCTCGCGCAGAGCACCATCGCCATCGGCACGGATGTTACGGCATCCCAGGTCGACGCCATTGCGATGGGACGTTCGTCCGTTGCGTCGGCGCAATACTCGGTGGCTCTCGGCCTGAACGCGAAAGCCACGGGCACCGGCGGCGCTATGGCGCTCGGCCAAGGCACGATCTCAAGCGGTATCAATTCGGTGGCGCTCGGCGTCCAGGCCAACGCCACCGGCGCCGGCGCCAACGCATTGGGTACCTTATCCGTTGCTTCTGGAGGGAACTCCACTGCCCTCGGTACCAGCTCCACGGCCAGCGCCAACTATGCCACGGCCGCAGGCTGGGGGGGCGTCGCCAGCGCGGATAGTGCCACCGCCATGGGAAAATCGGCCAGCGCGGCAGGGCTGAACTCGACTGCGCTTGGCTCCAGCACCAACGCCTCTGCGAATTTCTCATTGGCGCTGGGCAACCAGGCTGTGTCGAGCGGAGTAGGCTCGATGGCGGCAGGCTCGGGAGCCCAAGCCACGGGCGTGTCCGCCACGGCGCTTGGCAACAACGCCACGGCGACCGCTGCAAACGCAAGCGCTATGGGACTTGGCGCAACGGCGAGCGCCCAGAACGCCACGGCGATCGGCACAAGCGCCAAAGCCGACTCCGCCGAAGCGGTCGCGATGGGCACCAATGCGGTGGCGACCGGCGGCAAGGCCGTCTCCATCGGCTCCGGCAACACCGCCTATGGCGACGGCGCGGTCTCGATCGGCGATCCAAGCTATGCCAGCGGCACCGGCGCCTTTACCGGCGGCGCCAACAACATCGCCAACAGCGACGGCACGGCGAGCGCCACCGCCGCCAATATGGCCAACGGTGCCGTCGCCATCGGCAACAACAACAAGGCCATCGGGCAGGGCTCGGTGGCGCTCGGCAACGGCTCCACCGCTGGTGCCGCCGGCCTCGCCGGCAACGTCGCGCTGGGCGATGGCGCGCTCGCCACGGCAAGCTCCGGCGATGTGGCGCTCGGCTCAGGCTCGGTGACCGCCACGGCGGTCGGCACGCCCAGCGCCGTGATCAACGGCACCACCTACGCCTTCCAGGGAACCGCTCCGACCTCGACGGTCAGCATCGGCGCGCCCGGCGCGGAACGCACGCTCACCAATCTCGCGGCAGGGCGTATCAGCGGAAGCTCGACCGATGCGGTCAACGGCTCGCAGCTCTTCGCGACCAATCAGGCCGTCGACAGTCTCGCCAGCACCGTGACCAACATAAACACCGGCGGCGGCATCAAGTATTTCCACGCCAATTCGACGCTGGCCGATTCCCAGGCGCTGGGAGCGGATTCGGTCGCGATCGGCCCGAATGCCGTGGCGAACAATGCCGGCGACGTCGCGATCGGCCTGAACGCCGTGTCCGGCACCACGACCGCGGTCGGCAGCACGGTCATCGGAGGCACCACCTATACCTTTGCGGGTACGACGCCGGCCGGCGCCTTCTCGGTCGGCTCGCTGGGCGCGGAGCGCCAGATCCAGAACGTCGCGGCCGGGCAGTTGAGCGGTTCCTCGACCGACGCGGTGAACGGCTCGCAGCTCTTCGCCACCAACCAGCAGGTGACGCAGAACACGACCGATATCGCGACCAACACCGCCGACATCACCACTCTCGGCAACACGATCAACAACTTCGCCGGCGACACGTCAACGGCCTACACCGATGCCAACGGCGACGGCATCCGCTATGTGCGCACCAACGACACCACGCTCCCCGTCACCGACGCGTTCGCGCAAGGGGCGGGCTCTTCCGCGCTCGGCTACCAGGCGACCGCGTCCGCCGGCGATGCGCTGGCGCTCGGCCGGGGCACTCAGGCCACGATCCTCGGCGGAGTGGCGCTCGGCGCCGGCTCGGTCTCGGACCGCGCGGTAGCACCCGCATCGGGATCGATCCTCTCCGGCACAGGCCTCATCCCCTACAACACCACGGACCTGACGCTCCTCGGCGCCGTGTCGGTGGGTAACTCGACATCCTATCGCCAGATCACCAACGTGGCCGACGGCACGCTGGACCAGGACGCGGTCACGCTTCGCCAGCTGAAGGGCGCGTTGAGCTCCTTCGCGGTGACGGGCACCATGTACTTCCACGCCAATTCGACGGCCTCGGACTCGCTGGCGGTCGGCACCGATTCGGTGGCGATCGGTCCGCGCACCACCGTTAACGGCGACAACGGCATCGGCATGGGCAACGGCGCCATCGTCCAGCAGACGGCGCCGGGCGGCATCGCGATCGGCCAGAACTCCACCGTCAACCAGGCCGACAGTGTCGCGCTCGGCACCAACGCGACCACCAACGGCGCCCAGGCCGTAGCCCTCGGCGCCGGCGCCACCGCCAACGAGCCGGGCAGCGTCGCGCTCGGCGCGGGCTCGACGACGGCGGCGGCGGTCGCCACCACCGGCACCACGATCAACGGCGTCGCCTACACCTTCGCTGGAACCGCTCCGACGAGCACGGTGAGCGTCGGCAGCGTCGGCAACGAGCGCACCGTCACCAACGTGGCCGCGGGCCGGATCAGCCAGACTTCGACTGACGCCATCAACGGCAGCCAGCTCTACGCGACCAACCAGGCTGTCGAAGCTGTGCAGGGAAGCGTCGGCAATCTGACCGAGTTCTCCGTCCAGTATGACAAGAATACGGACGGCACCAAGTCCAACTCGCTGACGCTCGTCGGCGGTGACGTGAACGCGCCCGTCGTTATCCACAATGTCGGCGCCGGCACCGCCGACACCGACGCGGTCAACGTCAAGCAGCTCACCGACGGGCTGTCGCTCAACCTGGCGGACTCCAAGACCTACACCAACCAGGTGGCGGCCACGACGCTGCAGCAAGCCAACGCCTATACCGACTCCAAGCTCAGCCAGCTCAACATGGACATGGGCGAGGCTCGCGGCGAAGCGCGCCAGGCGGCCGCGATCGGCCTGGCGGCCGCATCACTGCGCTATGACGACCGTCCGGGCAAGCTGAGCGTGGCGGCCGGCGGCGGTTACTGGCGCGGCGAGGGGGCTGTCGCCTTCGGCGCCGGCTACACCAGCGAAGACGGGCGCGCCCGGGCCAATGTGTCCGGCACGACGGCGGGCGGCCACTGGGGTGTCGGCGCGGGCGTCAGCTTTACCATCAACTAGAGCATGATCCCGAAAAGTGTGTAGCGGTTTCGGAAAAGATCATGCTCGAACAAGAAGTCTGTTCATGGCCAGGCACGCGGTCTCTGCCTTCGCACTATGCATGGCTTGCCTGCTCCTGTCCGGCCCGCGCGCGGCCGGGCAGGAGGCGGCCCCGCCAGGCTATCGGATAAAGCCTTCGGAAGTCGTGGTGCCGGCGGACGTCAAGCTTGGCCAATATCAACGGACCACGCGTCCGTTCGAGAACTGGACGATGATCTGCGACGAGAACCTGCAGGCCAGGAAGAAGGTGTGCAACATCAGCCAGTCCTTCATCGACCAGAGCCAGGCGCTGGTCTTCAGCTGGTCGCTCGCGGCCGACGAGAAGGGCAAGCCCTTCATGATATTGCGAACCCCCAGCCAGACCGGCGCGGGAAGCAAGCTTTCGCTGAAGTTTGCCGGCCGCAAACAGCCGGTGGACGTTCAACTGCAAGCCTGCGACGCCTCGGTTTGCGTCGGTTATGTCCCCGTCGGTCCCGTGCTTCGCGGAGAGATCGGCAAGGAGACCACCGTCCAGGTTTCCTATTCCCTGCCGTCGGGAGCGACCGTCAGCCTCGATGCCCCGTTCAAGGGGCTGAAGACCGCCCTCTCGACCATCAAATAGAAAGACTTATCGAATGACCCGCCAATCCATCGAGGACAGAATCCTGACGCGCTCCCAGCCTGTTGTGCCGCCGGCAAGCCTGCCGCCGAAGCGTTCGTCCATCGGGCGGCTGGTGCGAAACGCAGCTCTGCTTGGCGCGTTCGCGGTCTTGGTCGCAGCAGCGGTCATCTTGTCGTTCCGCTTCTATCCTGCGCTCGGGACACTTGTCGCGGGCACGGCCTCGGCGCAATCGCAAGCGCCCGCCGAGAGCAAGCCCGCGGAGACCAAGCCGGCACAGGCGGATGCCTCTGCGGGCAAGAACCCCTTTCAAGCCCATATAGCCCAGGCGGGCGTGCGCACCTGCGCCAATCTCTTCGCCACGCTCGGACAGGCCCTGACCGCCGGATCGACCTATGCGGTCCAGACGCAATGGGACAACACCTCGCCGGATACCCACGCCGTGCAGGCGGTCGCCGGGATGAGCTACGACCTGCCGGACTACAAGACGCAGGCCGCCGGCGTCGTCTTTGCCTCGCCCCTCGGCCAGACCTGCGAGGGCGGCTTCGTGCGCGTGGCGCCTTTCCAGAAGTCTTGCCAGGAAGTCGCGCAGACCCTGCCGAAGGGCAGCGTTGCGACGGACAATCTTTCGAACACGATGCTTTTCAACCTGGCCAACAATGGCGGCCAGGCCCTACTGGTCCCCACCGGCAACACCTGCATCGTCGTCTCGGTCGCGCGCATGGGCGGATAGCGGCCGGCAGCGCGATGGATTCATGAATAGCTAGAAGCTGGAGCACGAAAATGCTGGTCAATCGCCGCCTCTCATTCCCGCTGCTGCTTGCGGCCTTGGTTGGACTTACGATCGCCGGCCGTGCCGCCGACCTGGTGGCGCCGCCGCCGGCGCAGACGGGCGAGGAAAAGGGCATCTGGGGCGCGATCGCCTATTCGCCGGGCGACGGCCATCACGGCTTCTTCTGGGGCGCCGACAAGCGCGACGAGGCGGAGGACATCGCGCTCAAATATTGTGAGAATGCGGATGGCAAGGGCTGCAGGGTGGTCGAGGTGTTCCGCAACCATCGCCACTGGGACGACGATGACGGCGCCGGCTTTCCCTACGAGCACTGCGCGGCTCTGTCGGTCGGCAAGAGCCGCGGCGCGGCAACCCCGTTCTGGGGCGCCGCATCGGCCACGACGCGCCGTGAAGCCGAGGACAAGGCCACGGCGCAATGCGGAGGCGAGGGGAAGGAGTGCAAGATCCGCGAGTGGGTCTGCACCTGAATACGGCTGCCGATCCCTATAGATCGCCGGCTATTGGATATCGAAGGGCAGGATGGTCGAGCACCGTGCCGGGCCTGCCGATCAGAGATGGAAAGCGACGGCTTGCGCCCTACGAATACCCCCACCCCTAACCCCTCCCCACAGGGGGAGGGGGACGCTCCTAGTACCTCAGCACAGAGGATTTGACGGGTTCGATGGGTTGTAACTTGGGTAGA
>SAQE01000120.1 GCA_004020545.1 Mesorhizobium sp. | reverse complement strand
GGGTTAGGGGTGGGGGTATTTCGTGGGGCGCAAGCCGTCGCTATCCATATGCGATAGCCCTGCCTCAAGGGGGGAGATAGAGCGCGCTGCTACCCGATATCCGAAGGCGGCACCTTCTCGCCTTCGCGCATGGCCCGCTTCGAATAGGCGCGCACCGAGAACGGCAGGAAGATGAGATAGCCGGCGACCGAAGCGGTCAGCGTGTACCAGGGATAGGCCATCAAAAGCAGGATGTAGAGCACCACCGCCAGGATGACCGGCAGCACCTTGTCGCCGGGCACCTTGACGCTCTTTCCCGAATAGACCGGCAGCCGGCTGACCAAGAGGAAGGCGACAAGCACGGTGAAGCCAGTGGCGATGAAGGCCGCCGGCCGGCTGGGCTCGAGGCCGAGCCGCAGGAAATAGAGATAGCAGGGCAGCATGACAAGCACCGCGCCCGCCGGCGCCGGGACGCCGACGAAATACTCGGTCTGCCAGGCAGGCTGGTCGGTGTCGTCGGCCAGCACGTTGAAGCGGGCAAGCCGCATGCCGCAGGCGATGGTGAACAGAAGCGCCGCGATCCAGCCCGGCGAACCGGCGCGGTCGAGCAGGAAGGCATAGAGCACCAGCGCGGGCGCAACGCCGAAATTGACGATATCGGCCAGCGAATCCATCTGCGCGCCGAACTTCGAGGTCGCCTTCAGCATGCGCGCCAGGCGGCCGTCTATGCCGTCGAGGAAAGCGGCTAGCAGCACCATGACGACGGCCGGCTCGAAACGGTCCTCGAAGGCGAAGCGGATGCCGGAGAGGCCCGCGCAGATGGCGAGCACGGTGACCAGATTGGGCAGCACCATGCGCATCGGGATCTCGCGGATGCGCGGACCGCCGCTGGCGTGAGCCTCGAACTTCTTGAAGGGCGCGCCCACGTCTCAGGAAATCCTGACCAGCGGAGCGACGGCCGCGCCGCCGAATTCGGCAAGCACCGTCTCGCCGCCCACCGCCGTCTGGCCGACGGCGACGCGCGGCACGGCGTTCACCGGCAGGAAGACGTCGACGCGCGAACCGAAGCGGATCAGCCCAAAACGCTCGCCGATGCCGATCGAGCCGCCCGGTTCGGCCCAGCAGACGATGCGGCGCGCCACAAGACCGGCAATCTGCACGGCGGCGATCGTGCCGTTGGGGCTGTCGATGACCAGGCCGTTGCGCTCGTTCTCGGAACTTGCCTTGTCGAGTTCGGCGTTGAGGAACTTGCCTGGGCGGTGCTCGATCCGCGTGATCCTGCCGCGCACCGGGGCGCGGTTGATGTGGCAGGAAAAGACATTCATGAACACCGAGATGCGGGTCATCTCGCCGGAGCCCAGGCCAAGCTCGCGCGGCGGCACGGCAGGGCCGACGGCCGAAACCACGCCGTCGGCCGGGCTCACCACCAGACGGTCGTCGACCGGCGTGACGCGCTCGGGATCGCGATAGAAATAGACGCACCAGGCGGTGAGGATGAGCCCGATCCAGAACAGGATCGAGGAGAAATAGCCGAGGAAAAGCGTCGCCGCGCCGAAGGCGGCGATGAAGGGATAGCCCTCGCGATGGATCGGAACGAACGTATTCTTGACCGAATCGAGAAGCGTCATAGGGCTGGAGGCGGTCCCTGTTGCAAGTCCGGCCTCAATAGCCGAAAGCCCCCCTCCCCGCAACGCAACAATGGGGGAGAGGGCTATTCCCCACAATGCCAGGCATTGCTGACGCTGGCGGGACTTTTCGCACCCGCTGTCGGAACGCAGCCTCCTCACCCGTCCTTGGCAGGACAGTCCAACCAAGGAGTGAGCCATGCCGTTGCCGAGATCCACCGACAGAAAAGCCCATGTCATCTCCGAAGGCCTCGCTTTCGGAGAATCCCCGCGCTGGCATGAGGGGCGGCTCTGGCTTTGCAACTGGGGTACCGGCGAGGTCATCGCCGTGGACGAAGACGGCAACAGTGAGGTGATGCTCACCGTGCCTGCTGTCCTGCCCTATTCAATCGACTGGCTGCCGGATGGGCGGCTTGTGGTGGTTTCGGGACGCGAAGGTCTGCTGCTCAGGCAGGAAGCGGATGGGACACTCGCCACCCATGCCGATCTTCGAGACCTGTCGAAGAGCCCGTGGAACGAGATCGTCGTCGATGGGCGCGGCAACGTCTATGTCAATGGCGGCGGGCCGGCCCCTGCACCCGGCGAGCACTTCGGACCGGGTACGATCGTGCTGATCACACCGGACGGCGCGGTCCGGCAGGTGGCCGAGAATCTTGCCTTCGCCAATGGCATGGCGGTGACACCGGACAACCGGACGCTCATCGTTGCCGAATCCCACGCCAACCGGCTCACCGCTTTCGATATCGCGGCCGATGGCAGCCTTTCCAACCGCCGCGTCTGGGCCGATCTCGGTAGCGACTATCCCGACGGTATCTGCCTCGATGCCGAAGGCTGCGTCTGGTATGCCGACGTGCCCAACCGGCACTGCATCAGGGTGCGCGAAGGCGGCGCGAAGCCCGACAGGATCGAGACCGACCGAGGCTGCTTTGCCTGCATGCTGGGCGGTACCGACGGCAGGACACTGTTCATCGCCGCCGCCGAATGGCGCGGCTTCGAGCATATGGTGAGCGACGCCCGCACCGGCCAGGTGCTGAGCGCCGCCGTAACCGCGCCTGGCGCCGGATGGCCCGCCTACAATTCCGGCACGCGCTGATAGTTGGCGATGTCGGCCTTGACGCCGAGGCGGGCGATCGTCTCTTGCGGATTGAAGGCAATGCGCTGATGCGCTGCCTTGACGATCGGCACCACTCTGTCGACCGCGGCCTGGCTTTCCCATTCGACCATGGTGACGATGTTGAACTCGCCCGGGCCGGAGAACTGCTCGAGCAGGAAATCCTGCACGAAGCCTTCCTGCTGGCGCAGCAACTCATGCGTCATGCGGACCTTGCCGAGGATCTCTTCCCGCGCCTCCGCCGGGACGACGAACTTGTCGACCCGGAAGACGCTGCCATCGCGTTGATTTTGATTGCTCATTTCGGTTTGTCTCCGTTCCTGGAAGGTTGCTCGGCAGGAGGCTCGGAGACGGTTTGCAAGCTCAAGCTAGGTTGAGGTCAAGGGGAATTTTTTGCGCCGACTTCCCCTTCTCCCCTTGTGGGAGAAGGAGGAGGCGCTAACTTACCTCCGACGTCCTCCGCCGCACAATCACGCCGAACTCGTCGCTCTCACGCGCAATGCGCAGCCGCTCCTCGGCTTCGGTCGCCTCGCGCTGGCGGTCCCACATCGAGGCGTAGAGGCCGTGCTTGGCGAGCAGCGCGGCATGGGTGCCGCGCTCGGCGATCAGGCCGTCCTTGAGCACGATGATCTCGTCGGCCGAGATCACCGTCGACAGGCGGTGGGCAATCACGATGGTGGTGCGGCCCTTGCTGACGAGGTCGAGCGCTGCCTGGATCTCCTGTTCGGTCTGAGTGTCCAACGCCGAGGTCGCCTCGTCGAGCATCAGGATCGGCGGCGCCTTGAGGATGGTGCGGGCGATTGCGACGCGCTGCTTCTCGCCGCCCGACAGCTTCAGCCCGCGCTCGCCGACCATCGAGCGGTAGCCCTCAGGCAGCTTGGCGATGAATGGTCCGATCTGGGCGAGCTCGGCCGCCTTGCGCACCTCCTCCTCGCTGGCGCCGACGCGGCCGTAGCGGATGTTGTAGGCGATGGTGTCGTTGAACAGCACCGTATCCTGCGGCACCATGCCGAGCACGGCGCGCAGGCTCTCCTGCGTCACATCGCGGATGTCCTGGCCGTCGATCAGCACCTGGCCGCGCTGCACGTCGTAGAAGCGGAACAGCAGCCTGGAGATGGTCGACTTGCCGGCGCCGGAGGGGCCGACGATCGCCACTGTCTTGCCCGCCGGCACTTCGAACGAGACCCCCTTCAGGATCTTGCGGTTGGGGTCGTAGGAGAAATGCACGTCGCGGAACTCGACCTTGCCGGCGCCGACTTTCAGCGGCTTCGCGTCCGGCTTGTCGACGATCTCCTGGGGCACGTCGAGCAGGTCGAACATGTGCTCGATATCGGTCAACCCCTGGCGGATTTCGCGATAAATGAAGCCGATGAAGTTGAGCGGCACCGAAAGCTGCATCAGCATGGCGTTGATGAAGACGAAATCGCCGACCGACTGCGTGCCCGCCTGCACTTCCAGTGCCGACATGCACATGACGATGACGGTGCCGAGACCGAAGATGAAGCCCTGGCCGAAGTTCAGCCAGCCGAGCGAGGTCCAGGTTTTCGTCGCGGCGATCTCGTAGCGCGCCATCGAGCGGTCGAAGCGCTCGGCCTCCATGCGCTCGTTGGTGAAATATTTGACCGTCTCGAAATTCAGGAGCGAGTCGATCGCCTTGGTGTTGGCGTCGGTGTCGCTGTCGTTCATGTCACGGCGGATCGAGATGCGCCAGTCGCTCGCCTTGACCGTGAACCAGACATAGATCCAGACCGTGACAGCGACCACGGCCACATATTTCCAGCCATAGGTGTAGGCGAAGATGCCGGCGGTCAGCGCGAATTCGAGGATGGTCGGCGCGGTGTTCAGCATGATGAAGCGCACGATCGTCTCGATGCCCTTGGTGCCGCGCTCGATGATGCGCGACAGGCCGCCGGTGCGGCGCTCGAGATGGAAGCGCAACGACAGCTGGTGCATGTGGACGAAGGTGCGGAAGGCAAGCTGGCGCACCGCATACTGGCCGACGCGGGCAAAGAGCGCGTCGCGCAGCTGGTTGAAGCCGAGCTGCACCAGCCTCAGCACATTATAGGCGATGACCAACATCACCGGCGCGAGCATAAAGGCGGGGAGCGGCGGCGGCGTCTTCGAGCCGTGAGCCAGCGCATCGGTCGCCCATTTGAAGAAATAGGGGCCGGCGACCAGCGTCAGCTTGGCGACGACCAGCAGCAGCGTCGCCCAAGTGACGCGCGCCCTTAAGTCGGCGCGGTCGGCCGGCCACATATAGGGCCACAGGTTGCGCAAGGTCGCGAGGGTGCCGGCTTCGGCGGATACGGTCTTTTCGGCCACTTTTCTTTGCCTTTTGGGTGAGAGGGTCAGCGGCTGGGTGAGCAGGCGTTGACGAGTTCACGAAGCGAAGCGGAGACGCCGGCGAGCGCCGCATGATCAACCGCGTAGCGCGAGCGCTGGCGATCGGCCTCGAAGCGGACCAGCCCGGCCTCGACCAGGATTTTCAGATGTTGCGAAACCGTCGACTGGGCGAGATCGAGATGATCGACCACCTCGCGGCACGAGCAGCAGCGGCTGGCCGAGAGGTGCTTCAGGATTTCGATGCGTGCCGGATGCGAGAGTGCCGCAAACCTTGCGGCGACGGCGCGGCTATCAGGGGCGCAGGTTTCGGATGGGGATTCGGTCATCGCCCATCGGCGATAGACGATGAAGGATGAGAGGGCAAGCTATCCGGATGGGTAGCGCGGGTAATCTCCCCCCTCGAGGGGGAGATGTCGCCGAAGGCGACAGAGGGGGTCATCTCACGTAAATCGCCGACGTCCTCTTCGTCACGCGGGAGGTGGCACTTCACGCGCGGCGACCCCCTCTGGCCTGCCGGCCATCTCCCCCTCAGGGGGGGAGATTACGCGCTCAAACGCCTCGTTCCTACTCCGCCTTCGGCGTCGTCATCTGATCTCCCATGGCCTTCATGTCGGCCGGCTCGCCTTCCTTCGACTTGCCGGGCACCTTGAAGACCTGGCCGGGCCAGATGCGGTCGGGATCGCGGATCTGGTCCTGGTTGGCAAGATAGATGGTCGAGTAGCGCACGCCATGGCCATAGACCCGGCGCGAGATGCGCCAGAGCGTGTCGTTGCGGCGGATGATGACGGAACCGTCGGCATGCTCGAGCTTGGGTGCGACGGTTTCGGCGACGCCGGCCGACGGCGTCGCTTCCGCGACCTTGGCAGCCGGGGCCGTTGTCTCGGCAGGCTTGGTTTCGGTGGTCGCCGGCGCCTCGGCGGCGGGCTTGGCCACGGCGGGTTTGGTTTCGTTCGGCGCGACGGCCGCGATCGACTCGCCGGGCTCACGCTCGAACGGCACGGCCGCGCGGGCGACGACCTTCTCGCCGTCGTCGGCAAGGCCGTCGACATGGATGGTGTAGTTGCCGACCGGGATGTCGCGCTTGGCCTCGATCAGGAAATGCCCGTCGGGCGCAGTCTTGGCTTCGCCGAGCAGCATGTCGTCGGCATAGGCGC
>SAQE01000011.1:90795-130011 GCA_004020545.1 Mesorhizobium sp. | reverse complement strand
AGGACGCCATCCGCGAGCTGATGGCTCAGGTCGACGCCTACATCCCGACGCCGGTACGTCCGCTGGACAAGCCGTTCCTGATGCCGATCGAGGACGTGTTCTCGATCTCGGGCCGCGGCACGGTGGTGACCGGCCGCGTCGAGCGCGGCGTGGTCAAGGTCGGTGAGGAACTTGAGATCGTCGGCATCCGTCCGACCACCAAGACGACCTGCACGGGCGTCGAGATGTTCCGCAAGCTGCTCGACCAGGGCCAGGCCGGCGACAACATCGGCGCGCTGCTGCGCGGTGTCGACCGCGAGGGCGTCGAGCGCGGCCAGGTTCTGGCCAAGCCGGGCTCGGTCAAGCCGCACAAGAAGTTCGTTGCCGAAGCCTACATCCTGACCAAGGACGAGGGCGGCCGCCACACGCCGTTCTTCACCAACTACCGTCCGCAGTTCTACTTCCGCACCACCGACGTGACGGGCATCGTGACGCTGCCGGCCGGCACCGAGATGGTGATGCCTGGCGACAACATCACCGTCGACGTCGAGCTGATCGTGCCGATCGCGATGGAAGAGAAGCTGCGCTTCGCCATCCGTGAAGGCGGCCGCACCGTCGGTGCCGGCATCGTCGTCACCATCAAAGAGTAATTGGACTGAAACGGATCTGTCGCGGGCGCGGGAGCTGCCCGCGCCGCGCCAGAACAAGGAATTGACGCATGAACGGACAGAATATCCGCATCCGCCTTAAGGCGTTTGACCACCGGGTGCTTGACGCCTCGACGCGCGAAATCGTGTCGACCGCAAAGCGCACCGGCGCCAACGTCCGCGGCCCCATTCCGCTGCCGACGCGGATCGAAAAGTTCACGGTCAACCGGTCGCCCCACGTCGACAAGAAGAGCCGTGAGCAGTTCGAGATGCGCACCCACAAGCGACTGCTGGACATCGTCGATCCGACCCCGCAGACCGTCGATGCTCTGATGAAGCTCGATCTGGCCGCCGGTGTCGACGTCGAGATCAAGCTCTAAGGAACAAGAGGGCGGGGCGACCCGGAACTCTGAAGGAACAAGAGGCGTGGAGGGGCGGTAGCCCCGACAGGGAACTCTAAAGGAATTGAACCGATGCGTTCAGGTGTGATTGCAAAGAAGGTGGGAATGACCCGCATCTATAACGATGCCGGGGAACACGTTCCCGTCACCGTTCTCCAGATGGAGAACTGCCAGGTCGTGGCGCAGCGCACGCAGGAGAAGAACGGCTACACCGCCGTCCAGCTCGGCGTTGGCCTTGCCAAGGTGAAGAACACATCGAAGGCGATGCGCGGCCATTTCGCCGCCGCCTCCGTCGAGCCGAAGGCGAAGCTCGCCGAGTTCCGCGTCTCCGCCGACAACATGATCGACGTCGGCGCCGAGCTCACCGTCGAGCACTTCGTCGCCGGCCAGAAGGTCGACGTCACCGGCACCTCGACCGGCAAGGGTTTCCAGGGCGTGATCAAGCGGCACAACATGGGTGGTGGCCGCGCCACGCACGGCAACTCGGTCTCGCACCGCACGCACGGTTCGACCGGTCAGCGCCAGGACCCCGGCAAGGTGTTCAAGGGCAAGAAGATGGCCGGCCACATGGGTGACGTCCGCGTCACCACCCAGAATGTCGAGGTCGTCTCGACCGATGCCGACCGCGGCCTGATCCTGATCCGCGGCGCCGTCCCGGGCGTCAAGGGCGCCTGGATCCTGGTTCGCGACGCGGCCAAGGTTGCGCTGCCTGCCAACGCACCGAAGCCTGCCGCAATCCGCGCTGCCGCTGTCGCCAAGAACGACGCCCCGGCCACTGAGGGAGCTGAATAATGGATCTCAAGATCACAACGCTCGGCGGCAAGGACGCCGGCAAGGTGAAACTCTCCGAGGAGATTTTCGGCCTTGACCCGCGCGAGGACATCCTGCAGCGCGTCGTGCGCTGGCAGCTCGCCAAGAAGCAGCAGGGCACGCACAAGGCCAAGGGTCGCGCCGAGATCGCGCGCACCGGCGCCAAGATGTACAAGCAGAAGGGTACGGGCCGCGCCCGTCACCATTCGGCTCGCGCTCCGCAGTTCCGCGGCGGCGGCAAGGCGCACGGTCCGGTCGTGCGCAGCCACGAGCACGAGCTGCCGAAGAAGGTGCGCGCGCTGGGCTTGAAGCATGCTCTCTCGGCCAAGGCCAAGAGCGCCTCGCTGATCATCGTCGACGAGCTGAAGCTGGCCGAGGCCAAGACCAAGGCGCTGGCAGCTAACCTCGAAACGCTCGGGCTGACCAACGCCCTGGTGATCGGCGGCGCCGAGCTCGACCAGAACTTCAAGCTGGCGGCGACCAACATTCCTAACATCGACGTGCTGCCCATCCAGGGCATCAACGTCTACGACATTCTGCGCCGCGGCACGCTGGTCCTTTCGAAGGCCGCCGTCGAGGCTCTCGAGGAGCGCTTCAAATGACCGACCTTCGTCACTACGACGTGATCGTCTCGCCGGCGATCACTGAAAAGTCGACCATGGCTTCCGAGCAGAACCAGGTCGTCTTCAACGTCGCCAAGAAGGCGTCGAAGCCGGAAATCAAGGCCGCCGTCGAAGCGCTCTTCGGCGTCAAGGTGATGGCCGTGAACACGCTCGTCCGCAAGGGCAAGATCAAGCGCTTCCGCGGCACGGTTGGCCGCCAGGGCGACGTCAAGAAGGCGGTTGTGACGCTGGCCGAGGGCCAGTCGATCGACGTCGCGACGGGTCTCTGAGCAAGGCCGCGAGGACAGGACAATGGCACTCAAGAAATTCAACCCGGTAACGCCGAGCACCCGCCAGTTGGTCATCGTCGACCGCTCGGGCCTCTACAAGGGCAAGCCCGTCAAGGGCCTGACCGAAGGCCTGACCAAGTCGGGCGGCCGCAACAATTACGGCCGCATCACGGCCCGCTTCATCGGCGGCGGTCACAAGCGTTCGTACCGCATCATCGACTTCAAGCGTAAGAAGTACGACGTCGTCGGCACGGTGGAGCGTATCGAATACGATCCGAACCGCACCGCCTTCATCGCGCTGATCAAGTATGACGACGGCGAGCTGTCCTACATCCTGGCGCCGCAGCGCCTGGCTGCGGGCGACAAGATCGTGGCCGGCGAAGCGGTCGACGTGAAGCCGGGCAATGCAATGCCCTTGGCTTCGATGCCGGTCGGCACGATCGTCCACAACATCGAGCTGAAGCCGGGCAAGGGCGGTCAGGTCGCCCGTTCGGCGGGCGGCTACGCCCAACTCGTCGGCCGCGACCAGGGCATGGCGATCCTGCGCCTCAACTCGGGCGAGCAGCGCGTCGTGCACGGCTCCTGCATGGCCACCGTCGGCGCCGTGTCGAACCCCGACCACGGCAACATCAACGACGGCAAGGCCGGCCGCACCGTGTGGCGCGGCAAGCGCCCGCACAATCGCGGCGTGGCCATGAACCCGGTCGATCATCCGCACGGCGGCGGTGAAGGCCGCACCTCGGGTGGCCGTCATCCGGTTTCGCCTTGGGGCAAGCCGACCAAGGGCAAGAAGACGCGGTCCAACAAGGCGACCGACAAGTTCATCGTGCGCTCGCGCCATCAGCGCAAGAGCTAAGAAGAGGTAACGCCAAGTGACTCGTTCGATTTGGAAAGGCCCCTTCATCGACGGCTACCTTCTCAAGAAGGTGGACAAGGTTCGTGAAGGCGGTCGCAATGAGGTGATCAAGATGTGGAGCCGTCGCTCCACCATCCTGCCGCAGTTCGTCGGCTTCACCTTCGGTGTCTACAACGGCCAGAAGCATGTTCCCGTCTCTGTGAACGAGGACATGGTCGGTCACAAGTTCGGTGAATTCGCTCCGACCCGGACCTATTACGGTCACGGCGCGGATAAGAAGGCGAAGAGGAAATAATCATGGGCAAGGCCAAAGCTCCGCGCAGGCTTGCTGATAACGAGGCGCGCGCTGTTCTGCGCACCATCCGTATCAGCCCGCAGAAGCTGAACCTGGTTGCCGCGCTGATCCGCGGCAAGAAGGTCGCGACAGCGCTTTCCGACCTCGAATTCTCGGCCAAGCGGATTTCCGGCACGGTCAAGAAGACGCTGGAGTCGGCGATCGCCAACGCGGAAAACAACCACGATCTCGACGTCGATGCGCTGATCGTGGCGGAAGCCTATGTCGGCAAGTCGATCGTCATGAAGCGGTTCCACGCTCGTGGCCGTGGTCGCGCCAGCCGTATCGAAAAGCCGTTCTCGCACCTCACGATCGTCGTTCGTGAAGTCGAGGAAAAAGGGGAGGCCGCATAATGGGCCAGAAAGTCAATCCGATCGGGCTGCGTCTCGGCATCAACCGCACCTGGGATTCGCGCTGGTTCGCCAACACCGGCGAGTACGGCCAGCTGCTGCACGAGGACATCAAGATCCGCAAGTATCTTGAGAAGGAACTCAAGCAGGCCGCGATCTCCAAGGTCGTGATCGAGCGCCCGCACAAGAAGTGCCGCGTCACCATCCACGCGGCGCGTCCGGGCCTGATCATCGGCAAGAAGGGCGCCGACATCGAGAAGCTTCGCAAGAAGCTGATGGAGATGACGAAGTCCGAGACGCACCTCAACATCGTCGAGGTGCGCAAGCCGGAAATCGACGCCACGCTGATCGCGCAGTCGATCGCCCAGCAGCTCGAGCGCCGCATCGCGTTCCGCCGCGCCATGAAGCGGGCCGTTCAATCGGCCATGCGTCTCGGCGCCGAAGGCATCCGCATCAACTGCGGCGGCCGTCTCGGCGGAGCCGAGATCGCGCGCATGGAGTGGTACCGCGAAGGTCGCGTGCCGCTGCACACGCTGCGCGCCGATGTCGACTACGGCACGGCCGAGGCGCAAACGGCGTACGGCATCTGCGGCGTCAAGGTGTGGGTGTTCAAGGGCGAGATCCTCGAGCACGACCCGATGGCATCGGAGCGTCGCGCGACGGAAGGCGATCATGGCGGTCAGACCGGCGAGCGCGAGCGCGGTCGTCGTCGCGAGAACGCCTGAGACATTTGAGAATTTGGAGTTAGAACGATGCTGCAGCCAAAGCGCACAAAGTTCCGCAAGCAGTTCAAGGGCCGTATCCACGGTACCGCCAAGGGCGGCACCAACCTGGATTTCGGCGGTTTCGGGCTGAAGGCGCTTGAGCCTAACCGCGTCACCGCGCGCGAGATCGAGGCGGCCCGCCGCGCGATCACCCGCGAGATGAAACGTGCCGGCCGCGTCTGGATCCGGGTGTTCCCGGATCTGCCGGTCACCTCGAAGCCGACCGAAGTGCGCATGGGTAAGGGCAAGGGCGCAGTCGACTACTGGGCGGCGCGCGTCAAGCCTGGCCGCATCATGTTCGAGATCGACGGCGTCAGCGAGGAGACCGCGCGTGAGGCGCTGCGTCTCGGCGCCGCCAAGCTCTCGGTCAAGACGCGCTTCGTACAGCGCATCGCAGAATAAGGACGGGCTGAACCATGAAAGCCGAAGACATCCGGACCAAGACCCAGGATCAGCTGACCGACGACCTGGCCAGCCTGAAGAAGGAGCAGTTCAACCTGCGCTTCCAGAAGGCCACCGGTCAGCTCGAGAAGACCGCGCGCGTGAAGCAGGTCCGCAGGGACATCGCGCGCATCAAGACCATCGCCGCTGAAAAAGCCGCGGCCAAGAAGGGTTAAGACCATGCCAAAGCGCATTCTGCAGGGCACCGTCGTCAGCGACAAGAACGAGAAGACGGTCGTCGTCAAGGTCGAACGGCGCTTCACGCATCCCGTGATGAAGAAGACCGTGCGCATGACCAAGAAGTACAAGGCGCACGACGAGAACAACGCCCACAAGGTCGGCGACCAGGTGTTCATCCAGGAATCGAAGCCGATTTCCAAGGACAAGCGCTGGATCGTCGTCACGTCGGATCAGGCTTGATCCGGGCGAACGAAACGAATTTTGGACAGACCGGGGAGGGGTGAAGAACCCGTCCCGTTAGAAAAGAAGAAGGCGGCCAGTCATGATTCAGATGCAAACAAACCTCGACGTCGCGGACAATTCCGGCGCCCGTCGTGTCATGTGCATCAAGGTGCTGGGCGGCTCGAAGCGGAAGTATGCCTCCGTCGGCGACATCATCGTGGTGTCGATCAAGGAAGCCATCCCGCGCGGCCGCGTTAAGAAGGGCGATGTGATGAAGGCGGTCGTGGTTCGCACGGCCAAGGACATCCGCCGTCCGGACGGCAGCGTGATCCGTTTCGACAAGAACGCGGCCGTTCTCGTCGACAACAAGAAAGAACCGATCGGCACGCGTATCTTCGGGCCGGTTCCGCGCGAGCTTCGCGCCAAGAACCACATGAAGATCATCTCGCTCGCGCCTGAAGTGCTGTAAGGAGCCGGACCAATGCAAAAGATCAGAAAAGGCGACAAGGTCGTCGTGCTTGCCGGCAAGGACAAGGGCCGTTCGGGCGAAGTCCTGTCGGTGCAGCCAAAGGAAGACACCGCGCTCGTGCGCGGCGTGAACCTCATTCGCCGTCATCAGAAGCAGACCCAGTCCCAAGAGGGCGGGATCATCACCAAGGAAGCGCCGATCCACCTGTCGAACATCGCGCTGGCCGACCCCAAGGACGGCAAGCCGACCCGCGTCGGCTTCGCGATCCAGAAGGACGGCAAGAAGGTGCGCGTCGCCAAGCGTTCGGGAGAAGTCATCAATGGCTAAGGCTGAAACCAAGCAGGCGGCTGCCAAGAACGAGCCGCGCCTCAAGAAGGTCTACAACGAGACCATCCGCAAGGCGCTGCAGGAGCAGTTCGGCTACGACAACGACATGCAGGTCCCGCGCCTGGACAAGATCGTGCTGAACATGGGCGTCGGCGAGGCGACCGGCGATTCCAAGAAGCCCTCGGTCGCGGCCGAGGATCTCGCGCTGATCGCCGGCCAGAAGGCCGTCGTCACCCGCGCCCGCAACTCGATCGCGGGCTTCAAGGTGCGCGAGAACATGCCGATCGGCGCCAAGGTCACGCTGCGCAAGGAACGCATGTACGAGTTCCTCGACCGCCTCGTGAACATTGCGCTGCCGCGCGTCCGCGACTTCCGCGGACTGAACCCGAAGAGCTTTGACGGCCGTGGCAACTACGCCATGGGCATCAAGGAACACATCGTGTTCCCGGAGATCAACTACGACAAGGTTGATCAGGTCTGGGGCATGGACGTCATCGTTTGTACGACGGCGAAGACGGACGACGAGGCGAGAGCGCTGCTCAAGGCCTTCAACTTCCCCTTCCGCCAGTAACGGCAGCGAAAAAGGAAAAATCTGAAATGGCAAAGACCAGCTCAGTCGAGAAGAACAACCGGCGCCGCAAGCTTGCCGGTCAGTATGCCGCCAAGCGCAAGGCGCTCAAGGAAATCGTCATGGATCAGTCCAAGCCGATGGAAGAGCGGTTCCGCGCCCAGTTGAAGCTTTCGGCGCTGCCGCGCAATTCGGCCAAGATCCGTATCCGCAACCGCTGCGAAGTCACCGGCCGTCCGCGTGCCTACTATCGCAAGCTCAAGCTTTCGCGTATCGCGCTTCGCGATCTGGGCAACAACGGCCAGATCCCGGGCCTGGTCAAGTCGAGCTGGTAAGGAGACACTGAGATGTCATTGAGCGATCCTCTCGGCGATATGCTGACCCGCATCCGCAACGCTTACGGCCGCAAGAAGTCGAGCGTCTCGACCCCGGCCTCGCGTCTGCGCGCCCGCGTTCTCGAAGTGCTAAAGTCGGAAGGCTATATCCGCGACTACAGCCAGACCGACTTCGATAACGGCAAGTCGGAAATCGAGATCGAGCTGAAGTATTTCGACGGCGCTCCGGTCGTGCGCGAGATCGAGCGCGTCTCGAAGCCTGGCCGCCGGGTATACGTTTCGGCCAAGTCGATCCCGCAGGTCGCCAACGGCCTCGGCATCGCCATCCTGTCGACGCCGAAGGGTGTCATGGCTGACCACGAGGCGCGTGAGCAGAATGTCGGCGGCGAGATCCTCTGCCAGATCTTCTGATCCGGCACGAGATTGATGAATGGGCTTCGGTTCTCGGGATCGCGCCCGGGAACTGGAACCTGAAACGAAAGAAGTGACGAGGACAACAAAATGTCTCGTATCGGAAAGAAACCCGTTTCGCTGCCCCAGGGCGTGACCGCAACTGTCAACGGTCAGACCGTGACGGCGAAGGGCCCCAAGGGCGAGCTGAAGTTCGTGGTGAACGACGAAGTGCTGGTCAAGATGGAAGGCAGCGAGATCGCTGTCGAGCCGCGCGACCAGTCGAAGACCGCCCGTTCCAAGTGGGGCATGTCGCGCACGCAGATCGTCAACATCCTGCAGGGCGTGAAGGACGGCTTCGAGAAGAAGCTTGAGATCACCGGCGTCGGCTATCGTGCCGCCATGCAGGGCAAGAACCTGCAGCTCGCGCTCGGCTTCAGCCACGACGTGGTCTATGAGACGCCGCAGGGCATCACGATCTCCGTGCCGAAGCCGACCGAAATCACGGTCTCCGGCATCGACAAGCAGCAGGTCGGCCAGGTCGCCGCCGAGATCCGCGAATATCGCGGTCCGGAGCCCTATAAGGGCAAGGGCGTGCGCTATGCCGACGAGCGGATCGTCCGCAAGGAAGGCAAGAAGAAGTAATAGGCTTGGCCCCGAAAAGTTGCAGACTTTTCGGAAAGGGCCAAGCCCGAGAAGTGTAACGCCGCGGGGAGCGGCCGCGGGAGGTTTGGCCTACCGCACAGGGTCGCCCCCGTTCTCTGAAGGCAAGGAACAGACATTATGGCAAGCCCGAAAGAAATCACCCAACGCCGCGCGCAGCGCGTGCGCCGCCAGCTCAAGAAGGTCGGCGGCGCGCGTCCGCGTCTCTCGGTGCACCGTACCTCGAAGAACATCTACGTCCAGGTCATCGACGACGCGCAGGGCCGCACGCTGGCCGCCGCCTCGACGCTGGAGAAGGACCTCAAGGGTTCGCTCAAGACCGGCGCCGACACTGCGGCTGCCGCTGCCGTCGGCAAGCTGATCGCCGAGCGCGCCGCGAAGGCCGGCGTCAAGGAAGTCGTCTTCGACCGTGGCGCCTACATCTATCACGGCCGCGTCAAGGCGCTTGCCGAGGCCGCCCGGGAGGGTGGGCTCAGCTTCTGATTTTCACCGCCTGCGACCCAAAGATGGCGCCGGCATTTCAGCAACCCGTGCTTCCGGAAAAGAACAAGGACTAGGACATGGCACAGGAACGTAGGGAAGGCGGCCGCGGCCGCGAGCGCGAAGAGCGCGACGACGGCATGGTGGACAAGCTCGTCCACATCAACCGCGTCGCCAAGGTGGTGAAGGGCGGCCGTCGTTTCGGCTTTGCCGCGCTCGTCGTCGTCGGCGACCAGAAGGGCCGTGTCGGCTTCGGCCACGGCAAGGCGCGCGAAGTGCCGGAGGCGATCCGCAAGGCGACCGAGTCGGCCAAGCGCGACATGATTTTCGTGCCGCTGCGCTCGGGCCGCACGCTGCATCACGACGTCGAGGGCCGCTGGGGCGCCGGACGCGTTCTGCTGCGCGCCGCCAAGCAGGGTACCGGCATCATCGCGGGTGGCCCGATGCGCGCCGTCTTCGAGACGCTCGGCATGCATGACGTGGTCGCCAAGTCGATGGGTTCGTCGAACCCCTACAACATGGTTCGCGCCACCTTCGACGCGCTGAAGAGCCAGATGCATCCGAAGGATGTGGCTGCCGCGCGCGGCATCAAGTACTCGACCCTTCAGGCCCGCCGCGGCACCGCCGTTGCGGCTGAAGAATAGTCGACGCTGACCAGGGATTTAGACCATGGCCAAGAAAGCTACGAAGACCATCACCGTCGAGCAGATCGGTTCGCCGATCCGCCGGCCGAAGGAGCAGCGCGCGACGCTGGTCGGCCTCGGCCTCAACAAGATGCACAAGCGGCGCACGCTGGAAGACACCCCTTCCGTGCGCGGCATGATCGCCGCCGTCCAGCACCTCGTCCGCGTCGTGGACGAGGCCTGAACGGAAGCGCAGGAGAACGAAGATGAAACTCAACGATCTGCGTGACAAGGACGGCGCCACGCATTCCAGGAAGCGCCTCGGCCGCGGCATCGGCTCCGGCTCGGGCAAGACCGCCGGTCGCGGCGTCAAGGGCCAGAAGGCGCGCTCCGGCGTCGCCATCAACGGCTTCGAGGGCGGCCAGATGCCGCTCTACCGTCGCCTGCCGAAGCGCGGCTTCAACAACCTGTTCGGCAAGAGCTTCACAGTCGTGTCGCTCGCCCGCATCCAGGCCGCTGTCGACGCCAAGAAGCTCGACGCCAAAGCGACCGTGACGGCCGAGGCCCTGATTGCCGCCGGCGTCATCCGCCGTGCCAAGGACGGGGTGCGCGTTCTCTCCGACGGCGAACTCAAGGCCAAGCTCACCTTCGACGTCGCCGGCGCCTCCAAGGCGGCGATCGAGAAGATCGAGAAGGCCGGCGGTTCGGTGAAGCTGCCGGAAGCGGCCGCCGCCGAGTAACGGCGATTTGAAGCGCGGCCGGCGGGAATGACTTCGTTTTTGCCGGCGAAGCGCGCTTCGATCTAGTCAATTAGGCGGCCGCGTCAACGCGGCCGCTTGCATGTTTACGGTCCGGAGCTTATCTCGTGAGCTTCGGTGACACGCACCGCCTGAGCTGCGGGCATCGAGCGTGACCTAGCGGAGAATCAGGCATGGCTTCGGCTGCTGAACAACTAGCCTCCAATCTGAATTTTGCGGCCTTCGCCAAGGCCGAGGATCTGAAGAAGCGCATCTGGTTCACCATCGGCGCGCTGCTCGTCTACCGCCTCGGCACCTACATCCCGCTTCCAGGCATCAATCCCGACGCCTTCGCGCAGGCCTTCTCCTCGCAGAGCAAGGGCGTGCTCGGCATGTTCAACATGTTTGCCGGCGGCGCCGTGCAGCGCATGGCGATCTTCGCGCTGGGCATCATGCCCTACATCTCCGCCTCCATCATCATGCAGCTCATGACCTCGGTCATCCCGTCGCTGGAAGCGCTGAAGAAGGAAGGCGAGCAGGGCCGCAAGATCATCAACCAGTACACGCGCTACGGCACGGTGCTGCTCGCTCTGGTGCAGGCCTACGGCATTTCGATCGGCCTCGAGGGCGGCAATGGCATCGTCAACGATCCCGGCATGTTCTTCCGCATCTCGACGGTCGTCACGCTCGTCGGCGGCACCATGTTCCTGATGTGGCTCGGCGAGCAGATCACCGCCCGCGGCATCGGCAACGGCATTTCGCTGATCATCTTCTCGGGCATCGTCGCCGGCCTGCCGCGCGCCATCTCCGGCACGCTGGAGCTCGGCCGCACCGGCGCGCTGTCCACCGGCCTCATTCTCGCGATCATCGTGCTCGCGGTCGTCGTCATCGGCGTCATTGTGTTCTTCGAGCGCGCGCAGCGGCGCCTGCTCATCCAGTATCCGAAGCGTCAGGTCGGCAACCGCATGTTCCAGGGCGACACCTCGCACCTGCCGCTGAAGCTCAACACCTCGGGCGTCATCCCGCCGATCTTCGCCTCCTCGCTGCTGCTCCTGCCGGCAACGGTCGCCGGCTTCTCGCAGACGACGAACCTGCCGGCCTGGGCGAGCACGATTCTGGCCTCCCTCGGCCACGGTCAGCCGCTCTACATGGTGTTCTACGCGGCGATGATCATCTTCTTCGCCTTCTTCTACACTGCGATCGTCTTCAACCCGAAGGACACGGCCGACCAGCTCAAGAAGCATTCTGGCTTCATCCCGGGCTACCGGCCGGGCGAGCGCACCGCCGAATATATCGACTATGTTCTGACGCGTATCACCGTCATCGGCGCCGTCTACCTGGTGCTGGTGTGTCTGCTGCCCGAGTTTCTGATTTCAGCGACTGGCGTACCTTTCTACCTCGGTGGCACATCGCTTCTGATCGTGGTCAGTGTCACGCTCGACACGGTGGCGCAGATTCAGGGTCACCTGATCGCGCACCAGTATGAGGGCCTGATCAAGAAGTCGAAGTTGCGTGGGGGTAAGAGGAGCAGATGAGGCTGATATTGCTTGGGCCGCCAGGAGCGGGCAAGGGGACGCAAGCACAGAGACTGGTAGACAAACATGGCATACCTCAGCTTTCGACGGGTGACATGCTGCGTGCCGCCGTCCAGGCCGGAACCGAGGTCGGCAAGCGTGCCAAGGCGGTGATGGATGCCGGCGAGCTGGTGTCGGATGCGATCGTCAACGCGATCGTTGCCGAACGGATCGACCAGCCCGATTGCGCCAGAGGCTTCATCCTCGACGGATATCCGCGCACGCTGATACAGGCCGATGCCGTGGAGGCCATGCTTTCGGAGCGCAACATTGCGCTGGACTGCGTCATCGAGCTCGTCGTCGACGACAAGGCGCTGGTGGGGCGCATCATCAAGCGCGCCGAGGACGCCAAGGCCGCGGGCCAGCCGGTGCGCAAGGACGATAACCCGGCTGTGTTCGAGGAGCGCCTGCGGGAATACTACAAGAAGACGGCGCCGCTGACCGGCTATTATTACGCCAAAGGCAGGCTGAAGACCGTCGACGGCATGGCCAGTATCGACGCGGTGACCGCGGAGATCGAGACGGTGCTCGCGGCGACGGCGAGGTAGGCCGTTCCGACAAGTGAAGATTGCGCTTGACTGGAGGGAGCCATTGGGGTATGGCGGCCCGTCTTCCTGTCAGGCATGGACTTTGCTTGCCCGCAAGGGCAGGGCAGTCGTTTTGAACCAGGAAACTCCCGCAAGGGCCGGCCTCCACCGGACGCGGGGCAACTTAGATAGCGCCGGCACGTCCGGCCCACATGGAGATGAGAAGAAATGGCTCGTATAGCCGGCGTCAACATTCCGACCAACAAGCGCGTCGTCATCGCGCTTCAGTACATTCACGGCATCGGCAAGAAGTTTGCCCAGGAGATCGTCGACAAGGTCGGCATCCCGGCGGACCGCCGTGTCAACCAACTGACCGACGCGGAAGTGCTGCAGATCCGCGAGACGATCGACCGCGACTACCAGGTCGAAGGCGACCTGCGCCGCGAAGTCTCGATGAACATCAAGCGGCTCATGGACCTTGGCTGCTATCGCGGCCTGCGTCACCGCCGTTCGCTGCCGGTCCGCGGCCAGCGCACGCACACCAATGCGCGCACCCGCAAGGGCCCGGCCAAGGCGATCGCCGGCAAGAAGAAGTAAGTCAGCGAATAGCGAGTAGCTGTTTAGCGAGTAGGGTTCTATTCGCTATTCGCTATTTCACTACTCGCTTCTAAAGGTGGAGCCGCTGGCGTTACGGCGGTGTAGAGATCAACTGAAAGGACAACCATGGCCAAGGAAGCCGCTCGTGTTCGCCGTCGCGAACGCAAGAACATCTCGTCGGGCGTTGCCCACGTTAATTCGACCTTCAACAACACGATGATCACCATCACCGACGCGCAGGGCAATTCGATCGCCTGGTCGTCGGCAGGCGCCCAGGGCTTCAAGGGTTCGCGTAAGTCGACCCCGTTCGCCGCCCAGATGGCTGCCGAAGACGTCGCCAAGAAGGCCCAGGAACACGGCATGCGCATGCTCGAGGTCGAGGTCTGCGGACCCGGCTCCGGTCGCGAATCGGCGCTGCGCGCCCTGCAGGCCGCCGGCTTCACCATCACCTCGATCCGTGATGTGACGCCGATCCCGCACAATGGCTGCCGCCCGCGTAAGAAGCGCCGCGTCTAATATTTTTGAACACCGCGTGAGCGCCGAGGCGCTCCTCCGCGGCAATTCCAGGCTGCCCGCCACGATTGGATGGTGGCGGGTCAAAGGAAGGAAGACACCATGATCCAGAAAAACTGGCAGGAACTGATCAAGCCGAACAAGATCGAGTTCTCGTCGAAGAAGAAGACGCTGACCACGCTGGTGGCCGAGCCGCTCGAACGCGGCTTCGGCCTCACCCTCGGCAACGCGCTGCGGCGCGTGCTTCTGTCTTCGCTGCGCGGTGCGGCCGTCACCGCCGTGCAGATCGACGGCGTGCTGCATGAATTCTCGTCCATCGCCGGCGTGCGCGAGGACGTGACCGACATCGTGCTCAACATCAAGGAAATCGCCATCCGCATGGAAGGCGATGGTCCCAAGCGCATGGTCGTGCGCAAGCAGGGCCCGGGCGCCGTGCTCTCCGGCGACATCCAGACCGTCGGCGACGTCGAGATCCTCAACCCCGACCACGTGATCTGCACGCTGGACGAGGGCGCCGAGATCCGCATGGAATTCACCGTCGACACCGGCAAGGGCTATGTGCCGGCCGAGCGCAACCGCGCCGAGGACGCGCCGATCGGCCTGATCCCGGTCGACAGCCTCTACTCGCCGGTCAAGAAGGTCTCCTACAAGGTCGAGAACACCCGCGAGGGCCAGGTTCTCGACTATGACAAGCTGACCATGACGATCGAGACCGACGGCTCGATCTCGGGCGAGGACGCGGTGGCTTTCGCCGCCCGCATCCTGCAGGACCAGCTCAGCCTGTTCGTCAACTTCGACGAGCCGCAGAAGGAAGTCGCCACCGAGGCCGTCACCGAGCTCGCCTTCAACCCGGCGCTGCTCAAGAAGGTCGACGAGCTGGAACTCTCGGTGCGTTCGGCCAACTGCCTCAAGAACGACAACATCGTCTATATCGGCGACCTGATCCAGAAGACCGAAGCCGAGATGCTGCGCACCCCGAACTTCGGCCGCAAGTCGCTGAACGAGATCAAGGAAGTGCTGGCGGCGATGGGCCTGCACCTCGGCATGGAAGTGCCGGACTGGCCGCCGGAAAACATCGAAGACCTCGCAAAACGTTACGAAGACCAATATTGAGCATGAATTCCAAGGATCGGCGGCGCGAGCCGCTCGATCCGACGGTCATGCGGAAAACCATCAGAGGCCGTGGCCTCTTGAACAACTGAAGAAGGAAAAGAGCCATGCGCCACGGTTTCAAAGGCCGTCGCTTCGCCCGCAGCGTAAGCCACCGCAAGTCGATGTTCGCCAACCTCGCTGTGTCTCTGATCGAGCACGAGCAGATCGTCACCACCCTGCCGAAGGCGAAGGACCTGCGTCCGATCGTCGAGAAGCTCGTCACGCTCGGCAAGCGCGGCGACCTGCACGCCCGTCGTCAGGTCATCGCCCAGATCGGCAACGAGCCGGTCGTGAAGCGCCTGTTCGACACGATTGCGCCGCGTTACGCGCAGCGTAACGGTGGCTATCTGCGCATCATGAAGGCGGGCTTCCGCAAGGGCGACAATGCCGCGATGGCGGTCATCGAGTTCGTCGACCGCGACACCTCGGCCAAGGGCGCCGCCGACCGCGCCCGCCTCGAGGCCGAAGGCGGCAACGAGGAAGCCGCGGCCGCCTGAGGCCTCGGTTTTCGGAAGTGACTGCGAGGGGCCTGCGGGCCCCTTTTGCATTTTGGGGGCTGAGCCCGGGAGCGGGCGGATTTTCGCACGCAGGCTCATGCTTTTGCGCGACAAGCACCTGATTTCCGTGCATTAGCCTTTCATTCTGCACAATCGTCGGGACAATGGCGCCTGATCTGGAGGATTCGGAATGCACTTCAAACGGCTGTTTCTCATTGCAGTTTGCGCGCTCGCCGCTTTCGCCGCGGCACCTGGCGCCAGACAGGCCCTGGCCGAGGACGCAGCCAAGCCGGCCGATCCTGGCCTCTCCGATGTGCTGACCGATCTGCTGCATGGCGTCGAAGGCGAGAATGCCACTTCGGGGCCTGACAAGCGCGTCCCATTCGGCCGCGAGGAAGTACAGCTTTCCTTCGCGCCGCTGGTCAAGCAGACGGCGCCCGCCGTGGTCAATGTCTATGCCTCGCAGACCGCCAAGGTGACCTCGCCCTTCGAGGGCGATCCCTTCTTCGAGGAGTTCTTCGGCCGAGCCCGGCCGCGCGCGCAATCCTCGCTGGGCTCCGGAGTGCTGGTCGATCCGAGCGGCGTCATCGTCACCAACTACCATGTCATCAAGGACGCCGACGAGGTGAAGGTCGCGACCGCCGACGGGCGCGAGTTCACCTCGAAGGTCATGCTCAAGGACGAGACGCTCGATCTTGCCGTGCTGAAGATCTCGGCCGACAAGCCGTTCCCCGTGATCGCCATCGGCGATTCCGACGCGCTCGAGGTTGGCGACCTTGTGCTCGCCATCGGCAATCCGTTCGGCGTCGGCCAGACCACCACCGGCGGCATCGTTTCCGCACTTGCCCGCAGCCATATCGGCGTCTCCGACTCTGGCTACTTCATCCAGACCGACGCGGCCATCAATCCCGGCAATTCCGGCGGCGCTTTGATCAACATGGGTGGCCAGCTGGTGGGCATCAACACGGCGATCTACAGCCGCAGCGGCGGCTCGATCGGCATCGGCTTCGCCATCCCGGCGAACATGGTGCGCGCCTTCGCCGACGCCGCCAAGGCAGGGCTCGATTTCTTCGAGCGGCCCTATATCGGCGCCGAATTCGAGGCGGTGACGCCGCAGATCGCGGAATCACTCGGCATCGAAAAGCCGACCGGCGCGCTGGTCTCGTCGGTCGATGCGGCGGGACCGGCCGGCAAGGCCGGGCTCAAGCCCGGCGACGTGGTGCTCTCGCTCAACAACGCGCCGGTCGAAAGCATCGAGGCGCTGGACTATCGCATGGCGACGCTGTCGATCGGCTCCAAGGCGACCTTCGCCGTGCTGAGCAAGGGCCAGCAGGCGACGCTGGAGATCGCTCTGGAGCGGGCACCGGAAGGCGCCAAGCCGACCGAGATGACGCTGCATGGCCGCAGCCCCTTCGCCGGCGCCAAGGTGGCGGAGTTGTCGCCGCGCCTTGCCCAGCGGCTCGGCCTGCGCACCGACTTGAAGGGCGTCACCGTGGTCGACATCAATCGCGATTCACCCGCCGCCGATTTCGGCTTCCAGCCGGGCGATATCGTGCGCGAGGTGAACGGCACGAGCATCGACACGGCGGCGACGCTGGCCCAAATTGCCCAGCAGGACACGCGCTGGTGGCGCTTTACCGTCGAGCGTGGCGGGCAGACACTGCGCCAGGTGTTGCGTTACTGAGCCCGGCCCAAGAAGGTCGCGCTCCAACTCGAAGACAAGCATGGCTGACCTGTTCAGTTCCGATGAACCGGAGAAGGCGCCGCCCGGGCGGCCGTTGGCCGATCGGTTGCGCCCGAAGAACCTTGGCGAGGTCGTCGGCCAGGAGCATCTGACGGGGCCGGACGGCGCGCTGACGCGCCTGATCGATTCCGGCTCGCTCGGCTCGATGATCTTCTGGGGGCCACCCGGCACCGGCAAGACGACGGTTGCGCGGCTCTTGGCTGGCGAAACCAATCTTGCCTTCGAGCAGATATCGGCGGTGTTCTCCGGCGTCGCCGACCTGAAGAAAGTGTTCGAGGCGGCGAAGCTGCGCCGCGCCAATGGCCGCCAGACGCTGCTCTTCGTCGATGAAATCCATCGCTTCAACCGCGCCCAGCAGGACGGTTTCCTGCCCGTCATGGAAGACGGCACGGTGGTGCTGGTCGGCGCCACGACGGAAAACCCGTCCTTCGAACTGAACGCCGCGCTTTTGTCCCGCGCGCGCGTACTGGTGTTCCGCTCGCTGGGCGAGGAGAGCATCGCCAAACTTTTGGCGCGCGCGGAAGAAACGGAGGGCAGGGCGCTGCCGCTCGACGAGGAAGCGCGGGCCATGCTCATCCGCATGAGCGACGGCGACGGCCGGGCCTCGCTGACGCTGGCCGAGGAAGTCTGGCGCGCCGCCAAGCCGGGCGAGGTGTTCGGGCCGGAGGGCCTGCAGCGCGTCATCCAGCGCCGCGCGCCGATCTACGACAAGGGTCAGGACGGCCATTACAACCTGATCTCGGCGCTGCACAAATCGGTGCGCGGTTCGGACCCCGACGCCGCGCTCTACTATCTCGCCCGCATGTTCGACGCCGGCGAGGATCCGCTCTATCTCGGCCGCCGGCTGGTGCGTATGGCGGTGGAGGATATCGGGCTCGCCGATCCGCAGGCGCTGGTCATCGCCAATGCCGCCAAGGACGCCTACGACTATCTCGGCTCTCCAGAGGGCGAGCTCGCCTTCGCCGAGGCAGCCGTCTACCTCGCCACCGCGCCGAAATCGAACGCCGTCTACACCGCCTTCAGGGCGGCGACACAAGCGGCCAAGGAGTTCGGCTCGCTGCTGCCGCCAAAACACATCCTCAACGCGCCGACCAAGCTGATGAAGGAGGAGGATTACGGCGCCGGCTACCGCTACGACCACGACGAGCCGGATGCCTTTTCCGGTCAGGACTATTTCCCGGAAAAGATGGGCCGCCGCACCTTCTACGATCCGCCGGAGCGCGGCTTCGAGCGCGATATCCGAAAGCGGCTGGAATATTGGGCAAAGCTGCGCAAAGAGCGGGAGTAATGTCTTGCGCGTTGCGGCCGTGAAGAAGATCACCCGCAACCGATCGAGCAACGCCATGCTGGCGCAATCTTGAGCACCGAACCTTTTCCGACCCAGATTGTGCGGAGCCGTGAAAAATCCTATTAAGGCGCACGGCTGGCGGGGGTCGCCGTGATTTGGCTCATGCGAACAGGATCGCGCTCCCGCGCGAAACACTATGACAAAGCAAACCGTTAAGACCCTTCGTAAGGCTGCGATCGCAGTCCTGCTTCTTGCGCTCGGCTTCTACTTCATCCCGATCCTGACGGCGATCCTGATCGTCTGCGGCCTGATCGACGTCATGCGCAATGACCAGAAGAACTGGAAGCTGTTCGATCGCTATTTCCTCGGCAATGGCCTGTTCACCTGGCTGCTTTCGCCGTTCAACCTGCTGATCGATCTGTTGTGCTACCGCAATCCGGGCGTTTGGAAGCCCGAACAATTCCCGGAAGACTATCAGCGCGAGATCAACGAGGTGCTGGATGTCTTCAAGTCGCGCAAGGACGAGATCATCGCTGACATCGACGCCAATTTCGGCACCGGCCGGCGCGGTATGTATGTCTACCAGTGGTACGGCAAGCACAAGATCGACAACGTCCCCGAGTTCAACAAGGACTTCAAATACATCAAGACGATAGCCGTCTCGGTCTTCAGCGGCCGTGAATCGACCTCCTGGCATTTCGGGCCGCTCCGGCTCAGCCTGCGCATCCTCTACAATCTGATCCCGGTGAAGGCGGAGATCTTCGTCCAGTGCGGCAGCAGGAAGAACTACTGGTACGACAATCCGCTGTTCATCTTCGACGACACGCTCTTCCACCGCTCGGTCAATGAGTATGACGGACGCCGCTATTGCGTCTTCGTCGACATCGTCCGCCCGTCTCCGTTCCCCGGCCTGATCGCGGGCATGCTTGCTATCGTCTCGGTCAGCGTCGAGCGCATCAATTCCGTCTTCTACAAGAACTGGAAGATGATCGGCTCGTCCAAGCCCAAGAAGGCCGCCGCCAACTGACCCCAGGCGGAACCGGAGGGTTCGAGCATCACTCGATCTGACCCGTCTTAAACCAACGTCCTATGGCGCCGACGGGACGCGACCTTTAGAACTCCGGAGCAATTCCAGGAAAAAAATGCGTAGCGATTTTCCGCCCTGGAATTGCGCAAAATCAAAAACCTGTTGCGGTCGGCGATTATATTGAAAGCTGAGCTGCTCCGGGTGTCGGATATTTTCTTGCGAACATGACGACGGAGCAGAGGGAGGTTCTGCTCGCCGGGAGGATTAGGTTGATCGGACGGCAAACAGCCGTGCACGCGGATTTGGTCCAGGCCTCGATCGCGAAAAGCGACGCGGCCCATTCGGCGTTGGTCGCCTCGTGGCGACGTTCCCTCCATTTGCATGGTCTCGACCCGGCCGAGCGCAAGGCGCCCAGACGGCTGACCGAAGGCGAACTGAGGCAGGCCAGGCAACGCACGGAGCGACTCCTCCGAGCCGCCGAAGAGAGCCTCAATCGGCTTTACCTCGCCGTCGGCGGTGTCGGCTGCTGCGTGATGCTGGCCGACCGCGACGGCATTCCCTTGGAGCGCAGGGGCGCCGTTGCCGATGACGAGACCTTCGACGAATGGGGCCTGTGGACCGGCACGGTCTGGAGCGAGGAGAGCGAGGGCACCAACGGGATCGGCACCTGCATCGCAGACCAACGGGCGCTCACCATCCATCGCGACCAGCATTTCTTTTCGCGCAACACCTTGCTCAGTTGCACGACGGCGCCGGTCTATGATCACGAAGGCAATCTGGCGGCTGCGCTCGACGTGTCCTCCTGCCGGTCGGATCTGACGGAGGGTTTCGTCCAACTCATCGCCGTCGCCGTGGGCGATGCCGCGCGTCGCATCGAGGCCGAGAATTTCCGCATGGTGTTTTCCGGCGCCCGCATTCTGTTGGCCCCGGCCGCTGAGCGCACCGCGGGCGCGCTCATTGCGGTCGACTCGGACGATCTGGTGATCGGCGCGACGCGCAACGCGCGCCTTGCGCTCGGCATAACGCGCGAAGCCCTGGCCAAGGGGCTGCTGGCAGCCGACGTCCTCGGTGATGCGCCAGGCGCCAGGGAAGACCTCGACGATGCCGAACGCGGCGTGCTCCAGCGGGCGCTGGCGCGCGCCGGCGGCAATGTCTCGGCGGCGGCGCAAAGCCTCGGCATTTCGCGCGCCACGCTGCATCGCAAGCTCGCCCGTTTCGCTATCCGCCGTCCGCATTGATTTCACGGCGCTGACCTGTCGCAATTCTGCGACACTCGGCGGCCGCGATCGTCTCGCCCCGGGCTGACAAACAGAAGCCTGTCCGACACCCTTCCTCCTGACGCGCCGCATCCCGCGGCGTGCTTCTTTGGGAGGAAGTGATGAACAAGGTAGAATTTTCGCGTACGGCCAAGGTTCCTTTCGCCAAGCGTTACGACAACTTCATCGGCGGCAGGTGGACGGCACCGCACTCCGGCAAATATTTCGAGAACATCTCGCCGGTTACCGGACGGCCATTGTGTGAAATCGCCCGCTCGGATGCGAATGATATCGAGGCGGCGCTTGATGCCGCGCACAAGGCCAAGGACGCCTGGGGCAAGACCAGTCCCGCGGAGCGCGCGCTGATCCTCCATCGCATCGCCGACCGCATGGAAGAAAACCTCGATCTGCTGGCGCTCGCCGAGACCTGGGACAACGGCAAGCCGATCCGCGAAACGACGGCGGCCGACCTTCCTTTGGCCGTCGACCATTTCCGCTATTTCGCCGGGGTCCTCCGCAGCCAGGAAGGCAGCCTCTCCGAGATCGACTACGACACCGTCGCCTATCATTTCCATGAGCCGCTCGGCGTCGTCGGCCAGATCATTCCGTGGAACTTCCCGCTGCTGATGGCCTGCTGGAAGCTGGCGCCCGCGCTCGCCGCCGGCAACTGCGTGGTGCTGAAGCCGGCCGAGCAGACGCCGGCGACGATCATGCTGTGGGCCGACCTCATCGGCGACCTTCTGCCGGAAGGCGTGCTCAACATCGTCAACGGCTTCGGCCTCGAGGCCGGCAAGCCGCTGGCGTCGTCGAACCGCATCGCCAAGATCGCCTTCACCGGCGAGACGACGACCGGTCGTCTGATCTCGCAATATGCCAGTCAGAACCTCATTCCGGTAACGCTCGAGCTCGGCGGCAAGTCGCCCAACATCTTCTTCCAGGACGTGACTGCCGAAGACGATGATTTCTTCGACAAGGCGATCGAGGGCTTCGTCATGTTCGCGCTCAACCAGGGCGAGGTCTGCACCTGCCCCAGCCGCGCGCTGGTGCACGAGAAGATCTACGACAAGTTCATGGAGCGCGCGCTGAAGCGCGTCGAGGCGATCGTCCAGGGCGATCCGCTCGATCCCGCAACCATGATCGGCGCCCAGGCTTCGAGCGAGCAACTGGAGAAGATCCTGTCCTACTTCGACATCGGCCGCCAGGAAGGGGCAAAGGTGCTGACGGGCGGCGAGCAGAACCACCTGCCGGGCGACCTTGCCGGCGGCTACTACGTCAAGCCGACCGTGTTCAAGGGGCACAACAAGATGCGCATCTTCCAGGAAGAGATCTTCGGCCCTGTGGTGTCGGTGACCACCTTCAAGGACGATGACGAGGCGCTGTCGATCGCCAACGACACGCTCTACGGCCTCGGCGCCGGCATCTGGAGCCGCGACGCGAACCGCTGCTACCGCTTCGGCCGCGCTATCCAGGCGGGCCGCGTTTGGACGAACTGCTACCACGCCTATCCGGCGCATGCCGCCTTCGGCGGCTACAAGCAGTCGGGCATCGGGCGCGAGACGCACAAGATGATGCTCGACCATTATCAGCAGACCAAGAACATGCTGGTCAGCTACAGCCCGAAGAAGCTCGGCTTCTTCTGATCCTCCCAGGGCGCGTAGGGGAGGGTACGGCTTGTGCCGTACCCTCCTTTTCATGACAGGAGGATCGCATGGACAAGGCCTCGTTGGGCAAAGTGTCGGCCACACCGGAGGCCGAGGCGCTGCTTGCCGAGATCATCGCCGAGCACGGGCCGGTGCTGTTTCACCAGTCTGGCGGTTGCTGCGACGGGTCCTCGCCGATGTGCTACCCGCGCGCAGAGTTCACGGTCGGCGACAATGACGTGAGGCTGGGCGAGATCGGCGACACGCCCGTCTACATCAGCGCCTCGCAATTCGAGGCCTGGAAGCACACCGACCTCATTATCGACGTCGTGCCGGGCAGGGGCGGCATGTTCTCGCTCGACAACGGCCGTGAGAGACGGTTCCTGACGCGCTCGACGGTCTGCGCCGCGCCGGCGCCATCTTCGAAGAATTGACTGGTCGGAAGAATCCCACCGATCCGCGACGATTGGGGTAATCGTCGCCCTTTGTTGGGTCTGTGGCTCGCAACCTCTCTGCCTTAAAGCACGTCGCGCCGAGCGATTCAGGTGACGTGCTTCAAGTCCTTGTTTTGAGCATGTCGTTCTCCCAAAACCGCTCCGCACTTTTGGGCGACATGCTTTAGTGCTATGGCGCCGCTTTCGAACGGAAAAGCGAAGTCATGGCAGGTGTTGAACAGATCACGGTGGAGGCCGGCGAGGCGGGCATGCGGCTCGACCGCTGGTTCAAGGTCCACTATCCAGGCCTCGGCTTCGGGTATTTGCAGAAGCTTTTGCGTTCCGGGCAAATCCGCGTCGATGGCGGCCGGGCGAAGGCTGACACGCGCGTGGAGCCCGGCCAGACCGTCCGCATCCCGCCGCTCGACGTCGACAAGAAGGGCGACGCCCCGCTCACCGGCCATTCGATCCGCAACCAGGGCGATGCCGATGTGCTCGCCAAGATGCTGTTGCACGAGGATCCGAAAGTCTTCGTCTTCAACAAGCCGGCAGGGCTCGCTGTCCAGGGCGGCTCAGGCGTGACCCGCAATGTCGACGACATGCTGGAGGCCTGGCGCAACCAGAAGGGCGAGAAGCCGCGCCTCGTGCACCGTCTCGACCGCGACACCTCGGGCGTGCTGGTCGTTGCCCGCACCCGCCTTGCCGCGATGAAGCTTTCGGAGGCATTCCGGGCGCGGGAGACGAAGAAGACCTACTGGGCGCTGGTCAAGGGCGTGCCGCCAAAGCACGAGGACAAGATCTCGACTTGGCTGGTCAAGGAGGCAACGCCGGACGGCGACCGCGTGCGCATCGCCAAGCATGGCGAGAAGGGTGCCGACCATGCCGTCTCCTATTACCGCGTCGTCGAGCAGGCGGCGCAGTCGCTGTCCTGGCTGGAGATGGAGCCCTATACCGGCCGCACGCATCAGCTTCGCGTGCATGCCGCCCATATCGGCTGCCCGATCATCGGCGATCCCAAATATTTCGAGGCCGACACCAATTGGGAATTTCCAGGCGGCATCCAGAACCGGCTGCATCTGCACGCCCGCCGCATCGTGATTCCGCATCCCGACCAGGGCGTCATCGATGTCACCGCGCCGATGCCTCCGCATATGCGCCAGAGCTGGAACCTGCTCGGCTTCGACGAGCAGAGCGCGGAGGACGACAATTGAGCGCCGCCGCCGATACGCTCGACCGCCGCGACGCGGTCGACATGACTGCGGCAGCCACCATGGTCGGGCTGACGCTGTCCTGGGGGATGAACTACGTCGCCGCCAAGGTTTCGTATGCCGGTTACGATCCGGTTTTCGTCTCCATCGCGCGCTCCATCCTTGGCGGGTTGTGCGTGTTCGGCTGGTGCCGGCTGCGTGGCATCAAACTCTTTCAGGCGGATGGGACGCTGGTCGCCGGCATCGTCGCGGGCGTGCTTTTCGGTGTCGAATTCCTGTTCCTCTATGTCGGGCTGGAGTACACGACCGTTGCCCGCAACACGCTGTTGGTCAACACCATGCCGTTCTGGGTGCTGGTTGGCGGCCATTTCCTGCTCGGCGAGCGCATCACCACGCGCAAGCTTGCCGGCCTCGTGCTCGCCTTCTGCGGCCTCGTGGCCGTCTTCTTCGACGGTATCGTCGCCGGCAACAATGCGACGCTGACGGGCGATCTGCTGAGCCTTGGTGCCGGCATCCTGTGGGCGTTGACCAGCATCGTCATCAAGCGGTCGAAGCTGGCAGAAACCAGTGCCGAGAAGCTCTTGCTCTATCAGCTCGCCGGCGCGGCTGTCGTCGGCGCCCTGGTGATGCCTTTCGCCGGCCCGCCGATCCGCGAAATCGCCGCATTGCCGACACTGGCCTTGCTGTTCCAGTCTTTCTATATCGTCGCCTTCACCTATGTTTTGTGGTTCTGGCTGCTGACGCGCTATCCGGCAGCGGGCCTGTCGAGCTTCGCCTTTTTGTCGCCGGTGTTCGGCGTGCTGTGCGGCGCGGTGCTGTTGGGTGAGCCATTGACGATCCGGATCTTCCTGGCGCTTGGCCTGATCGCCGCCGGGCTGATCATCGTCAACCGGCCCGCGCGTAAGCAGCTTCCAGCGTAAGGAGTTCGACATGCGTGACATCCTCAACGAGCTCGAAGCTGGAAAGCAGCTTTCCGATCCCGATCCGGTGCGCCGCGCCCAGATCCAGATGAAGACGCCGCTGCCGAAGCGTTTCTACAAGGCTGTTTCGGTCGTGCCGGTCGAAAACGGCTTTGCCGTTCATCTCGACGGCAGGCCGGTCCGCACACCGGGAAAGGCGCTGCTGGTGCTGCCGACAGAAAGAGCGGCGATGCTGGTGGCTGACGAGTTTTCCGCGCAGGGCGAGGTCATCGACCCCGTGACCATGCCGGTCATGCGCCTTGCCAACACGGCCATCGACGGTGTCGCCGGCGACCCGCAAGCGGTGCTCGAAGATGTCCTGCGCTTCGCCTCGTCGGACCTGCTCTGCTACCGCGCAGATGGCCCTCAGGGCCTGGTGGAGCGGCAGAACAGGCTCTGGGACCCGGTTCTCGATTGGGCCAGGAGCCGCCTCGGCGCGCGCTTCAATCTTGCCGAAGGCGTCATCCACGTCGAGCAGCCGCGCGAGACGATCGCCGTCCTTGGCGCCCATCTTGCCCAGCGCAGCGAGCCGCTGCGTCTGGCCGCCATCCATGTCATGACCTCGCTGACCGGATCGGCACTGCTGGCGCTTGCCGTCGATTTCGGCGAGCTCGGAGGCGAGGAAGCCTGGACCGCCGGCCATGTCGACGAGGACTGGCAGATCGAGCACTGGGGCCAGGATGCCGAGGCCGTCGCGCGCCGCTCGGCCCGCAAGCGCGATATGATGGCGGCGGTCAGCCTGCTCGAAGCGCTGCAAGCCTGAGCAATTCCAGGAAAAGTGCGCAGCGTTGAGCTCGGCGAATTCGCCGTAGCCTTCCGTCCGCAATTGCGAAAAACAAACCGGCGATCCTCTCCAAGCGCAACGCTCCGTTCCCGCGCTGCACCTAATACGAAAGTCATAATCCCATCGTCTCGGTGCCTTTTGGCGGCGCTTTCTGCCATTTTTTCTTCGTTGGCCGCGTTTTTTTGAGTCCACGTTCGAAGAAGTTGCGGACGGTGGCGCGCGGCCATCGAGGACTACGGGATCCACGGGAGGATATATCAATGGCAATGGTTTCGACCGCCGGCGGAACAAGCCGCGGCATGACGCGGGAGGAAAAGAAGGTCATCTTCGCCTCCTCGCTCGGCACTGTTTTCGAATGGTACGATTTCTATCTTTACGGCTCGCTGGCCGCCTTCATCGGCGCGACCTTCTTCAGCCCGACCATTCCCGAGGCGACGCGCAACATCTTCGCGCTGCTGGCCTTTGCCGCCGGCTTCCTCGTCCGCCCGTTCGGCGCGCTGGTGTTCGGCCGCCTCGGCGACCTTGTCGGCCGCAAATACACCTTCCTCGTCACCATGACGATCATGGGCCTGTCGACCTTCCTGGTCGGCCTGCTGCCCGGTTACGCCAGCTGGGGTATCGTAGCACCCGTGATCCTGATCGGGCTCCGCATGTTGCAGGGCCTGGCGCTCGGCGGCGAATATGGCGGTGCCGCGACCTATGTCGCCGAGCACGCGCCGGACGATCGCCGCGGCTACTACACGTCCTGGATCCAGACAACGGCGACGCTCGGCCTGTTCCTGTCGCTGCTCGTCATCCTGAGCGTCCAGAGTTCGCTCAGCAAGGAAACCTACGCTGCCTGGGGCTGGCGCATTCCCTTCATCGTCTCATTCCTGCTGCTCGCCGTCTCGGTCTGGATCCGGCTATCGCTCTCGGAGTCGCCGACCTTCCAGCGCATGAAGGAAGAGGGCAAGGGCTCCAAGGCGCCGCTGTCGGAAGCCTTCGGCCAGTGGAAGAACGCCAAGATCGCGCTTCTGGCGCTGCTCGGCCTGACCGCCGGCCAGGCCGTCATCTGGTATAACGGCCAGTTCTACGCGCTGTTCTTCCTGACGAACGTGCTGAAGGTCGACGCGCAGTCGGTCAACATCATGATCGCGATCGCACTTGCGGTAGGCTCGATCTTCTTCGTCGTGTTCGGCTGGCTGTCGGACAAGATCGGCCGCAAGCCGATCATCATGGCTGGCCTGGCGCTTGGCATCGTCTGCACCTTTCCGCTGTTCAAGGCGCTGACCTGGGCCGCCAACCCGGCTTTGGCCACCGCACAGCAGAATACGCGCGCGACGGTGACGGCCGCCCCCGGCGACTGCAGGTTCCAGTTCAACCCGGTCGGCACAGCGAAGTTCACGACATCCTGTGACATCGCGACCTCCTTCCTGACCAAGAACTCGGTGCCTTATGACGTCGTGACGACGGCCGCACCCGGAACCGCCGCCACGGTCAAGATCGGCAATGACACGGTGCAATCCTACGACGCCATCGCCGCTGGCGATCAGGCCAAGGCCAAGGATGGCGCCTTCACCAAAGCGGTCAACATGGCCCTGCAGGACGGCGGCTACCCGCTCAAGCGCGCCGCCGCCAAGGTGCCGGACCAGAAGCTCGACGCCTTCGTCGCGGCCAATCCTGAGCTGAAGCTCGACGCTGCGGCCATCCGTGGCGGCGAGAAGACGACGGTTCCGGCCGACAAGGCGGTCGCCGACAAGCTGCTGACCAAGGATGAGGCAGCCGGCGCGTCGGAGATCACCGTCTACAACATCCCGGGTGGCGGTGCTTTCGCCATGACCGCCGATCCGGCCGCCATCAACTGGCCGATGACGATCGGTATCCTGTTCATCCTGGTGGTTTTCGTGACCATGGTCTACGGCCCGATCGCCGCTATCCTGGTCGAGATGTTCCCGACCCGCATCCGCTACACCGGCATGTCGCTGCCCTACCATATCGGCAACGGCTGGTTCGGCGGTCTGCTGCCGGCGACGGTGTTTGCGCTGAGCGCCTATAAGGGCGACATCTACTACGGCCTCTGGTACCCCGTGGTGATCGCCGCGATGTCGCTCGTCATCGGCATGATCTTCGTCAGGGACACGCTCGGCACCGACCTGCACGGCAAGGACTAGCCGATCGACCCTTCTGGAATGAAAAGCCCGGCGCGAGCGATCGCACCGGGCTTTTTCATGCCGAACTGGAAGAAGAGGATCAGCTCTTGCGCTGCTGGTTCTCTTCCTCGATGGCCGCCTCGTGGTACCAGCCGTCGAAATCGGCGTGCGTATCGCGCAGCGAGGCAAGCTCTGCCGCGAATTTGGCCTTTGCGCCTAAATTTGAGGCGGTCCGACGCGCTGCAAGCGGGAACATCAGAATTTTGGCCGTGGGACGGGTGGAGACGATCTCCATTGCCGGTCTCCTTTCTTCTTCAGAAGCTTTTCGATTCACCTTTCCGACAATGTAGGTTCTGCGATTCATTTAGGCAATATGACCATAAAAAGATCAATATTTGCCTAGTATTTATGCATATTTCGGTTCTGATTGATCTCAGCGCAGCGCTGAGGCGGCTCAGCAAATTCTATACGATCTCGTGACCATTTTGCCGCACCCACCGGTTCCCGAGTGGCACACGAATTGCATTTTAACGGTTCGGCAGGCCGGCTCGACCCGGCCATGCGTCGCCACCGTTTGGCGGTGATCAAGCAACGAGAGGCTCTAGAATGACCAAATACAAGCTCGAGTATATCTGGCTCGACGGATACGTCCCGACCCCCAGCCTGCGCGGCAAGACCCAGATCAAGGAATTTGCCGAGTTCCCGACGCTCGAGCAGCTGCCGCTGTGGGGCTTCGACGGCTCCTCCACGAACCAGGCCGAGGGCCATAGCTCCGACTGCGTGCTGAAGCCCGTTGCCGTGTACCCGGATCCGGCCCGCACCAACGGCGTGCTGGTGCTTTGCGAAGTGATGATGCCGGATGGCGTGACGCCGCATGTCTCCAACAAGCGCGCCACCATCCTGGACGACGAAGGCGCCTGGTTCGGCTTCGAGCAGGAATATTTCTTCTACAAGGATGGCCGTCCGCTCGGCTTCCCCGAGACCGGCTATCCGGCCCCGCAAGGCCCTTATTACACCGGCGTCGGCTACAAGAACGTCGGCTCGGTGGCGCGCCAGATCGTCGAGGAGCATCTCGACCAGTGCCTTGCCGCCGGCATCAATCACGAAGGCATCAACGCCGAAGTGGCCAAGGGCCAATGGGAGTTCCAGATCTTCGGTAAAGGCTCCAAGAAGGCCGCTGACCAGATGTGGATGGCCCGCTATCTGCTGCAGCGCCTGACCGAGAAATACGGCATCGACATCGAGTTCCACTGCAAGCCGCTCGGCGACACCGACTGGAACGGCTCGGGCATGCACTGCAACTTCTCGACCGCCTACATGCGCGAGGTTGGCGGCAAGGCTTATTTCGAGGCGCTGATGGCGCAGTTCGACAAGAACCTGATGGACCACATCGCCGTCTACGGCCCGGATAACGACAAGCGCCTGACCGGCAAGCACGAGACCGCGCCGTGGAACAAGTTCTCCTACGGCGTCGCCGACCGCGGCGCCTCGATCCGCGTGCCGCATTCCTTCGTCAAGAACGATTACAAGGGCTATCTGGAAGATCGCCGCCCGAACTCGCAGGGCGACCCCTACCAGATCGCTTCGCAGGTCCTGAAGACGATCTCGCAGGTTCCGACCGACGCATCGGTCTCGGCGGCCGCCTGACGGACGAGCTTCGATTACAGAAAAAGAGCCCCGGCAGAAAAAACGCCGGGGCTTTTTTCATGGCGAACGCCGATGCGCTGCCGTCAGCCGGCGAGCACGGCCTCCTCGGTCGCCTGACGGCGAGCGTTCGCATTTCCTATTGAAGGCCAAAATCTTCACCAGGCCGGACAATGGGCGGACGGGCCGCGCCGCAAATGAAAAGCCCTTGGAAGGGAGCACCTTCCAAGGGCCAAATTTCTATTCGATCAGAGTGTTAGACCGAATAGTACATGTCGTACTCGACCGGGTGCGGGGTCATTTCGAAGCGCATGACTTCCGCCATCTTCAGCTCGATATAGCTGTCGATCTGATCGTCGTCGAAGACGCCGCCGGCCTTCAGGAAGGCACGATCCTTGTCGAGGCTCTGCAGGGCTTCGCGCAGCGAGCCGCAGACCGTCGGGATCTTCTTCAACTCCTTCGGCGGCAGGTCGTAGAGGTCCTTGTCCATCGGCTGTCCGGGATGGATCTTGTTCTTGATGCCGTCGAGGCCGGCCATAAGCATGGCGGCGAAGCCGAGATAGGGGTTCGCGCCCGGATCGGGGAAGCGTACCTCGACGCGCTTCGACTTCGGCGACGAGCCGAACGGGATGCGGCAGGAAGCCGAGCGGTTGCGGGCCGAATAAGCGAGCAGCACCGGCGCTTCATAACCAGGCACCAGCCGCTTGTAGGAGTTGGTGAGCGGGTTGGTGAAGGCGTTGATCGCCTTGGCGTGCTTGATGATGCCGCCGATGTAGAACAGGCAGCTCTCCGACAGGCCGGCATATTCGTTGCCCGCGAAGGTCGGCTTGCCGCCCTTCCAGATCGACTGGTGGACATGCATGCCCGAACCGTTGTCGCCGAACACCGGCTTCGGCATGAAGGTGGCCGTCTTGCCATAGGCGTTGGCCACCTGGTGCACGACATACTTGTAGATCAGCATCTTGTCGGCGTTGCGCACCAGCGTGTCGAACTTGATGCCGAGCTCGTGCTGGGCGGCGGCGACTTCATGGTGATGCTTTTCCACGCGCACGCCCATCTCGGCGAGCACAGTCAGCATCTCGGAGCGCATGTCCTGGCAGGAATCGACCGGCGGCACAGGGAAATAGCCGCCCTTGGTGCGTGGACGATGGCCGAGATTGCCGGTCTCGTAGTCGGTGTCGTCATTGGACGGCAGCTCGGTGGAGTCGAGCCGGAAGCCGGTATTGTACGGATCGACCTTGTACTTGACGTCGTCGAACACGAAGAACTCGGCTTCCGGGCCGACGAAGATCTGGTCGCCGATGCCTTCCGACTTCATATAGGCCTCGGCCTTCTTGGCGGTGCCGCGCGGGTCCCGGTTATAGGCCTCGCCGGAGATCGGATCGAGGATGTCGCACAGGATGACCATGGTCGACTGCGCGAAGAACGGATCCATATGGACGGTATCCGTGTCCGGCATCAGCACCATGTCGGACTCGTTGATCGCCTTCCAGCCGGCGATCGAGGAACCGTCGAACATCACGCCGTCGGCGAACATGTCTTCCTCGACCTCGACGACATCCATCGTCACATGCTGCAGCTTGCCCCTCGGATCGGTGAAGCGCAGGTCGACGAACTTCACGTCGTTATCCTTGATCTGCTTCATGATGTCTTTGGCTGTCGTCATGTCATGTATCCCTGTTTGATGACGTTTTTTGATGATGACGGTTCAGAAAGGTGGGTGGCGTCAGACGGCGTCCATGCCGGTTTCGCCGGTGCGGATGCGGACGACTTCCTCGATGTTGGAAACGAAGATCTTGCCGTCGCCGATGCGGCCGGTCTGCGCCGCCTTGCGGATGGCTTCGATAGCGCCTTCGACGGCATCGTCGCCGAGCACGACTTCGATCTTCACCTTGGGCAGGAAGTCGACGACATACTCGGCGCCGCGATAGAGCTCGGTGTGGCCTTTCTGCCTACCGAAGCCCTTGGCCTCGGTAACGGTGATGCCCTGCAGTCCGGCCTCCTGAAGCGCTTCCTTCACTTCGTCCAGCTTGAATGGCTTGATGATCGCTTCGATCTTTTTCATGTAAAAAGTGGCCTCCACTGCCAAAGAGACGGGTTGTGTACCCCGCTTGCGCCTCCATCAAGCACGAAGCGTGCCAATTCCCGGAGGTTGGCCACGGTATCGGGCGATTCAGATGCCATGCCGCACCCGGATGCAAATTCGCGTCATCCGCTGCATTGGATGCGTCGTCGACGCCCAAAGCCTATACATCGCTCCTCCATCCGTCTGCGCAAGATTTGGGCAGATAGCGTATTTTGCAGGCAGATTCCCCTCCGGGCGCCACCGCTTTCCGGTGATAGTCAGCCGCCGCTGTTTGCGTCCAACCGCAAATCGGACAATGCTTGATCGGATGGAGATCGGCAATCCCATGCGCAATGAACTTCTTTCGCCGGCCGAGATGTCCGAGGCCGACCGGTTGGCGATCGCGGAAGGTCCGCTCGACGGCTACGGGTTGATGCGCCGTGCCGGTGAGGCGGTCGTGGCCGTGGTGCTGGCGCGCTACCCGGCGGCGACACGGGTGCACGTGCTGTGCGGTCCCGGCAACAATGGCGGCGACGGCTACGTCGTGGCGCGACTGCTTCAGGAAAGCGGCGTCGACGTCGCGTTGTGGGTGTCGGGCGAGCCGCGGGCAGGCAGTGATGCCGCGCTCGCTGCGGGCGAGTGCACGCTCGAGCGCCGACCGCTGACCGCCTTCGCCGCCGCGCCCGGCGCCCTCGTGGTCGACGCGCTGTATGGAGCGGGGTTGTCAAAACCGCTGTCGGGCGACTCCGCCAGGGCGGTCCAAGTCGCGACGGATCTCGGCCTGCCGGTCGTCGCCATTGACCTGCCTTCCGGCGTTTCCGGCGAAAGCGGCGCCGTCCTCGGCAGCGCGTTTCGCGCGGCCACCACCGTGACCTTCGCGCGAAAGAAGCCCGGGCATCTGCTTTTGCCTGGCCGCGAGCAATGCGGCGAGATCGTGCTTGCCGACATCGGCATCGGTGACGGGATCATCGCTCAAATCGCGCCTCGAACCTTCGAGAACGGACCGGCACTTTGGCTGGCAGCCTTTCCGGTCCCGGCTACCGATACGCATAAATACAGGCGAGGCCACGCGGGCGTTTTTTCCGGCGGACCGTCGGCGACGGGTGCCGCCCGACTGTCGGCAGTTGCCGCCGCGAGAAGCGGGGCAGGGGCGGTGACCGTGCTGTCGCCGGCCAACGCCATGCAGGTGAACGCCGCGCATCTGTCCTCGATCATGCTGCGCAAGGTCGATGCGGTTGCCGATCTCGACGCGTTCCTCACCGATCGCCGCCCCTCGTCCTTCGTGCTCGGTCCGGGTTTCGGTGTCGGCGAAAAGGCGCGCGATTTTGTCCTCGCGCTGCTCGATGTAGGGCAGGGACAGGACACAGCCATTGAAGGGCTGGTGCTCGACGCAGACGGCGTCACCTCGTTTCGCGACGCGCCGGAGACGCTGTTCCAGGCCGCAGGCAAGCCCGCTGCGCCGGCGCTGGTGATGACGCCGCATGAGGGTGAGTTCGCTCGGCTGTTCCCCGACGTCGCGAACGACAAGGCGCTCTCCAAACTGGCCAAGGCGCGCGCGGCGGCGGCGCGTGCCAATGCCATCATCGTCTACAAAGGCGCCGACACTGTTATCGCCGGGCCAGATGGACGCGCCGCCATCAACAGCAATGGAGCGCCATGGCTTGCCACCGCCGGCTCGGGCGATGTGCTGGCGGGAATCGTCGCGGGGTTCTTGGCACAGGGCATGCCGGCCTTCGAAGCGGCCTGCGCGGGTGTATGGATACATGCCGAAGCCGGCAGCCGGTTCGGTGCCGGACTGATCGCCGAGGACATCCCGCTGGCCATGCTGCCGGTATTGCGCGGGCTAATGGAGAGCGCTGCTGAATGAAGCGGCTGGCTCTGCTTTTGGCCGCTGTCACCCTTGCCGCGTTCCTAGCCCAGGCAGCGCATGCCGCCGGCCGTCCGATCACGATTATCGACGACCCGCAGGTGCTTGCGGCGCTCGACGCCAGGGGATTCGCTTTCGCCGGTATTTTCGATGTTGGCGATAAGGGCGATCTGAAAACCCTCTACGACACGGCGTCGGCTTACCACGCCATCGTCGAGACGGTGGCCGCCGATGTCGCGGCCCTTCGCGCGGAAATGAAAGCCGGCGGCTCTACGAAGTGACCGACGGCAATGTCGGCCGCACCATCGACATGCGCTGGCTGCAGACCAATGCCGCGCGCTTCCGCCTCGTCGGCGTCGTCATGGGGGCGGGGTTCGGAGCATCGGAAGAAGAGTAGGCGGCGTCATGCGCTTTGCGGGTGGCGTGCCTCTTCAAGAGCGCCGGCCAGGGCCTCGCGTACTCTTTCCTCACTGACGCCCAACGTGTCCTCGATCCAGCTGGGGGTCGAAATGGGCGGTTCGAGAAGGCGAACATGCTCATTCACCGGCGCGTGGAGGTATGAGAGATTCGAGCCGAAAATGAGCACGCATGGAATGTTCAGAGCCGCGGCGGCGTGCGACATGCCGCCATTGACGCCAAGGAACAGCGCTGACGCACCCAGTTGATACATCACATCGATCAGCGGTGTGGTGGTGAAATCGACCGCATGTGGCACCTCGGCGCGAATCCGGTTCGCGGCATCGTGTTCGCGAGGGCCTCCGACGATCCACACGGCCCAGCCCTGGTTGGAATAGTCTTTCGCGATCGAGATGAAGCGCTCCATCGGCCACGATCGGGGGCTTTCCATATCGCCGGTAAAAATCGCCAGAGCCGGCCTGTCGGCTTCGACGCCAGCGCGGCTGCGCCAGTCATCCAATTCCGCAGCGGGAATGATCATCTGCGGCGCCGGCCAATCGACGTTGGCCATCGGCTTTGCACCCAGCGTGACAATGGAGCACACCTCTTCATAGAGGCGTGTCTTGCGCGGGCCGAACGCCCACAAATGCCGCAGCCAGTCGGCCGGCAGGCGATTGACCAAACCGAACTGCAGCTCCTGCGGGTAGCCGATGCGCTCCGGTATGCCGGCCATGAACGGTATCAGGGCCGCTTTGATCGTGCTCGTCATGAGATAGGCCGAGCCATAGTTCTCTTTGCGGAGCTCGCCAGCGAGATTGCGGCGTTCCGCCAAGCCCAACTGCATAGGCTGCCTCTTGAGCGCCCAGGCTTTGCGGATATGCGGCATGAACCGGGCAAAAGTTACGTTTCCGGCCGATGTCACAACGTCAATCGGACGGTCGGGAAACCGCTCCGCGAGGATGCAGATGGCCGAATGACAGCGGACGAAATCGCCGACCGCCGGAAATCCGACCAGGAGAATTGGATCCAACAGATATACCTTTCAATTCTTTTGCGCCGGGGCGCCGCCGCCATCCGGCAGATTGACTTGGCTCGTTTCGGCTGCCTATTGCCGCTACTCTGTCCGGCGAGGTTCATATTCCCCGCCGCTAATGTTTGACAAGGCTCACCGGAAAAGGACAATTTGCATGGTCCGCCCCATACTCGTCGAGATCGCCCCCGGCGAATTGCTGGACAAGATATCGATCCTCGAGATCAAGGCGGCAAGCATTGCCGACGCGTCCAAGCACGCCAACGTCCTGCACGAACTGGAACAATTGTCGCGTGTCCGCGACGAACACATTCCGGCATCGGAGGCGTTGGCGGGTCTTTACGCGGACCTGAAGGCCGTCAATCAAGCGCTCTGGGTTATCGAGGACGATATCCGCGTGGAGGAGCTCAACAAGCGTTTCGGCGACCGTTTCATCGAACTCGCCCGCGGCGTCTATCGGACGAACGATCGTCGCGCCGCGCTGAAGCGGGAGATCAACCTTCTGCTGAGTTCCGCGATCATCGAGGAAAAATCCTACGAAAACTACGAATAGAACCATCCCTCACAGCGGGATGTTGTCGTGCTTCTTCCAGGGGTTCTGCATGTCCTTGTTGCGCAGCATGCGCAGCGCCCGCGCGATGCGGCGGCGGGTCGAGTGCGGCATGATCACCTCGTCGACATAGCCGCGCTCGGCCGCGACGAAGGGCGATAGGAACCGATCCTCGTAGGTCTTTGTGTGGGCGGCGATCTTTTCCGCGTTGCCGATGTCCTTGCGGTAGATGATCTCGACCGCGCCTCTCGCCCCCATCACCGCGATCTGTGCCGTCGGCCAGGCATAATTCATGTCGCCGCGCAGGTGCTTCGACGCCATAACGTCATAGGCGCCGCCATAGGCTTTGCGGGTGATCACGGTGATCTTCGGCACGGTCGCCTCGGCATAGGCGAACAGCAGCTTGGCGCCATGCTTGATCAACCCGCCATATTCCTGCGCGGTGCCGGGCAGGAAGCCCGGAACGTCGACGAAGGTGACGATCGGGATCGAGAAGCAGTCGCAGAAGCGTACGAAGCGCGCCGCCTTGCGGCTGGCGTCGGAATCGAGCACGCCGGCCAGCACCATCGGCTGGTTGGCGACGAAGCCGACGGTTCGGCCGTCGACGCGGCCGAAGCCGGTGACGATGTTCTTGGCGAAGCTCGCCTGGATCTCGAAGAAGTCGCCTTCATCAGCGACTTTCAGGATCAGCTCCTTGATATCATAGGGCTTGTTGGCGTTGTCGGGGATCAGCCGGTCGAGCGACAGGTCGTGATCCATCACCGACTGGTAGCATTCGATCTCTGGAATCTCGGCCGTGTTGGAGGCCGGCAGAAGATCGATCAGCCGGCGCATTTGCAGAAGCGCCTCGACGTCGTTGTCATAGGCGCCGTCGGCGATGGAGGATCTGGTCGTGTGCACCGTGGCGCCGCCGAGGCTTTCGGCCGTCACCGTCTCGTTGGTCACCGTTTTCACCACGTCCGGGCCGGTGACGAACATATAGGAGGTGTCGCGCACCATGAAGATGAAGTCGGTCATGGCCGGCGAGTAGACGTCCCCGCCCGCGCAAGGCCCCATGATCAACGAAATCTGCGGAATGACGCCGGAGGCGAGCACGTTGCGCTGAAAAATCTCGGCGTAACCGCCGAGCGCGGCCACGCCTTCCTGGATGCGGGCGCCGCCGGCGTCATAAAGGCCGATGATCGGCGCGCGGTTGCGCAACGCCATCTCCTGCACCTTGACCACTTTCTCGGCATGGGCCTCGGACAGCGAGCCGCCGAAGACGGTGAAATCCTTGGCGAAGAGATAGACCGGCCTGCCGTTTACCGTGCCCCAGCCGGTCACCACGCCGTCGCCGGCGATCTTGGTCTTTTCCATGCCGAAGTCGGTGGAGCGGTGCTCGACATACATGTCGAACTCCTCGAACGATCCTTCGTCGAGGAACACCTCGATGCGCTCGCGCGCGGTGAGCTTGCCTTTCCTGTGCTGGGCCTCGATCCGCTCTTTGCCGCCGCCCATGCGGGCGATCTCACGGCGGCGCTCGAGTTCCTTCAGCACGTCCTTCATCGCTCGGCCCTCAAAAAAGGAAAGGTGATTTGTGGTAATCGCGAGGGCGGCCAAGCGCAAGCTGCGCTTTCAGTCACCGTTTTGCTGCGCTGCAACATGGCCTCTTGCATTTTGCAGCGGACTCAGCCATATGCGGCGGCATAGGCGCTTGGGCCGGCTCTGTCCGGCTTTCTCCACGAATTGAGACTGGTTGCGTCTGTTTTCCCTCTTTCCGGCAAGTCGGTCCTTCTGTCCGGCAGTCGACAAGGTGGCGAAAAAGCCCCGGAGCATGAAGCTCGCGGGCACGACAGCGCAGCCGCGCGGACGCTTCCGTCCGCCGCCTTGTCGTTTCCTGACAATTTTTCGACGGCAGGTTGCGCCCTGCCGCCATCGCTGTTTGCGGCTTCGAGCCGCGTGAAAGAAGACTATTTTGACCAACGAAAACACAGCGGAACAGAACGGTTTCGCTACCCTTGGAATCACCGGCGCGCTGCTCAAGGCCGCCAATGCCGCCGGCTTCACCGATCCGAAGCCGATCCAGGCACAGGCGATCCCGCCGCAGCTTGAAGGCCGCGACATTTTCGGCATCGCCCAGACCGGTTCGGGCAAGACGGCGGCTTTCGCCCTGCCCATCCTGTCGAAAATCATCGGGCTCGGCACCAAGCGCCGGCCGAAGACTGCGCGCGCGCTGATCCTGGCGCCGACGCGCGAGCTTGCCGTGCAGATCGAGGACACGATCAAGCTGCTCGCCAAGGGCGCGCATATCTCGACCGCGCTCGTGCTCGGCGGTGTCTCCCGCTACAGCCAGGTGAAAAAGGTAGCGCCCGGCGTCGATATCCTGATCGCCACGCCCGGCCGCCTGACCGACCTCGTGCGCGAGGGCGATCTCATCCTTGCCGACACCAAATGGCTGGTCCTCGACGAAGGCGACCGCATGCTCGACATGGGCTTCATCAGCGACGTCAAGCGCATCGCCAAGGCGACCGCCCCTGACCGCCAGACGGCGCTGTTCTCGGCCACCATGCCGAACGAGATCGCGGAACTCGCCAAGGGTCTGCTGAAGGACCCGGTCCGCATCGAGGTCTCGCCGCAGAGCACGACGGCGGCCGAGATCGTGCAGAGCGTGGTGCTTGCCCGCACCAAGCAGAAGCGCCAGGTGCTGTCCAAGATGCTGGCCGACGAGGCGATGAGCTCGGTGATCGTGTTCTCGCGCACCAAGCACGGCGCCGACCGCGTCACCAAGGACCTTGCCCGCGACGGCTTCAACGCCGCCGTCATCCATGGCAACAAGTCGCAAAACGCACGCCAGAAGGCGCTCAACGATTTCCGCGACGGATCGGTGCGCATCCTGGTGGCGACCGACATCGCCGCGCGCGGCATCGACGTGCCCGGCATCAGCCATGTCGTGAACTTCGACCTGCCGGATGAAGCGGAAAGCTATGTCCACCGCATCGGCCGCACCGGCCGCAACGGCCGCGACGGAATCGCAATCACGCTTTGCGATCCGTCGGAGAACGGCAAGCTGAGGCAGGTCGAGCGCATCATCCGCATGCGGCTGCCGGTCATCGCCGACCATCTTGGCAGCCCTGATCCGCAACGCGATCCGAAGGAAAAGACCGAGGCCCATTTCGAGGCGGCCAATGACCGCGAGCATCACGGCGGCCGCCGCGATGGCCGTCGCCCCGGCAGCGGCAACAATGGCAAGAAGCGTTTCGGCGGCCAGCCCAGCGGCGAGCGGCAATTCGCGCCGAAGCCGCAAGGCGAACGTCCGGCAGGCGCGAAGCCGAATGGCGAGCGCAAGCCTGATGGCTTCAAGCGTTTCAAGGGCAACAACAAGCGTCGTTTCGGCGGCAAGCGGCCGGCGAACCGCGCGGCTTAAGTCCTACCAACGCCCGATGGAAAATGGAGACGGCCCGAGTGTTACTCCGGCCGTTTCCAATTTCACTGGCTTGATTGCTGCATGAGCGCCTTCACCCAGACCACGATACGCTCGGTGAGAAAAGCCGTGGTCTGCGGCGACAGCGCGTCGCCGGCAATGACGTGGTTGTCCGGGTCGCCGGTATCGTCGACCGGCACCAGTTCGTGCGGGCCACCCCAGCGGCCGGCGATCTCGCGCGTGCGGTCCGGCCGCACCACCTTGTCGGCATCCGAGAAGATGAACAGGGCAGGGATGGTTGCCTTCTCGACCGGCGCGCCATAGGCGAGATCGGTGAGCGCGGCCATCGGCAGCGTCGCCGCCATCGGATATTTGGTGGTCCAGAATTTTTCGTGCAGCACGTTGCGCGGCGGAAAGCTGCGCTCCTTGCCGCCGACGAGCTCGGCGATCTGTTTGCCCCAAGGCAT
>SAQE01000011.1:0-90785 GCA_004020545.1 Mesorhizobium sp. | reverse complement strand
ACGCCGAAATTCGGCGAGATGAACGCGATCGCCGCGACGCCGTCGGAGGCGCCAGGCTGGGTCGCCGCCCATGTCGCCAGCGAGCCGCCGGTCGAGGTGGCGATCACGATCACCTTGTCACCGATCGCGCGGCCGATGGCTAAAGCCTCCTCATAGTCGTTGATCCAGGCGTTGACGCTGCCTTCGGCCATGGCGGCGCCGTCCTGCCCGTGACCGGTCAAGCGGGTGTAGAAGAGGTTTGCGTCCAATTCGTCGGCGACGTCGTCCGGCAGCGGGCGCACCTCGCCTTTCGAGGCCGAAAAGCCGTGGATGTAGACGATCGCAAGCTTCGTCTTGGCGTGAACCATCGGGTTCGCCCAGATGATTTCTTTGTCCAAGCCGTCGCGGATATTGGGCACGGCGGCTTCTTCGCGCGCCAGATATGCCTGCGGATCGTCGCCGATCACCGACGGATCGAAGCGGATTGTCGTAGAAACTGCCACACGTGGGCCGAGAAAGAAACCAGCGACAAGGATGACGGCTAGACCCAGTACCGCAAGCACGATCCGCCGCCCCATCGCCGACTCCAAGCAACAATTCTCAACCTATGGCCGCATTCGCCGGCAGGCAATCGCAGTGTTGCCGGCTTAAGGCACGCCTGAGCGGGTCTATGCGACGCGCCTTACGCTATTCTTCTTCGCATGTCGCAATCCCAAGGCTGCTGCGCAGTTTGGGTGGCATGTCTATGCCGCCTGGTCTGGAGAGGTGCCCGTCTTGCCGGGCATCTTGCGGTCGAAATTCAATGGCCGTGCCCACCAGCTCGTGGTCAGCCCGATCACCAGGCGGCCGATGGGCCGCGGCAGCAGGCCGAGCAGCTTCAAGGGCCAGCTTATGTGATAGGGGAAGGTGACTTCGAAACCGCCCTTCCGGATGCCTCGCGCCATGCGGCGCGACGCCCGGTGAACGGGCATCAGGCCCGGCATCGGCAGCATGTTCTTCTCGGTCAGCGGCGTGTCGACGAAGCCCGGATTCATCACCTGGATGCGGATGTTCATCTTGTCGAAGTCGTATTTCAGCGATTCCGCCAGGATGTTGATCGCCGCCTTGGTGCCGCCATAGGCCGCGGTGGTCGGCCAGCCGGAATAGGCAGTGACCGATCCGACCAGAACGACATGCCCGCGTCCGCGCGCGCGCATAAAGTCGATCACGGGCACCAGGCCGTTGACGATGCCGAAATAATTGACGGCGAAGGAGCGGTGGAAGTCGCGCACCACAAGGTGTTCGCCCGGGGTGGCGATGTAGTTGCCGGCGTTGAAGACGGCGAGCACGATCGGCCCCATGTCCTTCTCGATCGCGGCAACCGTCCGTGCCATTCCTTCTTCGTCGGTCACGTCGCAGGGAAAAGATTCTACACGGCCGGTCATCTGCGCCGTCTCGACCAGCAGCGTGTCGACCGGATCGCTCGGCAGCGCCGTCACCGCGACTGTATAACCCTGCCTTGCGAGATCTTTGGCCAGCGCCCGGCCGAGGCCGCTGCTGCCGCCGGTGATCCAGGCGACACCGTCCTTCGGATTGGCCCGGTAGAGTGTCATTGAAAGTAGTCCTGCGAATTATCTGGGTCAGTGCTCTAGCGGTGTAGAATTCGGATGAAAAGAGCGCTTTTGGGCATATCGTCGAAATGATTGGGAGCGTTGCAGCATCCGGAATGCGACTGGACCAGGCAAAATCTTGCCTTGAAACCGAGGCTTCCGGTTTCTAGGGTCTCGCCGCACGCATAAAGGAATCCTCATGCCCCGTAATGTGATCGAAGCGATCGGCAACACACCCTTGATCCGGCTCAACAAGGCTTCGGACGCGACCGGCTGCGAGATTCTGGGTAAAGCCGAATTCATGAACCCGGGCCAATCGGTCAAGGACCGTGCCGGCCTGTTCATCATCCGCGATGCCGAGCAGCGCGGGCTTTTGAAACCAGGCGGCGTCATCGTCGAAGGGACCGCCGGCAACACCGGCATCGGACTGACCCTGGTCGCCAAGGCGCTCGGCTACAGGACCGTCATCGTCATCCCCGACACCCAGAGCCAGGAGAAGAAGGACACGATCAGGGTCCTGGGGGCCGAACTGATCGAAGTGCCGGCCGTGCCCTACAAGAACCCGAACAACTATGTGAAGCTGTCGGGGCGGCTTGCCGAGCAACTGGCGCGGTCGGAGCCGAATGGAGCGATCTGGGCCAACCAGTTCGACAACGTCGCCAACCGCGACGGCCATATCCGCACGACGGCGGAGGAGATCTGGACCCAGACCGGCGGCAAGGTCGACGGCTTCGTGTCGGCAGTCGGCACCGGCGGCACGCTCGCCGGCGTGGCGATCGGGCTGAAGGGCAAGAGCAGGCAAGTCAAGATCGCGCTCGCCGATCCGCTGGGCGCTGCTCTCTACTCCTTCTACACCAGCGGCGAATTGAAGGCCGAGGGCAGTTCGATCACCGAAGGCATCGGCCAGGGGCGCATCACCGCCAATCTCGAGGGCTTCACGCCGGACTTCTCATACCAGATCCCGGACGAGGAGGCGCTGCCGATCATCTTCGACCTGATCCAGCAAGAGGGTCTGTGCGTCGGCGGCTCGACCGGCATCAACATCGCCGGCGCCATCCGGCTGGCGCGCGAGCTTGGCCCTGGCCATACCATCGTGACGATCCTGGCCGACTACGGCACGCGCTACCAGTCGAAGCTCTTCAATCCCGAGTTCCTGCGCGGCAAGAACCTGCCGGTGCCGGGCTGGATGGAAGAGAAGGCCGATATCTCGGTGCCGTTCGAAAAGGTGGCGTGATGGCGCAGAAGACCGAAGCGCTGTTTCGCGACGACGCCTATCTGAAGACGGCGGAGGCGCAGGTCGTCGCCATCAACGACCGCGGCGGCATTCTTCTTGATCGGACCATCTTCTACGCCACGTCGGGCGGACAGCCTGGCGATACCGGCATGTTCGAACGCGCCGACGGCAGCCGCGTCGCGATCGCCGCCACCATCACCGGCGAGACCAAGGACGAGATCATCCATGTGCCGGCGCCTGAACAGGCGTTGCCGGCGGTTGGCGAAAAGCTAAGGCTCGCCGTCGATTGGGAACGGCGGCATCTCTTGATGCGTATGCATTCCGCTTGCCATCTGCTAACAGTCGTCTGCCCGTTTCCGATCACCGGGGCCTCGGTTGCCGAGGACGATAGCCGCGTCGACTTCGACATTCCCGATGCCGGCTTTACCAAGGAGGACGTGACGGCTAGGCTGATGGAGCTGGTGCGCGCCGACCATCCGATCTTCACGCGGCTGATCACCGACGAGGAACTGGCCGCCAATCCCAGCTTGGTGAAATCGAAGAATGTGCGACCGCCCGTCGGCACCGGCAAGATCCGCCTGGTCTGCATCGGCGAGAATGCGTCGGTCGACAGCCAGCCTTGCGGCGGCACCCATGTGAAGAGCACCGGCGAGGTCGGCGAGATCCACATCGGGAAGATAGAGAAGAAGGGCCGCGAGAACCGGCGCTTCCGCATTCGCTTCGGGCCGATGCCGGCGAATTGACGGGCCAGAACGGACAAAGTCGCGAGAGGCGGGCAGGAGCAGGAAGATGGCCGAGGACAGCCCCTTTATCGTCGACGCGGACTGGCTCGAGAAGCGATTGGGCGAGCCTGGGCTCACCATCATCGACGCCTCCTGGTACCTGCCGGCGCAGAACCGCAATGCTCACGCCGAATATGTTGCCGCCCATATTCCCGGTGCCCGCTTCCTCGACCAGGACGCCGTTTCGGACCCGGATTCCAAGCTGTCGCATACATTGGCGTCGCCCCAGTACTTCGCCCAATATGTCGGTTCCATGGGCGTTTCGGCCGACGACACCATTGTCGTTTATGACGGTCCGGGCCTGTTTTCGGCGCCGCGCGCCTGGTGGATGTTCCGCGTCATGGGCGTCTTCCAGGTTTACATCCTGAACGGTGGCCTCGACCGCTGGAAGGCGGAAGGGCGGCCGGTGACGGCGGAGCACACCAGGATAGCGCCTTGCGTCTTTTATGCCAATTTCGATGCGAAGCGTGTCGTCAGCCTCGACGAGATGCGCCGGATTGTCGGAAGCGGGGAGAACCAGATCGCCGATGCGCGCTCTCCCGGGCGTTTCGCCGGAACCGACCCGGAACCGCGTCCGGGCGTCCGTTCCGGCCATATGCCGGGCGCTCACAATGTTCCGATCGCCGCGCTTGCCGAGAATGGTGAACTGCTGCCCGGGGACCGCTTGCGCAAGGTGATCGAGGATGCCGGCATCGATCTTTCGAAGCCGGTCGTCACCTCATGCGGATCGGGCATCACCGCGGCGGCGATCACCCTGGCGCTGGAGACGCTTGGCCATACCGACAACAGGCTTTACGACGGCTCATGGACCGAATGGGGCGGGCTCGACGACACGCCTGTCGTGACGGGCAAGGAATGACGGCGATGGAAAATAGTGTGCCTAAGGAAATCGAGGTCACGGTCACATTTCTCGAAATGCATGTGCCGCCGGCCGCGTCGCCGCCGCTACCGTACAACCGCCAGATCGCGCTGCTGAGGACCAAGGACATTCCGCTGCATTTCTACCGCTATCTGATAGATCGCGTCGGACGCAAATGGCACTGGGTCAATGTGCTGAGACTGAGCGACGAGGAGCTGGCCGCCGGCCTTCATCGCGAGGACCGCGACATCAGGGTGCTCTACCTCGACGGCTCCCCCGCCGGCTTCTTCGACCTCAAGCCGCATCTGCCGGAGGAAGTGGAACTCGCCTATTTCGGCATGATGGAGCACGCGCACGGCCAAGGCATCGGCCGCTGGTTCCTGGGCGCCGCGATCTCGGCTGCCTGGGCGTATGGGCCAAGGCGCGTCACGGTGCAGACCTGCACGCTCGACCATCCGGCGGCGCTGCCGCTTTATCAGAAGCTCGGCTTCACGCCGGTGGCGCAGAAGAAGGAGGTCGTGCATCCGCTGACCTTCGCCGAACGCTCGGCAAGCGTCATGCGGCCATAGCTCTTCTTGTTCTTCTTGAATGAATTTGCCGTTCATCGTCGCTTCAGACTGTCTTTGTCATGGTTCGGCCAGCAACAACGGTCGAGTCCAGAAGGAGAGAGAGACACATGCTGACCCGACGTGCATTCGCCGTGGCGATGGTAGCGGCATTTGCCATGCCGAGCCTCGGCTTCGCGCAGGCCACCACACCCTCCGCGGCGACCATCGAACGTCAGCTCGAAGCTGAGCCCAGGGTCAAGCTGCGTCCCAATCAGCGCGTCACCATCCGCGAGTTCAAAACGCGTCCGGACCTGAGGCGCATGGCGCGTTCGATCGACATTCAGTCGATCAACTTCGAATTCGGCTCGGCGGCCATTGCTTCCTGGCAATACGGCAAGGTCGAGATCATCGCCGATGCGCTGCACCGCATTCTGCGCCGCGACCGCGGTGCGCGCATCCTGATCGAAGGCCATACCGACGCGGTGGGCTCGTTCGAATCGAACCAGGTCCTGTCGGAGCAGCGCGCCGCCTCGTTGAAGCGCACGCTGGTGCGCGAATTCGGCGTCCCCGCCCGTGCGCTGGAGACTGTCGGCTATGGCGAGGAATTCCTCCTGGTGCCGACCCAGCAGGAGAACTGGCGCAACCGCCGGGTGACGCTGCGCCGCTTCGACGATTTTGTGCGCTAGCACAAGCGCCGATCGACGGTTCGGACGAGCCCGGCTTCAGCGAAGCCGGGCTCTTTCCATACAATGATGCGCATACGACCGGCTGTCAGGAATCGGGTGGGAGACGCCGTCGCGCGGGCATAATTTCCGGTCAACGACATCGGAGATTTCGCCATGAGCATCCAGTTCAAAGCCTTGCCGACGGAAGCCGTGCGGGCCTTGCAGCAGGGAGGGCCGGATGCCTACGGCCGCACGCCCGAACAAAGGATTTCCGACGGTGACGGCGTGCCGTGCCGGCATTGCATGAAGAATGTCGCCGCCGGCCAAGGTTATCTCATCCTCGCCTACCGGCCTTTCCCGGAACTTCAGCCTTATGCTGAGACGGGGCCGATCTTCCTGCATGCGCAGGAATGCGAGCGCGCCGCGGAGGCGGATGCGCTGCCCGAGATGCTCGAGAGCAGCGACTACATCGTGCGCGGCTATGGCAAAGACGACCGCATCGTCTACGGCAGCGGCGCCGTCATCCCGACCGGCGACATCGCGGCCCGCGCCGAGACTTTGTTCGAACGCGACGACATCGCCTACATCCATGTCCGTTCGGCGCGAAACAATTGCTACCAGTGCCGGATCGAGCGGGCATGAGGAAAAAAGATGCCCGCCGATGGTCTGGCGGGCAGTTGGGAAAAAGCCTGCGACAGAAGCCATTGGCGAAAACGCCAAGCAGGCCGGTCGTGTCTAGGCACTTTTCCCCGGCGCCGAATGTGAAACGCTTCACACAACGCATGTCGAGGGGCCGGCATTTTCGAAGTCGAGAGAGCGCCAGTAACGCTGTCGTATTCCCGTCGTATAACCGCGTTAAAAGGGTAGTCGTTGATCGATGGCCGACCGCGGATGGACCGGCGGCACATCGCAACGCCGAGGAAGCGGGGCTCTGGCTCCGCTTTTTTGTTGCCCAGACTTCTCGCCAACAACCAGTTTCCTCACGCCAGAAAAGAAAACGCCCGCCGAAAAGGACCGGCGGGCGCGACAGGAGGAAGTTCTCGTCTAAAGCAATTCCAGGAAAAGTGTGTAGCGGTTTTCCGTCGGGAACTGCGTAAAACAAATAACTGATATCAGGCGGCAAGCACCGCTTTCGGCTCGACCATTTCGTAGCCCAGCGCTTCGGCGACGGCGCGGTTGGTGATCTTGCCCTTGTGGACATTGAGGCCGTTGCGCAGGTGGTGGTCGTCGACCAGCGCCTTCAGGCCCTTGTCGGCAAGCTGCAGGCCGTGGTGCAGGGTGGCGTTGTTGAGCGCATGCGCGGAGGTGACCGGAACCGCGCCCGGCATGTTGGCGACGCAATAGTGGATAACGCCGTCGACCTCATAGGTCGGCTCGGCATGGGTCGTGGCATGCGAGGTCTCGAAGCAGCCGCCCTGATCGATGGCGACGTCGACGAGCACCGAGCCCTTCTTCATGCCGGAAAGCATTTCGCGGGTGACGAGCTTGGGCGCGGCTGCCCCCGGGATCAGCACGGCGCCGACGACGATGTCGGCGGAGAAGCATTCCTCCTCCAGCGCCTCGACGGTCGAGTAGCGGGTGTGGACGCGGCCGGCGAAGATGTCGTCGAGCTGGCGCAGGCGCGGAATCGAGCGGTCGATGATGGTGACGTCAGCGCCGAGCCCGGCGGCCATCTTCGCCGCATGCAGGCCGACGACGCCGCCGCCCAGCACCGTCACCTTGCCCGGCAGCACGCCGGGAACGCCGCCAAGCAGCACGCCGCGGCCGCCATTGGCCTTCTGCAGCGCGGTGGCGCCAGCCTGGATCGACAGGCGGCCGGCGACTTCCGACATCGGCGCCAGGAGCGGCAGGCCGCCGCGGTCGTCGGTCACCGTCTCATAGGCGACGGCGGTGACGCCCGAAGCGAGCAGGCCCTTGGTCTGCTCCGGATCCGGAGCGAGGTGGAGATAGGTGTAGAGGATCTGGCCGTCGCGCAGTTGCACCCATTCATTGGGCTGCGGCTCCTTGACCTTGACGATCATGTCCGACTTGGCGAACACGTCGGCGGCCGTCTTGGCGATGGTGGCGCCGGCGGCGCGATAGGCGTTGTCGTCGGCGCCGATGCCGGCACCGGCGCCGGTCTCGACCAGCACTTCGTGGCCGTGCGCGACATATTCGCGAACCGAGCCGGGCGTCAGGCCGACACGGTATTCATGGTTCTTGATTTCCTTGGGGCAACCGACGCGCATTTTCTTCTCCTGTCCGCCCTTACGAGGGCGCTCTCCCTGTCATTCCGTGCATGCCATCAGCCCCGAAACCGCCGTGCAGTTTTGGGCGACACGCATGAGACGCAGTGAAGCACGAATCGTTCCGTATGTGTTTGCGAATGCACTTGCGGCAGGCCGCAGTCTTCGATAATTGTTGCGCAAATTCCAAAAATATTCGCAGGAACCACGAAAAATGCCGCTCGACAGGATTGATATCGCCATTCTGGAGACTTTGCAGAAGGATGGCCGGATACCCAATGCGGCGCTTGCCGAGAAGGTCGGGCTGTCGCAGTCGGCTTGCTCGCGCAGGCTCGACAATCTGGAGAAAACCGGAACCATCCGCGGCTACCATGCGCGGCTTTCCAACGCCGCGCTCGGTCATCAGATGACGGCGATCGTGCATATATCGCTGTCGGGGCAGTTCGAGAAGACGCTGTCGGATTTCGAGGCGGCGATCAAGCGCTGCCCGAACGTGCTTTCCTGCCATCTGATGTCGGGCGAGTACGACTATATCCTGCGCATCGCGGCGAAGGACCTCGCCGACTATGAGCGCATCCACAAGGAGTGGCTGTCGGCCATGCCGCATGTGACGAAGATCAACTCGTCCTTCGCCTTGCGCGAGATCATCGATCGCACGGCGGTAGGCCTAAGGCCGGAGATGGCCTAGGCCCCATAGGCCTCCGTCACCACCTCGCTCATCGGGATGTCGTGCGGCTGCGGGTAGATGGTCAGGAGGCGCTGCAATTCGTAGCCGACGCCGATGACCAGCGGCCGGAACGGCATCGCGGCCAGCGTGCGGTCGTAGAAGCCGCCGCCATAGCCCAGCCGGTAGTTGCCGGGAGCGATGCCGACCATTGGCGAGATCACGATGTCCGGCAGCACCGGATCGCCCTCGGCCGGGATCGGGATGTTCCAGACGCCTTTCTCCAGCCGGTCTCCCGGTGCGTAGGCGCGGAAGACCAAGGGGTGTCCCTTCTCGATAACGACGGGCAGAGCCGTGCGGCCGCCGCGCGCATTGACCGAAGCTATCCAGCCGCGCAGGTCCGGCTCGCCGCGAAACGGCCAGTAGAGGCTGACCATGCGGCCGGAGACGTCGCCGATCAGCGTGTCGAGGCCATCGGCAATGCGTGCCGACATTGCCGCGCGTGCATCTGCTGAGACGGCAAGCCGGGCGCCGATCAGCCTTTCGCGCTCTGTCTTGCGCCAGCGCCTGACATCGGTCCAGTCGGTGAGCGGCATCTGATAGGCCGGGTCGAGCTCGTGCATGAAACAAGGCGGCGAGGCGTATTGGGCCGGGCCTTCGTCGTCGCGGTTGTCGGTCATGCTTCACTCCTGTCGTTCCGCTCCACGCTATACGCGGCACTATGGGGCGGCATGTGCGTTCACGACACCGGGCGACGACTCCCGGGCAGCGGCTTCGTGCACGGCAACGTTGTTGCAGTGCACAAAAATACTTACATGATGGCCGGTGAATCTGCTTGGCGAGGTGGAATGAAATGAACGAAGCCAGCCATCATGTCGTGGTCGTCGGCGCCGGTTTCGGCGGCCTTGAGCTCACCCGCGCGCTGGCCGGCGCGCCGGTGCGCATCACCATGATCGACAAGCGCAACCACCACCTGTTCCAGCCTCTGCTTTACCAGGTGGCGACCACGTCGCTGGCTACGTCGGAGATCGCCTGGCCGATCCGTCATCTGCTGCGCAGGCGCAAGGACGTGACGACGCTGCTTGGCAATGTCACCGGTGTCGACCGCCAGGTCAAACGCGTGCTGCTCGATGACGGCAGCGCGGTTCCTTACGACACGCTGGTGCTCGCCACCGGCGCGCGCCACGCCTATTTCGGTCACGACGAATGGGAGCCTTTCGCACCTGGGCTTAAGACGCTGGAAGATGCCACTACGATCCGGCGCCGCATCCTGCTCGCTTTCGAAGAGGCCGAGCGCGAGACCGACCCCGCCAAGCGCCAGGCATTGCTGACGCTGGTCATCGTCGGCGGCGGACCGACCGGGGTCGAGCTCGCCGGCACCATCGTGGAGCTTGCGCACGACACGCTGCGCGGCGAGTTCCGCAACATCGACACGCGCGAGGCGCGTGTGGTGCTGATCGAGGCCGGCGACCGGATCCTCGCCAATTTCGCGCCGCAGCTCTCGGCCTATGCGCAGAAAGCGCTGGAGCGGCTTGGCGTGACGGTCGAGCTCGGCCGGGCGGTCACGCAACTGGATGCCGACGGCGTCGTCTTTGGCGAGATGCATCTGCCGGCAAGGACGATCCTCTGGGCAGCCGGCGTCGCCGCTTCCCCGGCAGCGGAATGGCTGGGAGCGTCGGCCGACCGGGCCGGCAGGGTGCTGGTCGAGCCCGATCTCACCGTGCCGGGCAGCCCGGACATCTTTGTCATCGGCGACACGGCGCATCTGTCGCGGCCGGATGGAAGGCCGGTGCCGGGCGTCGCACCCGCAGCCAAGCAGCAGGGCAAGCATGTCGCCGCGACCATCAAGGCGCGTCTCGCCGGCGACACGGCGCCGCGCCAGTTCCGTTACCGGCATGACGGCGATCTCGCGACGATCGGCAAACGCGCGGCTGCGATCGATTTCGGCTGGATCAAGCTCACCGGCTGGCTCGCCTGGTGGCTGTGGGGCATCGCCCACATCTATTTCCTGATCGATTTCCGCAACCGGCTCGCGGTTTCGCTTAGCTGGCTATGGATATATTCCACCGGCCAGCGAAGCGCCCGGCTGATCACCCAGGGCGACGACGACAAGACCTGATTGCTTGCCGCGCCTGTTTCGTCGACGCGTCACCTTGTCGTGATCAACAGGCTTTCAACAGACGTGGACTAAAGATGCCTTCAGAGCCATGTTCCGTGTCCGGGGCAGGGGTTGTCACGTTGTCGAAGAGGAGGAAAGCAATGTCACAACCGCTCGTCACCCGCCGTTCGCTGCTGGCCGGCGCCGCCGCCAGCGGGGCGCTGATCATGTTGCACCCGTTCTCAGCCCGCGCTCAGGCCAACCAGGCGCATCTCAGGATCATGGAAACCACCGACATCCATGTGAATCTGCTGCCCTATGATTATTACGCCGACAAAGCGAACGACACGATGGGCCTGTCGCGCACGGCCTCGCTGATCGACGCGGTGCGCAAGGAAGCCACCAATGCGATGCTGATCGACAATGGCGACCTTTTGCAGGGCAACCCGATGGGCGACTACATCGCCTACGAGAAGGGCATGAAGGACGGCGACCTGCATCCGATCATGAAGGGTATGAACCTGCTCGGCTATGAATGCTCGACGCTCGGCAACCACGAGTTCAACTACGGCCTGTCCTTCCTGGACAAGGTGCTGGCCGGCGCCAATTTCCCCTTTGTCTGCGCGAACCTCATCCGCGGCACCACGCTTGCCGCCAACCCGCGCGGCGACAAGCTGTACCTCAAGCCCTATGTCATCCTCGACAAGAAGATCAAGGACGGCTCGGGCGCCGAGCAGCCGATCAGGATCGGCGTCATCGGCTTCGTGCCGCCGCAGATCATGGTCTGGGACCTGAAGAACCTCGAAGGCAGCGTCAAGACGCGCGACATCGTCGAGGCGGCCAAGGCCTGGGTGCCGCAGATCAGGGAAGAGGGCGCCGACATCGTCATTGCGCTCTCGCATTCCGGCATCGACGTCAAGCAGGGCGACATGATGGAGAATGCCTCGTTCTTCGTCGCCGGCGTCGAGGGGATCGATGCGGTCTTCACCGGCCACCAGCATCTCGTCTTCCCCGGCAAGAAGGATTTTCAGGCGCTCGATGGCGTCGACACCGAGAAGGGCACGCTGCAGGGCAAGCCGGCGGTGATGGGCGGCTTCTGGGGCTCGCATATGGGCCTGATCGATCTTTTGCTGGAGCGCAACGGCTCGAAATGGCGGGTCGTCTCGGCGACCTCCGAGGCGCGGCCGATCTATGAGCGCGTCGACAACAAGAACAAGGCGACGGTCGGCGACGACAAGCGCATCATCGCGGCGCTCGAGCAGGACCATGAGGCCACGCTTGCCTATGTGCGCCGTCCCGTCGGCAAGACTTCCGCGCCGCTCTATTCCTATTTCGCTCTGGTCGCCGACGATCCGTCGGTGCAGATCGTCAACCAGGCGCAGAGCTGGTACCTGAAAGACATATTGAAGAGCACGCAGTGGAAGGACGTGCCGCTGCTTTCTGCCGCCGCGCCCTTCAAGGCCGGCGGGCGCAACGGCGCCGACTACTATACCGACGTTCCGGTGGGCGACATCGCCATCAAGAACGTCGCCGACCTGTACCTCTATCCGAACACGGTGCGGGCAGTTGAAATCACCGGTGCGCAAGTGAAGGAATGGCTGGAGATGTCGGCCGGCATCTTCAACAGGATCGAGGCCGGCAAGGCGGACGAGCCGCTGATCAACACCGATTTCCCGTCCTACAATTTCGACGTCATCGACGGCGTCACCTACAGGATCGACCTGTCGCAGCCGCCGAAATACGATTCAAAGGGCGGCGTGGCCAACGCCGGCTCAAGCCGCATCGTCGACCTTCAATTCGACGGCAAACCGATCGATCCGGCGGCGAAATTCGTGGTCGCCACCAACAACTACCGTGCCGGCGGCGGCGGCAATTTCCCCGACATCAACGCTTCCAAGATCATTTACGAGGCGCCGGACACCAATCGCGACGTGATCGTGCGCTACATCGTCAGCCAAGGCACGATCAACCCGTCGGCGGACGGCAACTGGTCGTTCGCGCCGTTGTCTGGAACCAGCGTCGTCTTCGAGACCGGACCCAGGGCGAAAGACTTCATCGATCAGGTGAAGTCGCTGAGGATCGAGCCGGCGGGCGAGGGCGAGGCGGGATTTGCCAAATACCGCATCGCGCTTTGAAGTTGCGGCGGGACCCTTTGTGAGATGCGCTCGCTAACATTGCGAGCTCTTCGCCATTGTCGCCGTATTGCGCTCAGCCGAGTTCTTGGGCGAGTCCGATGAGAAGCCCTTCAGGCCCGCGGATATAGCAGAGCCGATACACGTCTTTATACAGGACGACTTCGCCTACGAGCTGCGCGCCGCGCTTGAGGAGCCTTTCAAGCGTATCGTCGATGTCGTCCACGGCGAACATGACGCGGAGGTAGCCTAGAGCGTTCACCGGGGCGTTGCGGTGATCCGCGACGGCAGGCGGCGTGAGGAAGCGGGAGAGCTCGAGCCGGCCGTGGCCGTCCGGCGTGCGCATCATGGCAATCTCGACGCGCTGATCGCCCAGTCCAGTGACACGTCCAGCCCATTCTCCTTCGATCGTGGCCCGCCCTTCGAGATCAAGGCCGAGCTCGCGAAAGAAATCAATCGTCCCTTCGAGGTCATCGACGACGATTCCTACGTTGTCCAACCGTTTGAGCGCCATGTGCCCATCTACAGGGTTTCGTCTAGTCTAACAACCGACCGAAACCGCGGAGGGGGTAACTTGAACGCGCAAAAAACGGTGACCTCGGACAATTGCTGCCAAGGCACTCTGGTTCCGGCATACGACATGCGGTAGCTTTAGCCATGCGTTATGTGATCGTCATCGTCGCCATCACCTTCTTCCTGATCTGGGACGGCCTCTACAACCAGGGCCGCTACCTCGATGCGACCGTCAGGGAGATGTCGCGCATCGTGCGCTACGTCACCGGAGCGGCCTGAGGCCGGCGCTGCCGTCCCGGCGGCAGGGCGCGACATCGTTGCCGGTTGACGCGACGGCCCCGCTCCCACAAAACGCGCTCACCTGTCGATCAAGGAGGCTGGATTGATCCGGCACATCGTTTTCTTCAGCGTAAAGCGCAAGGAAGATGTGGAGACCGTGCGGTCCGGCCTGCAGGCACTGGGCCATATCCCGCACTCGAAACATTTCGAGGTGACGCTCAACACCAAGGTCGATCTGTTCTCGAACGCGATCGATGTGGTCGTCTATGCTGAATTCGAGGACGAGGCAGCCCTCGCCGCCTACAAGGCACATCCGATCTATGCGGAGACGACCAGCCGGGTGAAGCCGTTGCGCGAACTGCGCTATTCGGCGGACGTCGTGGCCGCCGCCTGAACCGGCGGCCAGTCGCTTCGCTGACGCCGGGCCTTGAACCCGTTCCCGGAATGAGGCAAACCGCGCCGGCATGATCGAAACTTCGACCCACCCGCTCGACCATTTGGTTCTGCCCACACGGAGCCTCGAGGTCGCGAGGCAGCGCCTCTCGTCGCTCGGCTTTGTCGTTGCGCCAACCGGCGTCCATCCTTTCGGAACCGAGAACGCTTGTGTTTTTCTCGCCGATGGAACCTATCTGGAGCCGCTGGCCATCAGCGATGAGCAAACGGCGGTGAGGGCGATAGGCGAAGGCAACGTCTTCGTCGCGCGCGACCGCCTTTACCGCAACAAGCTTGGCGATGAGGGGTTTTCCGCGGTCGTGTTCGGGACGGCCGATGCCGATGCCGACCATGCTCGCTATATCGAAGCAGGGCTGTCCGCGGGGGATATGCTGAGCTTTTCGCGCGCCTTCACCGACGCGACCGGGAAAAGCGATATGGCGTCGTTCAAACTGGCATTCGCGACCGGCAGGGAGGCAACGGATGCGTTCCTCTTCGCCTGCCAGCGCATCAACGCGCCGAACATCGACCGCACGGCCCTGCAGGCTCACGCCAATGGGGTGACCGGCATCGTCGAGATCGTCGCGGTCAGCGACAGGCCTTCGAGCCAGGCCGGGCTGGCCTCCGCCGCTGCCGGCAAGAGCGTGGTAGCGGGCGACAAGGTTGAGTTGCCCAACGCTATTCTAAGCATCATGGCGCCCGAGGCATTTGCCTCACGCTTCGGTCTCTCGGCGGGGGTCTCGTCGGATATGCGTTTTGCGGCGATCGTTTTCTCGATCCGCGACACGGCCGCCGCGGCGCGCCTAGTTGCAACGAACGCGATCGAACACAACATGAGCGGCAGCGATATCGTTGTGCCGCCGGCGCCCGGTCAGGGCGCCGCCTTCATCTTTCGGGAGATCCCATGAGCGAGCCCCTGGCGCCCAATGCATCGGTGACTGTCGGCAAGGTCGTCTTCGCGAACAGCGCGCCGCTGTCGCTGATTGCCGGCCCTTGCCAGCTTGAATCGCGCCAGCACGCCTTCGACATGGCCGGCGCCCTGAAGGAACTGACCGAGCGGCTGGGCATCGGCCTCGTCTACAAGACCAGCTACGACAAGGCCAACCGCACCTCGCTGTCGGCGACGCGCGGCGCCGGGCTCGACGCGGCGATGCCCATCTTCGACGATCTGCGCAAGACGTTTTCGCTGCCGGTGCTGACCGACGTCCACACCGAAGAGCAATGCGCGATCGTCGCCCCGCATGTCGATGTGTTGCAGATTCCGGCTTTCCTTTCGCGCCAGACCGACATGTTGGTCGCAGCGGCGCGGACCGGGAAGGTCGTCAACGTGAAGAAGGGCCAGTTCCTCGCGCCCTGGGACATGAAGAATGTCGTCGCCAAGATCACGGGTTCCGGCAACGCCAACGTGCTGGTCACCGAGCGCGGCGCCTCTTTCGGCTACAACACGCTTGTGTCGGACATGCGCGCGCTGCCGATCATGGCCGAGATCGGCGCGCCGGTGATTTTCGACGCCACCCATTCCGTGCAGCAGCCGGGCGGGCAGGGCGGCTCCTCCGGCGGTGAGCGACGCTTCGTGGCAACACTGGCCTGCGCAGCCGTCGCCGTCGGCGTCGCCGGGGTCTTCATCGAGACCCACCATGACCCGGACAACTCGACCTCTTCCGACGGCCCCAACATGGTGCCTCTCAAGGACATGCCGGCCTTGCTGGAAAAGCTGATGGCGTTCGACCGGATCGCCAAAGGGTACTGACAGCGGCTGCGCGTCGACCCCTGCGCCGCCTTGTGGTTGCAAGAGTCCGGCTATACGCTCGCCTTTGCAACTGAGCGCCCTTGGCAGGAGGAAGCCATGTCTGTCGCCCGTGTCACCGAAATCACGTCGTCGTCCAAGAAGAGCTTTCAGGACGCCATCGAAAAGGGCATTGCGCGCGCCGCAAAGACCCTGAAGAACGTTGAGGGCGCCTGGATCCAGGACCAGAAGATCGTCATCGAGGACGGCAAGATCGCTGCCTACCGCGTCAATATGAAGGTGACGTTCATCCTCACCGACGGCTAAGCACAAAGTCGGGAACCTTCGCCCGCTCCCCTCATTGTCAAAACAGGCATTAACCGAGAGGAGCAGCACTATGACAACCCCGTCTGGCCACACCGAAGCCATTGCCGCCTCGCGCGTCATCGGCACGTCGGTCTACAATACTGCAGGCGACAGTATCGGCAGTATTGAGGACGTCATGCTCGACAAGATGTCGAACGGCATCATGTTCGCCGTAATCGGCTTCGGAGGTTTCCTCGGCATGGGCGAGAAGTATCACGCCGTTCCGTGGGCGACCCTCGACTATGACGAGAATATGGGCGGCTACGTCGTGCCTTTCACCAAGGAACAGCTCAAGGCCGCCCCGGCCTATTCAATCGACGAGCTGACCGGCGCCGACGGCGAGGCGGCACGCGATGCGTCCTTCCAATACTACCACGTAAAGCCCTACTGGCATTGATCGCCCGGATCGGCCGACAGGAATCGAAAAGGCCCCGGCAAACCGGGGCCTTTGGCTCTGGACTATTCCGCCGCGTGAAGAAGTTCCACGGAACTTTGCTGGGGCTTCTGGCTGTCGCAGGACGTCAGGAACGCCGCAGCGATCAGGAACAAACTCACGATACCGCTTAACTGGGACATGGCGAAACTCCTCCTGTTTCGCCCCGCGCGAACACGAGGATAGACCAGAAGCATGCGCGATGCGCATGACTTATGATGACAGAAATTTGCGCATCGTGAATCGGGCCGCCGGCAATATTTGCTGGCGGCCCGATTGCCTTTTGCGGTGCTTTGGCTAAGAGGGGCGCGACGCTTCAATCGATCAATCGGGGACATCGCAAATGACCGCCATCATCGACATTGTCGGGCGTGAAATCCTGGACAGCCGCGGAAATCCGACCGTCGAGGTCGACGTGGTGCTGGAAGACGGCTCGATGGGCCGCGCCGCGGTGCCGTCTGGCGCCTCGACCGGCGCGCACGAGGCGGTCGAGCTGCGCGACGGCGGACCGCGCTATCTCGGCAAGGGCGTCGAGCGCGCCGTCGAGGCGGTGAACGGCGAGCTGTTCGAGGCGATCGGCGGCATGGAGGCCGAGAACCAGATCCATATCGACCAGACGATGATCGAGCTCGACGGCACCCCGAACAAGAGCCGCCTCGGCGCCAACGCCATCCTTGGCGTGTCGCTGGCCGTCGCCAAGGCTGCCGCGGAAGCCGCCGGCCTGCCGCTCTACCGCTATGTCGGCGGCACCAAGGCGCATGTCCTGCCGGTGCCGATGATGAACATCATCAATGGCGGCGCCCACGCCGACAATCCGATCGACTTCCAGGAATTCATGATCCTGCCGGTCGGCGCGCCGACGCTGCGCGACGGCGTGCGCTGGGGCTCCGAAATCTTTCACACGCTGCGCAAGAAACTGAAAGACGCCGGTCACAACACCAATGTCGGCGACGAGGGCGGCTTCGCCCCCAACCTGAAGAGCGCGCCGTCGGCGCTCGATTTCATAATGGAATCGATCGAGAAGGCCGGCTTCAAGCCGGGCGAGGACGTAGCCCTCGGCCTCGATTGCGCCGCGACCGAGTTCTTCAAGGACGGCAACTACGTCTACGAGGGCGAGAAGAAGACGCGCGATCCGAAGGCGCAGGCGAAGTATCTTGCCAAGCTCGCCTCCGATTATCCGATCATCACCATCGAGGACGGCCTCGCCGAGGACGACTGGGAAGGCTGGAAGATACTGACCGACCTGATCGGCACGAAGACCCAACTCGTCGGCGACGACCTTTTCGTCACCAACACGGCGCGGCTGCGCGACGGCATCCGCATGGGCGTCGCCAATTCGATCCTGGTCAAGGTCAACCAGATCGGCTCGCTGACCGAGACGCTCGACGCCGTCGAGACCGCGCACAAGGCGGGCTATACCGCCGTCATGTCGCACCGCTCGGGCGAGACCGAGGATTCGACCATCGCCGACCTCGCCGTCGCCACCAATTGCGGACAGATCAAGACCGGCTCGCTGTCGCGCTCGGACCGCATGGCCAAGTACAACCAGCTCATCCGGATCGAGGAGGAGCTCGGCAGGCAGGCGCGCTACGCCGGCAAGTCGGTGATCAAAGGCTGATCCGGGGCTCATTTAGAACCATCAAGGGGCGGGGGCATCCCGCCCTTTTTGTTTTTGCAAACCTCGACCCCGACCGGCCGTAACCGTCCATTAAGCACAATTGGGCGAAAAAGACTCAAATGGCCGCTTGCGTTCGCGGCCGCGAGGATTCGGGTCATGTGGACACGTCAGCACAAGAAGAGAAACACCGGCCGGCTGATCATTCCGTCGTTGTGCGTGCTGTTCCTGACCTATTTCGGCTTCCATGCCTATCACGGCGAATTCGGCATCTATTCCAAGTATCGGCTGCAGGCCCAGGCGGCCGAACTGCAGGCCCAGCTCGACGCGGTCAAGGCGCGCCGGGTCGATTTCGAGCGCCGCGTCCAGCTCCTCCATGAAGGCACGCTGGAGAAGGACATGCTTGACGAACAGGCCCGAAAGGCGCTCAATCTCTCGCAGCCCGACGAAATCACCATAATGCTGCCTGCCTCGACGAAATAACCGAACTCCGGTTAATCGAACTTATTCGCAATGATTCTAGTCGCTTAGACGCATGCCAGCCATGCATTTTTCAGCATGGCGCAATGCACCCTTGCGTGTTAGCCTCGCTCAAATCGGTGGGGAGGCGATCGCTCTCCCTGAAATGTCCGCGAAGAGACGCCAACAGGGAGTGATGCATGGCCACCGCCGCCAGAAAAGCGCCTGCCAAATCCAAATCCAAATCCGACGGCAAATCGCCGAACCTTTCCGCACCAAAGCCAGCCGAATTCACCAAGGAAGAAGAGCTTTCCGCCTACCGGCACATGCTGCTCATCCGCCGCTTCGAGGAGAAGGCCGGCCAGCTCTACGGCATGGGCTTCATCGGCGGCTTCTGCCACCTCTATATCGGTCAGGAAGCCGTCGTGACCGGCATGAAGATGGCGCTGATCGAGGGCGATCAGATGATCACCGCCTACCGCGACCACGGCCACATGCTGGCGATGGAGCTTTCGCCGCGCGGCGTGATGGCCGAGCTCACCGGGCGCCGCGGCGGCCTGTCGAAGGGCAAGGGCGGCTCCATGCACATGTTCTCCAAGGAGAAGCATTTCTATGGCGGCCACGGCATCGTCGGCGCGCAGGTGTCGCTGGGCACCGGGCTCGCCTTCGCCAACCGCTATCGTGAGAACAAGAACGTCTCGCTGACCTATTTCGGTGACGGCGCCGCCAACCAGGGCCAGGTCTATGAGAGCTTCAACATGGCTTCGCTGTGGAAGCTGCCGGTGATCTTCATCATCGAGAACAACCGCTACGCCATGGGTACGTCGGTGTCGCGCTCGTCCGCTGAGACTGATTTCTCGCATCGCGGCGCTTCCTTCAAGATTCCCGGCATCCAGGTCGACGGCATGGACGTCCGCGCCGTGAAGTCGGCCGCCGAGCTCGCCACCGAATGGTGCCGCGCCGGAAACGGCCCGCTGATCCTCGAGATGCAGACCTACCGCTATCGCGGCCACTCGATGTCCGATCCGGCGAAATACCGTTCCAAGGAGGAAGTGCAGAAGATGCGCTCCGAGCACGACCCGATCGAGCAGGTCAGGGTGCGGCTGCTCGATAAGAAGTGGGCGAGCGAGGACGAGCTCAAGGCCATCGACAAGGAGGTCCGCGACATCGTCGCCGACGCCGCCGAATTCGCCCAGAACGACGCCGAGCCGGATCCGTCCGAGCTCTGGACCGACATCGTACTCTAAGGAGAGGGCAAGGACATGCCGATCGAAATTCTCATGCCCGCGCTTTCCCCGACGATGGAAGAGGGCAATCTTTCCAAATGGCTGAAGAACGAGGGCGACAAGGTCGTCGCCGGTGACGTGATCGCCGAGATCGAGACCGACAAGGCGACGATGGAAGTCGAAGCCGTGGACGAAGGCACGCTTGCCAAGATCGTGGTTCCCGCCGGCACCGAAGGCGTCAAGGTCAATGCCGTGATCGCCGTGCTTGCCGTGGATGGCGAAGACGTCGACAAGGCCGGCGAAGGCATCGGCGAAGAGCCTGCCAAGGCTGAAGCGCCAGCACCGGCGCCCGCTGCGGCCAAGAGCGAAGCCGCGGCCCCTGTCGCGGCCGCGGCGAAGACGGAAGTCGCGGCCGATCCGGATATCCCAGCCGGCACCGAAATGGTGTCGACCACGGTGCGCGAAGCGCTGCGCGACGCCATGGCTGAGGAAATGCGCCGCGACGGCGACGTCTTCGTCATGGGCGAGGAGGTCGCCGAGTACCAGGGCGCCTACAAGATCACGCAAGGGTTGTTGCAGGAATTCGGCCCCCGGCGCGTCGTCGACACGCCGATCACCGAGCACGGCTTTGCCGGCGTCGGCGTCGGTGCGGCCATGGCAGGCTTGAAGCCGATCGTCGAGTTCATGACCTTCAACTTCGCCATGCAGGCGATCGACCAGATCATCAACTCGGCCGCCAAGACGCTCTATATGTCCGGCGGCCAGATGGGCGCGCCGATCGTGTTCCGCGGGCCGAACGGCGCGGCGGCCCGCGTCGCCGCCCAGCATTCGCAGTGCTATGCGGCCTGGTACAGCCACATCCCGGGCCTGAAGGTGGTGATGCCGTACACGGCTGCCGACGCCAAGGGCCTGCTCAAGGCCGCGATCCGCGATCCGAACCCGGTCATCTTCCTCGAAAACGAGATCCTCTACGGCCATTCCTTCGACGTGCCGAAGCTCGACGATTTCGTGCTGCCGATCGGCAAGGCCCGCATCCACAAGCAGGGCAAGGACGTCACCATCGTCTCCTTCGGCATCGGCATGACCTATGCGGTCAAGGCGGAAGCCGAGCTGCGCGGCATGGGCATCGATGCCGAGATCATCGATCTGAGAACCATCCGCCCGCTCGACTTCGACACCGTGATCGCCTCGGTGAAGAAGACCAACCGCCTTGTGGTGGTGGAAGAAGGCTTCCCGCAGAGCTCGGTCGGCGATCACATCGCCAGCCAGGTGTCGCAGCGCGCCTTCGACTTCCTCGATGCGCCGGTGATCACCATTGCCGGCAAGGACGTGCCGATGCCCTACGCGGCGAACCTTGAGAAGCTGGCCCTGCCCAATGTCGGCGAGGTCGTCGAGGCAGTCAAAGCCGTGACGTATCGCTGAGCCGGTCGGGAGGATTACATGCCAATCAACATCACCATGCCGGCTCTGTCCCCCACGATGGAGGAGGGCAATCTCGCCAAGTGGCTCGTGAAAGAGGGCGATAAGGTTTCCCCCGGCGACGTGATCGCCGAGATCGAGACCGACAAGGCGACGATGGAAGTCGAGGCCGTCGACGAAGGCACGGTTGCCAAGCTCGTCGTTCCGGCCGGCACCGAAGGCGTCAAGGTCAACGCGGTGATCGCCATCCTGGCCGGCGAAGGCGAGGATGCCAGTGCCGCTACAAAAGCCGACGGCGGCGCCACGCCCAAGGCGGAAGCTCCGAAAACGGACGCTCCGAAGGCCGAAGCGCCCAAGGAAGCACCCAAGCCGGCAACCGCAGCACCTGCACCGGCGAAGGCCGAGCCAGCTCCGGTCCCCAATGGTCACGCCGGCGGTGAGCGCGTGTTCGCGTCGCCGCTTGCTCGGCGCATCGCCAAGGATGCCGGCGTCGACGTGGCGGCGCTGACCGGCACCGGCCCGCACGGCCGCGTGGTGAAGGCCGATGTCGAGGCTGCGATTTCGTCCGGTGGTGCGAAAGCAGCGCCTGCCGCCAAGGCGCCCGCCGGAGCGCCGGCAGCGGCTCCCGGCCCGAAACCGATGTCGGATGATCAGGTGCTGAAACTGTTCGCGGAAGGCTCCTACGAGCTCGTCCCGCACGACAATATGCGCAAGACCATCGCGCGCCGCTTGGTCGAGGCAAAGAGCACCATCCCGCATTTCTACCTGACGCTCGACTGCGAGCTCGACGCGCTGCTCGCGCTGCGCACGCAGCTCAATGCGGCGGCGCCGATGAAGAAGACCGAGAAGGGCGAGGTTCCAGCCTACAAGCTCTCGGTCAACGACATGGTGATCAAGGCGATGGCGATGGCGCTGATGGCGGTGCCGGATGCCAACGCCTCCTGGACCGACAACGCCATGGTCAAGCACAAGCACGCCGACGTTGGCGTCGCCGTGTCGATCCCCGGCGGCCTGATCACGCCGATCATCCGCCATGCAGACGAAAAGACGCTGTCCACCATCTCCAACGAGATGAAGGACCTGGCAAGCCGTGCCCGCAGCCGCAAGCTGAAGCCCGAGGAATACCAGGGCGGCACGACGGCCGTGTCCAATCTCGGCATGTTCGGCGTCAAGGATTTTGCCGCCGTCATCAACCCGCCGCATGCGACCATCCTCGCGGTCGGCGCGGGCGAGGAGCGCGCGGTGGTGAAGAAAGGCGAGATCAAGATCGCCACCGTGATGTCGGTAACTTTGTCCACTGATCACCGTGCAGTCGACGGCGCGCTCGGCGCAGAGCTGCTCGGCGCCTTCAAGCGCATGATCGAGAACCCGATGGGCATGCTGGTCTAGGAAGGAAAAGAGGCGGTGCGGAAATTCTTCACCAGCCTTTTCGCCTTCATCCTTTCCGGTCTGGCTGGCGGGCTGGTCGTGCAGGAACTGGCCGTGCTCACCGGTGCGACCGAGGAATACATTCTGGTCTTCGCCGCAACGCTGATGATCCTCATCGTCGTGACGATCGCCTTCTTCCTGGTCCAGTTCCGCGCGGAGCCGGTCAGGGCGGTCGACCGGATGTTTGGGTGGCTGCTGGCGATCTTCGCGATCATTCTGGTCGCGCTCGCCGGCTGGACGTTTTCAGTGCCGCCCGAGAACCGGGCGACCGCAAGCGACCTTTCGATCGTCGCCGGACTGATCCTGCCCGGCGTCGCGGCGATCACCGTGCAATGGCTGTTCGTTCGCTGGCGGCTCAAGCGCTCGTCGGCACCGTTCGGCAGGGATGGAGTAAAGGCATGAAGACAATCCTCTGCTACGGCGATTCGCTGACCTGGGGCTACGACGCCGGCAGCCTCGGCCGCCATGCGCTCGAGGACCGTTGGCCGAGCGTGCTCAAAATGGCGCTGGGCGAGGGCATCGAGGTCATTGCCGAAGGGCTGAACGGTCGCACCACCGCCTTCGACGATCACCTCGCCGGCGCCGATCGCAACGGCGCGCGGGTGCTGCCGACGATCCTGATGAGCCATGCCCCGATCGACCTGATCATCATCATGCTCGGCGCCAACGACATGAAGCCGTGGATCCACGGCAATCCGGTCGCCGCCAAGCAGGGCATCCAGCGCCTGATCGATATCGTGCGCGGCCACGACTATCCGTTCGACTGGCCGGCACCGCAGATCCTCATCGTCGCGCCGCCGGCCGTCACGCGCACCGACAATGCCGAATTCAAGGAAATGTTCGCCGGCGGCGACGACGCCTCTAAGCGGTTGGCGCCGCAATATTCCGCGCTTGCCGACGAGGCTGGCTGCGGCTTCTTCGATGCCGGCACAGTCGCCGTCACTACGCCGCTCGACGGTGTCCACCTCGATGCCGAAAACACACGCAAGATCGGCAAGGCGCTGGCACCGTTGGTGCGCGTCATGCTGGAACTCTAGAAAATCAGGGAGACACCCTTGGCTGAATCCTATGACGTCATCATCATCGGCTCCGGTCCCGGCGGCTATGTCACGGCGGTGCGTTCCGCCCAGCTCGGCTTCAAGACGGCGATCGTCGAACGCGAGCATCTGGGCGGCATCTGCCTGAACTGGGGCTGCATCCCGACCAAGGCGCTGCTGCGCTCAGCCGAGATCATGCACTATTCGGACCACCTCAAGGATTACGGCCTGAAGCTCGACGGCAAGGTCAACGCCGACACGACCGCGGTGGTCGACCGCTCCCGCAAGGTGTCGCTCAGGCTGAACGGCGGCGTGGCCTTCCTGATGAAGAAGAACAAGGTCGACGTCATCTGGGGCGAGGCGAAGCTTTCGAAACCCGGTGAGATCATCGTCTCCAAGACCGCCAAGAAGCCGATGGAGCCGCAGCCGCCGGTGCCGAAGGGCGTCAAGGGCGAGGGCACCTACACCGCCAAGCACATCATTCTCGCGACCGGCGCCAGGCCGCGCGCGCTGCCCGGCATCGAGCCGGACGGCAAGCTGATCTGGACCTATTTCGAGGCCATGGTGCCGAAGGAAATGCCTAAATCGCTGCTGGTGATGGGCTCGGGCGCCATCGGCATCGAGTTCGCTTCCTTCTACCGCACCATGGGCGCTGAGGTGACGGTCGTCGAACTCTTGCCGGCGGTGATGCCGGTCGAGGACGCCGAAGTCTCGAAATTCGCGCAAAAACAGTTCGAGAAGCAGGGTATGAAGATCCTCCTCGAGGCCAAGGTGACCAAGGTCGAGAAATCAGCCAACTCGGTCACCGCGCATGTCGAGATGAAGGACGGCAAGGTCGAAAAGATCACCGCCGACCGCATGATCTCGGCCGTCGGCGTCCAGGGCAACATCGAAAACCTCGGCCTCGAGGCGCTCGGCGTGAAGACGGATCGCGGTTGCGTCGTCGTCGACGGCTACGGCAAGACGAACGTGCCCGGCATCTATGCGATCGGTGATGTCGCCGGCCCGCCCATGCTTGCGCACAAGGCGGAGCATGAGGGTGTCGTCTGCATCGAAAAGATCGCCAATTTCCCCGGCGTGCATGCGATCGACAAGCTGAAGATCCCAGGCTGCACCTATTGCAGTCCGCAGGTCGCGTCGGTCGGCCTGACCGAAGCCAGTGCCAAGGCCGAAGGCAAGGACATCCGCGTCGGCCGCTTCCAGTTCGGCGCCAACGGCAAGGCCATCGCGCTCGGCGAGGACCAGGGCTTCATCAAGACCATCTTCGACAAGAACACCGGCCAGCTCCTCGGCGTGCATATGATCGGCGCCGAAGTGACCGAACTGATCCAGGGCTTCGTCGTGGCGATGAACCTGGAGACCACCGAGGAAGAGCTGATGCACACGATCTTCCCGCATCCGACCTTGTCGGAGATGATGAAGGAAAGCGTGCTCGACGCCTATGGCCGCGCTTTGAACGCATGATAAATGGCCAATCGGTGATAGATTGGTTGGGCGAGACTCAGAAGCGAGCGCCGGAGGACCCTGACGGCAAGGCAGTTCGTATCCGGATGCATTTTCACCTGATCGAGGAGGAGTTGGCATATGGACGTGAATGGCGTGGGCTGGATTGCGGCCATCATCATCGGCGGCTTGGCCGGATGGCTCGCCGAGATGGTCATGAAGAGCAATACCGGTATCTTCATGAACATCATTCTGGGCATCGCTGGCGCGGTGGTGCTGAACGCAATCCTGAGAGTCCTCAACATCGAGGCCTTCGGCGTCGGCTGGTTCGCCTATCTGATCACCGGCTTCATCGGCGCCTGCCTGCTGATCTTTGCGGGTCGGCTGGTGCGCCGCTGAGCCCCACCGAACGCCGTTATGCGAAAATGGCCGTGGCGGCATGCGCCGGCGCGGCCTTTTTCTTTGCTCCGAAAAGTCCTAGATGACGCAGACGGACGGCCGCGACGTCAGCGGCCGCGAAGGGTTTGAGATGGTCACTGTTCTCGACACGATCGCCAACGCGCCGCGACCGCGGCATCCCGAAAAGGCGCACCGGCCGGACCAGGAAGTGCTGCGCAAGCCGGACTGGATCCGCGTCAAGGCGCCGGTCTCGAAAGGCTATGCCGAGACGCGCGAGATCGTGAAGTCGAACAAGCTGGTGACGGTGTGCGAGGAGGCCGGCTGCCCGAACATCGGCGAATGCTGGGACAAGAAGCACGCCACCTTCATGATCATGGGCGAGATCTGCACGCGCGCCTGCGCCTTCTGCAATGTCGCCACCGGCATCCCGACGGCGCTCGACCCGGATGAGCCGGCGCGCGTCGCCCACGCCGTCAGGCAAATGGGCCTCAGCCACGTCGTCATCACCTCGGTCGACCGCGACGATCTGGACGACGGCGGCGCGCAGCATTTCGCCGACGTCATCCATGCCATCCGCGCGACCGCGCCCTCGACGACGATCGAGATCCTGACGCCCGATTTCCTGCGCAAGGACGGCGCGCTGGAGATCGTCGTGGCGGCCAAGCCCGATGTCTTCAACCACAATCTCGAAACCGTGCCGTCGAATTACCTGACGGTCCGGCCGGGCGCCCGCTATTTCCACTCCATTCGGCTGCTGCAGCATGTGAAAGAACTCGATCCGTCGATCTTCACGAAATCCGGCATCATGGTCGGCCTCGGCGAGGAGCGGAACGAAGTGCTGCAGCTCATGGACGACCTGCGGTCGGCCAATGTCGACTTCATGACCATTGGCCAGTACCTGCAGCCGTCGAAAAAGCACCATCCAGTGATCCGCTTCATCACACCGGACGAGTTCAAGTCCTACGAAACGATCGGCAAGACCAAGGGCTTCCTGCTGGTGGCGTCGAGCCCGCTGACGCGCTCCTCGCATCACGCCGGCGAGGACTTCGCCAGGCTGCGGGCGGCGCGCGAGGCGCAACTCGAGAAAGCCGGCTGACCGTCCAAAATGCCGAAATTCGAAGCCATCCGCCGCGTCGCCCACACGCCGCAGGAGATGTTTGCGCTGGTGGCGGATGTCGAGGCCTATCCGCAATTCCTGCCGCTCTGCGAGGCGCTGACGGTGCGCTCGCGCAAGGAGCGCGATGGCCGGACCATCCTCGTCGCCGACATGAGCATCGGCTACAAGGCGATCCGCGAGACCTTTACCACGCAGGTGCTCCTGAAGCCGGACGAGAACGCCATCGACGTCAAATACATCGACGGCCCGTTCAAATATCTCAGCAACATCTGGCGCTTCGATCCGGCCGATCGCGGTTGTGAAGTGCATTTCTTCATCGACTACGAATTCAAGAGCCGCATTCTCGGAGCGCTGATGGGGACGATGTTCGACCGCGCCTTCCGCATGTTCTCCGAAGCCTTCGAGAAGCGCGCGGGCGTGATCTACGGCGCGAAGCCGGCCTGACCTTCACTCAGACTCAGCTCCAAGCGCGCGCAGCCCAAGCTGCAACGCGTGCCGCACCGTCTCGTGGCGGATGAACTCGCGGCCCTTGTGCGCAAAGAGCTGGCGCTCGGCGACAACCGGCTGGCCTGCGAGCGCAACCCCAAACCAGACGAGCCCGACCGGCTTTTCCGCCGAGCCGCCGCTCGGGCCGGCAATGCCGGTGACGGCAAGCGAAAGGCTGGCGCGCGAATGCGCCAGCGCCCCCGCCGCCATTTCCAGCACCGTCTCGCGCGAGACGGCGCCATGCGCGTCGAGCGTTGCGGCGGAGACGCCGAGCATCTCCATCTTGGCCTCGTTGGAATAGGTGATGAAGCCGCGGTCGACCACGGCGGAAGAACCGGCGATGTCGGTGAGTGCGGCAATGATCATGCCGCCGGTGCAGCTTTCGGCCGTCGCCAGCATGATGCTGCGCTGCTGGCAAGCCTGGAGCAGGGCGATGGCGAGTTCGGCGTTGCTCATTTGGGGACATCTCCCGGGAAAACCACGCTTGCGGTGGCGATCGCCGCTATGCCTTCGCCGCGGCCGACAAAGCCGAGCTTTTCGTTCGTCGTGGCCTTGATCGAAATGCGTTCGGCCGCAATGCCGAGCATCGCCGCCAGCGCCGCCGTCATCGCCTCGCGGTGCGGCCCGACGCGCGGCGCTTCGCAGATCAGCGTGATGTCGGCATTGGCGATGCGCCCGCCATGCTCGCGCACCAGCTTCGCGGCGTGCTCGACGAAGATCTTCGAGGCAACGCCCTTCCATCGCGGGTCCGATGGCGGGAAATGTGTGCCGATATCGCCGGCGCCGCAGGTGGCGAGCAGCGCGTCGGTAAGCGCATGCAGTCCGACATCGGCGTCCGAATGGCCGGAGAGTTTCCGATCATACGGAATGGCGACGCCGCACAGCGTGACATGGTCGCCGGGCTCGAAGGCATGCACGTCATAGCCATTGCCGGTGCGGATGTCCGGAAAGCGCGGCAGCGCGTTGGAAAGCCGCTGGTCGGCCATCGCGATATCCCTAGCCCAGGTGAGCTTCACATTGTCCGGCGAGCCGGCGACGATCTTGACCGGAATATGCGCCCATTCGGCGATCGCTGCGTCGTCGGTGAATTCGGACTTGCCCAAATGATGCGCCTTTTCATGCGCGGCGAGCAGCGGCCAGAACGGAAAGCCTTGCGGCGTCTGGGCGGCATGAAGTCCGGCCCGCGACACCGTCTCCTCGATCATGCCCGTAGCGGATTCCCGCTTGAGCGTGTCGGCGACGGGAAGGGCGGGCAGCGCGCCCTGCCGTTCCCCGATGGCGTCGATGATGCGGTCGATCAGCTCAGCATCAAGGAACGGGCGCACTGCGTCATGCACCAACACTTTTCCCGGCGCCTGATCTCTCAATGCCAAGAGACCGAGCCGAACCGAGGCCTGGCGGGACGAACCGCCGGTGACCGCGAAAACACGCTTGGCATTCGCTCCCGCCGCGCGCTCGAAGAGTTCGGCATCGTCGGCGTGGATCGCCACGACCACCGGGCCAATTCTCGGATGTGAAAGAAACGTCTCCAGCGTGTGCGCGATGACGGCGCGGCCGCCGATGCGCTGATACTGCTTCGGTCCATCGGCCTGCCCGGCACGCGCGCCGCGCCCGGCGGCGACGATCACCACGCCCACCTTGCCGTCTGCGTCCAAACCCTGATTTTCACTTGCGTCGGTCATGGCGAGAGGCTTAGTCGCGGCTCGAAGGGAAGGCCAGCATTTTCCAAAATGCGCCTTAATGTGACGTCATTGCGCGTTGCACAACGCCTTGCATATGGCTAGAGAATGTGCAGCAATTGAACATGCTTGGTTTTTGTGCATGCCTGAATTGATCACATTGGCTTCGCCACTCGACATTGGCGGCGTGAAGATACGCAACCGCGTGTTCCTCGCGCCGATGTCGGGCATCACCGACGAGCCATTCCGGCAGCGCGCCCATGCGCATGGCGCCGGACTGGTCGTGTCGGAGATGGTGGCCAGCGGCGAACTGGCCAAGGGCAGAGCCGGCTGCGACTTGCGCATCCGCCATTCGGGGCTGCCTGTCCATATGGTGCAGCTTGCCGGCCGCGAGGCGGCGCACATGGCCGAGGGCGCGCGAATCGCCGCCGGCGAGGGCGCCGACATCATCGACATCAACATGGGTTGCCCGGCGAAGAAGGTGACGGGCGGCTATGCCGGCTCGGCACTGATGCGCGATCTCGATCATGCGCTCTCGCTGATCGAAGCGGTGGTCGGCGCCGTTTCCGTGCCGGTGACCGTCAAGATGCGGCTCGGCTGGGACGAAAGCGCGCTCAATGCGCCGATGCTGGCGCGCCGTGCCGAACAGGCGGGCGTCCGGATGGTGACCGTGCATGGCCGCACGCGCTGCCAGTTCTATCAGGGCAAGGCCGACTGGCGCGCCATTGCCCGTGTCAGGCAAGCAGTCTCTATCCCGGTGGTGGCCAATGGCGACGTCGGCTCGCCGGAAGAGGCGGCGACGATCCTCGAACAGTCGGGCGCCGACGCGGTGATGATCGGCCGCGCCCACTACGGCGCGCCGTGGGCCGCGGGCAGCGTCGCGGCGGCTGCCGCCGATACATCGACGCACGGCATTCCCGAAACGCCGCAAGCGCTCGCCGACTACGTCGTTGCGCATTACGAGGACATGCTCTCGCTCTACGGCGTCGAAAGCGGGTTGCGCCAGGCGCGCAAGCATCTCGGCTGGTATCTCGACCGGCACGCGGCCAGGGCGTCGGCGGAGCAGCGGAAGCGTATCCTCACCTCTTTTGAGACCGCGGAGGTCGTCCGGGGGTTGCGCGAGGCTCTTGCCTATCCTGCCATGCCGACCGAACTGCGGAGCGCGGCATGAAGGCGAGCGCTCCACAGCCAGCCGAAATGGCGGATGCCGCCAACATCGTGCTGAACACCATCCGCCGCCCGGTGATCATGGTCGATGCCGACGGCTTCATCATTTTCGCCAACGCGGATGCCGAGGATTTCTTCCGCTCTAGCGCCACCATGCTCGCCCGCAACACTTTGTCCAAGCTGGTGCCGTTCGGCAGCCCGCTGCTGACTCTCGTCGACCAGGTGCGCGAGCGCCACGCGCCGGTCAACGAATACCGCGTCGACGTTTCCTCGCCGCGCCTTGGCATCGAGAAGATGGTCGACCTCTATGTCGCGCCGGTGCCGGAGTTCCCGGGCTCCGTCGTGGTGATGTTCCAGGAACGGTCGATGGCCGACAAGATCGACCGCCAGATGACTCATCGCGGTGCCGCCCGCTCGGTCACCGGCCTCGCCGCGATGCTGGCGCATGAGATCAAGAATCCGCTTTCCGGCATCCGCGGCGCCGCCCAACTGCTCGAACTGTCGGCCTCCGACGAGGATCGCGCTCTCACCCGGCTGATCACCGACGAGACCGACCGCATCGTCTCGCTGGTCGACCGCATGGAGGTGTTTTCCGACGAGCGGCCGATCGAGCGCTTTCCGGTCAACATCCACGTCGTGCTCGACCACGTAAAGGCAATCGCCAAGAACGGTTTTGCCAAGCGGATCAAGATTTTGGAGGAATATGATCCATCGCTTCCTCCGGTCTTTGCCAACCGCGACCAGTTGATCCAGGTGTTCCTGAACCTGGTCAAGAATGCCGCCGAGGCGATCGGCGCCGACCCGCAGGGCGAGATCGTTCTCTCGACGGCGTTCCGGCCGGGCATCCGCGTTTCCGTGCCGGGAACGCAGGACCGCGTCTCGCTGCCGCTGGAATTTTGCGTGCACGACAACGGCCCCGGCGTTTCCGAGGACATCCTGCCGATCCTCTTCGACCCATTCATCACCACCAAGCCGAACGGCTCCGGCCTTGGGCTGGCGCTGGTCGCCAAGATCGTCGGCGAGCACGGCGGCATCATCGAATGCGATTCGACGCAGCGCGGAACCACGTTCCGCGTCCTGATGCCGGCCTGGAAGGAGACTTCGCCCGGCGCCGGCGAGGAAGCTGAAGGAGACCGCAAATGACCGTTCGCGGCAATATCCTCGTCGCCGACGACGATGCGGCCATCCGCACCGTGCTCAACCAGGCGCTGTCGCGCGTCGGCCATGATGTGCGCGTGACCTCGAATGCCTCGACGCTGTGGCGCTGGGTGGCGGCGGGCGAGGGCGATCTCGTCATCACCGACGTGGTGATGCCGGACGAGAACGCCTTCGACATGCTGCCGCGCATCAAGAAGGCGCGGCCGGAGCTGCCGGTCATCGTCATGAGCGCGCAGAACACTTTCATGACCGCGATCCGAGCCTCTGAAACCGGCGCCTACGAATATCTGCCGAAGCCGTTTGACCTCACTGAGTTACTCAACATCGTCAATCGGGCGCTGGCCGAGCCGAAGCGGCCGAAGCTCGATTCGCGTGCCGACGAGCAGCCGGAGACGATGCCGCTGGTGGGCCGCTCGGCCGCCATGCAGGACATCTATCGCATGCTGGCGCGCATGATGCAGACCGACCTGACGGTAATGATCAGCGGCGAATCCGGGACCGGCAAGGAGCTGGTGGCGCGCGCGCTGCACGAATATGGCCGCCGCCGCGGCGGGCCGTTCGTGGCGATCAACATGGCGGCGATCCCGCGCGACCTCATCGAATCGGAACTGTTCGGTCACGAGAAGGGCGCCTTCACCGGCGCCCAAAACCGCTCCACCGGCCGCTTCGAGCAGGCCGAGGGCGGCACGTTGTTCCTCGACGAGATCGGCGACATGCCGATGGAGGCGCAGACGCGCCTGCTGCGCGTGCTGCAGCAGGGCGAATACACGACAGTCGGCGGCCGTACCCCGATCAAGACCGACGTGCGCATCGTCGCCGCCACCAACAAGGACTTGCGGACTCTGATCAACCAGGGCCTGTTCCGCGAAGACCTGTTCTACCGCCTGAACGTTGTGCCGCTGAGACTTCCGGCGTTGCGCGAGCGCTCCGAGGACGTCCCAGACCTGGTCAGGCACTTTTTCAAGCAAGGCGCCAGCGAAGGCTTGCAGACCAAGCGCATTTCGGCGGGCGGAATCGAACTGATGAAGCGCTACCCCTGGCCGGGCAATGTGCGCGAGCTCGAAAACCTGGTGCGCAGGCTGGCCGCGCTTTATTCGCAGGACGAGATTTCAGCCGAGATCATCGAGACGGAGCTCAAGACCGGCGAAAGGCCTGTGGTGCCGGGCGTCGGACCGCTCATCCCCGACGATCTGTCGATCAGCCAGGCGGTCGAGCATTTCCTGCAGCGCTATTTTGCTTCTTTCGCCGGCGAACTGCCGCCGTCGGGGCTTTACCAGCGCATCCTTGCCGAGGTCGAGTATCCGCTGGTGCTGGCCTCGATGACGGCGACGCGCGGCAACCAGATCAAGGCGGCCGAGCTTCTGGGCCTCAATCGCAATACGCTGCGCAAGAAGATCCGCGAGCTCGGCGTCAACGTCTACAAGGCCTCAAGACAGATCTAGACCTTCGATGCCTGCCAGATGCTTTGCCGGCCCCATCTCGTTTGTTCAGCCCGTCAGCCGACGGGCGTAACGCTTTGTTTCCATTTCATATAATTGGTTCAGAGATAGTCTCTGACGGTGTCCGCGATCATTACATCAAGGCTGCTTGCCTTCACGCCTAGGAGATGCTCGGTATCGGAAGAATCGACCAGCAGCGGGCGATCGAAGAGATATTTCATTTCCACGAGCTCATGCATGCCCAGGGCTTCCATCTCGACGATGGAATAGCAACGCATTGGCGCAACCTCCCTTCCGAGCATCGCCGCGGTTCTGCGGATAAGATCGCGGGGCGAAGCGTATTGCGACGGGACATGGAAGGCTCGTCCCCATTCACCTGTGTAGAATGCTGACGCGACGAGCGTCCGGGCGACGTCCTTGATGAAAGCCCAGGCATGATCGGCGTCGAGGTCTCCCAAGAAGGCGACAGGCTTTCCTTGAACGATGGATGGCAGTGCGAGAAGCGAGAAGTAGGTGACCGCGCCATACCCCAGATAGTCGCTGGAACGCACCTCGATGGCCGGTACCTTGGCTCGAGACACACGCTGCCACATTATCGTCCGAACAGTGCCCTTCCTCGATGTCGGGTCGAGCGGCAAGCCTGAGTGAAGGGAACTGTCGGCGTTTTCGCCGTAGCCGTAGAGGTTTCCGAGCAGGATGATCTTCGCATCAACGGCCTCCGCCGCGCGCACCGTGCCGTCGACGATCGGAAAGAAGTCAGTCGGCCACCGGTGGTAAGGCGCCATGGCGCACATGAAGATGGCATGCGCGCCCCGGCTGATGCGTGAAAGTTCGGCGGCATCGGTGGCGTCCGCCTGCCTCGCGCGCACGCCAGGCAAATCGATATCTCCGACGCTCCTGCTTATGAGGACGACATCATGTCCCTGCTCACCGAGCAGGCGCGCCGTCTCTCGCCCGACCGGGCCTGCTCCGACGACAACATAGTAACTCATATGAACCTCTTTGCGTTGGCAAACGAGGCGCAGGTCTAAAGGGCTTCGGCATTGAAAATCGCGCAGGAACCGCCAAATGTTGAGCAGGTTCTGCCATGATTTTGAGGCTCGTTTCACATGCATCCGCAGTTCACTTCGGCCCGGGCCTCGGCTGGCATATCAATCGCTTCCCGGCATGTCGAAGCAGGCACCTATCGGCTGCCGCGGGCGGATCATCACCGCATCATGGTTCATGCTAGCGCGGCGACGCGCACCTATTGCAATGACGCCGGGCGATATTTCTTACGGCGAGCTGGTGACATTGATTTCGTACCCGCGGGACAGGAGGGCGGGTTCGAGGCTGAAACCTCATTCGAAACGAGGGAGGTTCGCCTGCCGCCTGCCATGATCGAGGGTGTGGCGTCGGAGATTGAGGGCAGCGTAAGGGCGCGTCATTTCGACACGCGGCACCTGCTTCGGGACGAACGTATCGAATACCTCGTCCGGGCACTTGAAACCGACCAAGACGCAGGCTCGCCGGGTGGGATTCTGTTCGCCGAAAGTGTCGGCATCGCGCTTGCGGTGCGGCTGGTTGGTCTCGACGATTTGGAGACGGATCGAACGGTTCGACTGTCGGATGCGCAGTTCAAACGTATCCTGGACTATATCGACGCACATCTTTCCGAGCCGCTCACGATCGATACGCTGAGCCGCATCGCCAACGCCAGCAGCTCGCATCTCAGGACATGGTTCAAGGCGGCGACCGGCACGACCCTTCACCGCTATGTGCTGCGACGCCGGGTTGAGCGTGCCCGTTCCCTGATTCTGGGAAGCGACCTCAGCACCAGCGAGGTGGCCTATCTGACAGGCTTCGCGCATCAGTCGCATCTGGCGCATTGGATGCGCCGCGAGATCGGGCAGACGCCGCGCAGCTTGCGACGGGCGCGACTGGAGAAGTGACGCGAGCCATCGCATCGCCGGGCCGGCTCGTTCGGCGGCATTGGATCACCGGCATGGTCCCTTTTGCGTGAATGAGCCGGGGAAAGATTTCCGTCCCGGCCACACTTGTTGCATAATCGCCACAATGCGTTGCATACATCCGACGCTATGACCGACTCTAGACGGCGATATGGCTGCTGAGGCTCCGACACTGAACCAACCGCTTTTCAACCGGGCCGGCGTTCGCGACGGCCGCCGGCTGCTGGCGCTGCCTGGCGTGGTCGCGATCGTGGGCGCCATGATCACGGCAGCGATCTCGTTTGCGATCCTGGTCGGCGCGACGCCGATTGCGCCGGACGCCGACATTACCTGGGCGCTAATCGCGCTCAATGCCGTCTTCGTCCTGTTCCTGATCGCGCTGGTCGCCCGCGAGGTGCGTCGCATCGTCATGGCCCGGCGGCACGGCAGGGCAGCCTCGCGGCTGCATGTGCGCATCGTCGCCATGTTTGCGCTGGTCGCCGCCATTCCGGCGATCATGGTGGCCATCATTGCCTCGATCACGCTGGACATCGGCCTCGACCGCTGGTTCGAAATCCGCACTAAGACCATCGTCAATTCCTCGCTGTCGATCGCGGATGCCTATGTCCAGGAAAATGCTCGCAACCTGCAGGGCACGACGCTGTCGATGGCCTATGATCTCGACGCCTCGCGCACGCTCTACGGCCTCGACCGCACCGGTTTCCTCGATCTCATGAACAAGGAAGCCGTCGGCCGCGGGCTGGCGCATGCGGCGCTGATCAAGCCCGACGGCTCCTTCGTGATGAGCGCCAAGACCGACACCGATTTCGCCATGCCCGAGCCGCCGCCCGGCGCTGTCGATACCGCCGCCGACGGCAAGCCGGTGCTGATAGAACCGCGCACCCGCAACATCATGGGCGCCATCGTCAAGCTGCGCGAGATCGAGGGTCTTTACCTTTACACGATCCGGCTGGTCGACCCCGAAGTGATCCGCGCGCGCCAGATCGTCAAATCCAATACAGACGAGTACCGCAACCTCGAGGACAACCGCCGCACCTCCCAGGTGGCCTTCGCGCTGCCCTATCTGTCGCTGACGCTGATCATCATCCTGTCGGCGATCTGGACCGGCATTGCGGTCGCCGACCGGCTGGTGCGGCCGATCCGCCAGCTGATCGGCGCGGCCGACGAGGTGGCGACCGGCAATCTCGATGTCGCCGTTCCCGTACGTCAATCCGATGGCGACGTTGCCTCGCTGGGCGAGACCTTCAACAACATGATCCTCGAGCTCAAATCGCAGCGCAACGAGTTGCTGTCGGCCAAGGATCTGATCGACGAGCGGCGCCGTTTCTCCGAAGCGGTGCTGGAGGGCGTCACCGCCGGCGTCATCGGCGTCGATTCCTACGGCACCATCACCATCGTCAACCGCTCGGCCGAAACCATGCTGGCGATCTCGGCCAGTGCCGCGCTCGGACAGAACCTCTCGGCCATCCTGCCGCATGTCGGCCGCATCTTCGAAATCGGCCGCCAGTCCGGCAAGCCGGTCTATCGTGAGCAGGTGACCTTCTTCCGCGCCGGCATGGAGCGGACCTTCAATGTCCAGATCACTGTTGAGGCAGGTGACGAAGGCTCGGATGAAAAATCCTATGTCGTGACCGTCGACGACATCACCGATCTCGTGCAGGCGCAGCGCTCATCGGCTTGGGCGGACGTGGCGCGGCGCATCGCCCACGAAATCAAGAACCCGCTGACGCCGATCCAGCTCTCGGCCGAGCGCATCAGGCGCCGTTACGGCAAGGTCATCACCGAGGACCGCGAGGTCTTCGATCAGTGTACCGACACCATCATCCGCCAGGTCGAGGACATCGGCCGCATGGTCGACGAATTCTCGGCCTTCGCCCGCATGCCGAAACCGGAGATGAAAGTCATCGATCTGCGCGAATCGCTGCGCGAGGCGTCGTTCCTGGTGGAGGTCAGTCGCTCCGACATTGCCTTCGAGCGCGATTTCGGCAACGAGCCGCTGAAGGGCACGTTCGACAGCCGCCTGATGGCGCAGGCTTTCGGCAACGTCATCAAGAACGCCGCCGAGGCCATTGACGGACTTGATGCGAAAGACCGTTCCGACGGCACAATCCGGATTCAAGCGGGGCGCCAAGATGGCGCCATAAGAATCGACGTTATCGACAACGGCAAAGGGTTGCCGCGCGAGAATCGGCAGAGGCTGCTCGAGCCCTATATGACGACGCGCGAAAAAGGCACCGGCCTTGGCCTCGCTATCGTCAAGAAGATCGTGGAGGACCATGGCGGCAGGCTCGAATTGCACGACGCGCCGCCGGATTTCCACGGCGGCCGGGGCGCGATGATCTCAATCATCCTGCCGCCGGCGGTGGTAGTTGCCGCGCCGCCACGCGGCGAAAGCCGCAACGAACACGAACGAGAAACTGAAAAGGTCGGTAATGGCGTCTGACATTCTCATCGTCGATGACGAGGAAGACATCCGCGAACTCGTCGCCGGTATCCTGAGCGACGAAGGTCACGAAACCCGCACGGCACATGATGCCGACAGCGCGCTGGCAGCAATCGCAGATCGGGCGCCGCGGCTGATTTTCCTCGATATCTGGCTGCAGGGCTCGCGCCTCGATGGTCTGGCGCTGCTCGACGAGATCAAGACGATGCATCCGAACATGCCGGTGGTGATGATCTCCGGCCACGGCAACATCGAAACGGCGGTTTCGGCCATCCGTCGCGGCGCTTATGATTTCATCGAGAAGCCGTTCAAGGCCGACCGTCTCATCCTGATCGCCGAACGCGCTCTGGAGACGTCCAAATTGCGGCGCGAGGTCTCCGATCTCAAGCTGCGCAGCGGCGAGACCTTCGACCTGATCGGCATGTCGTCGGCGATGAGCCAGTTGCGGCAGACCATCGAGCGCGTCGCGCCGACCAACAGCCGCGTCATGATCATCGGCCCGTCCGGCTCCGGCAAGGAACTGACGGCGCGCGCCATCCACGCGCTGTCGGCACGCAAGAACGCACCTTTCGTGACCTTGAGCGCTGCCACCATCACACCCGAGCGCATGGAGATCGAGCTGTTCGGCACCGAATCGAACGGCACCGAGCGCAAGATCGGCGCGCTGGAGGAGGCGCATCGCGGTATCCTCTACATCGATGAAGTCGCCGACATGCCGCGCGAGACGCAGAACAAGATCCTGCGCGTGCTGGTCGAGCAGCAGTTCGAGCGGGTAGGCGGCACCAAGCGGGTCAGGGTCGACGTCCGCATCATCTCGTCCACCTCGCAGAACCTGGAGGCGATGATCGCCGACGGCCGCTTCCGCGAGGATCTCTACCACCGCCTGGCGGTGGTTCCGGTCATGGTGCCGGGGCTCGCCGAGCGGCGCGAAGATATCCCGTATCTCGTCGACAATTTCATGAAGCAGATCGCGCGCCAGGCCGGCATCAGGCCGCGCCGCATCGGCGACGACGCTTTAGCAGTGCTGCAGGCGCATAATTGGCCGGGCAACGTCCGCCAGTTGCGCAACAATGTCGAGCGGCTGATGATCCTGGCGCGCGGCGGCGACGCCGATGCGCCGATCACCGCCGACCTTCTGCCCTCCGAGATCGGCGATGTCATGCCGCGCACGCCCAACCAGTCGGACCAGCACATCATGGCGCTCCCGCTGCGCGAGGCGCGCGAACAATTCGAGAAGGACTATCTGATCGCCCAGATCAACCGCTTCGGCGGCAACATCTCGAAGACGGCCGAGTTCATCGGCATGGAGCGATCGGCCTTGCACCGCAAGCTGAAGTCGCTCGGAGTGTAGGGCCGGTTGGTCCACCCGATTGTTCATTACGGCAGCGGCGGAATCGCCTAAGAAAGCCGAATTGTCCTGAGGTGTTTCCATGCCGCGCATTGCCTATGTCAACGGGCGCTACGTCGCCCATGCTCAAGCCCGTGTCCATATCGAGGATCGCGGCTACCAGTTCGCCGACGGCGTCTATGAGGTCTGCGAGGTGGCGCGCGGCTTTATCGTCGACATGCCGCGCCATTTGGCCAGGCTCAAGCGTTCGCTGAAGGAACTGTCGATCGCCTGGCCGGTCTCGGAGGGTGTGCTGCCGCTGCTGCTGCGCGAGGTGGTGCGCCGCAACCATGTCGTCAACGGCCTCGTCTATCTCCAGGTGACGCGCGGCGTCGCCGGCCGCGAGTTCTTCTTTCCGGCGGCGGGCACCAGGCCGGCTCTGGTTATAACCGCCCGCAAGGCCGATCCCGCTGCCGCTGCCACGCGGGTCGAGACCGGCATCAAGGTCATCACGGTGCCGGAGAATCGCTGGGACCGTGTCGACATCAAGAGCATCGGACTTTTGCCCAATGTGCTCGCCAAGCAGAAGGCCAAGGAAGCCGGCGCTCAAGAAGCCTGGTTCGTCGATGCCGACGGCACTGTCAAGGAAGGCGGCTCGTCCAATGCCTGGATCGTCACCAGCGACGGCGTTCTGGTGACGCGCCCGGCAGAGCACGGCATCCTGCGGGGCATCACGCGCACGACGCTGTTCGACGTCGCCGCCAAGCTCGGTCTGAAGGTCGAAGAGCGTGGATTTTCGGTCGCCGAAGCCAAGGCCGCGCGCGAGGCTTTCATCAGTTCCGCGACCACGATCGCCATGCCGGTGGTCGAAATCGACGGCGCGCCGATCGCAAACGGCCATCCCGGCTCTATGACACTTTCGTTGCGGCAGGCATTTTTTGACATTGCGGAAAAAAGTCCAGCCTGATAACCGCAAAGGTGGAATGAACCTCAACTATCTCGTTCTGCTTGCCGCGCTGACGGCAAGAGGGGGTTTGCTGGCTTGACAGGCGCCGCGTAATTTGGCGCATTGGCCCGCAGACCGAAGGGGATCGGCGAAAGACAAAAACAATGGCGGAACGATCGCAAAACCTTCAGGACCTGTTCCTGAATTCAGTTCGCAAGAGCAAAAATCCACTTACCATCTTCCTCATCAACGGCGTGAAGCTGACCGGCGTCGTCACTTCGTTCGACAATTTTTGTGTGTTGTTGCGGCGCGACGGGCATTCCCAGCTCGTCTACAAGCACGCCATTTCCACGATCATGCCGAGCCAGCCGGTACAGATGTTCGATGGCGAGGAAGGCCAGGGCGCCTGATTGGCACGTGAAAAGGACGCGGACCGCAGCGTTCGCGGAAAACAGGGACACCAGCTCGGGCCGGAAGCCAAGGATCCGACCCGGACGGTTGTCATCGTGCCGGTGCTTACGCGCCAGCCGCGCGGTGAAGACGATTCGAGCCGCCCGCGCCTGAGTCGCTCGGCCGATGCCCGCCACGACGAGGCGGTCGGCCTTGCCAGCGCCATCGATCTCAATCCGGTCCACACCGCGGTGGTGACGGTCGCCGACCCTCGCCCGGCGACGCTGCTCGGCAGCGGCAAGGTGGCGGAGTTCGCCGACATCGTGAAGGAGCGCAAGGCGGAACTGGTCATCGTCGACCACCCGCTGACGCCGGTGCAGCAGCGCAATCTGGAAAAGGAACTCAACGCCAAGGTGCTCGACCGCACCGGGCTGATTCTCGAAATCTTCGGCGAGCGCGCGCGGACCAAGGAAGGCACACTGCAGGTCGAACTGGCGCATCTCAACTACCAGAAGGGCCGGCTGGTGCGGAGCTGGACCCACCTCGAACGGCAACGCGGCGGCGCCGGTTTTCTCGGCGGCCCCGGTGAAACGCAGATCGAGTCCGACCGGCGCATCCTGCAAGACAAGATCACCAAGCTGAAACATGAGCTGGAGACGGTTCGCCGCACGCGCGACCTGCATCGGGCCAAGCGCAAGAAGGTGCCATTTCCGGTCGTGGCGATCGTCGGCTACACCAATGCCGGAAAGTCGACCCTGTTCAACCGGATGACCGGGGCAGGGGTTCTCGCCGAGGACATGCTGTTCGCCACGCTTGACCCGACACTGCGCCGCGTGCGCCTGCCTCATGGCACGCCGATCATCCTGTCGGATACAGTGGGCTTCATCTCCGACCTGCCGACGCATCTGGTTGCGGCCTTCCGGGCGACGCTGGAAGAGGTCGTCGAGGCCGACCTCGTGCTGCACCTGCGCGACATTTCCGATCCCGACACTGCCGCGCAAGCCGAGGATGTCGAGCGCATCCTTGGCGATCTCGGCGTCGATGCCGCTGACACCGGCCGCGTGATCGAGGTGTGGAACAAGATCGATCTGCTCGACGAAGGCAATCGCGAGCGCCTGCTGGCCGGGAGCGCCGGCGGCAAGGCGCCGCCGATCGCGATATCGGCGGCGACCGGCGAGGGGATCGACGCGCTGAAAGCGCTCATCGAGACCAGAGTGTCGGGTGAGCTTGAGACGATGACGGTGACGCTGAGCCCGGCCCAGCTCGGCCAGGTCGACTGGCTCTACCGCAACGGCGATGTCGTCTCACGGACCGACAATGAGGACGGCAGCGTCACCATCTCACTGACGGCGACGCACAGCGCCAGGCAGGAAATCGAGAGCAGGCTGCACCGCAAGACAGGCAGTTAACCTGCTGCTTATTTTGCGCTTTTGGCCTGCTGCCAGAGCGCTTCCATCTCGTCCAGCGTCGCTCTCTCAAGCGTACTGCCCGCGGCCTCCAGAGCTTGCTCGACATAGTGGAATCGCGAGCGGAATTTCTCGTTGGTGCCGCTGAGCGCGGCTTCGGCATCGAGCTTCAAATGGCGGCCGAGGTTGACGACGGCAAACAGCATGTCGCCGAACTCGTCCTTGATCGGCGCTGCATCACCCGTGGCGAGCGCCTCGCGCAACTCGCCGATCTCTTCCTCGATTTTGTCGAGGATCGGCGCCGCCTCGCTCCAGTCGAAACCGACGCGGGCCGCTTTCTCCTGCAGCTTGAGTGCACGGGTCAGGGCAGGCAGCGCAACCGGCACACCGTCGAGATAGCCCTTGCCGTGGTCCTCCGGGTCGAGGCCGCGCAAGATGCGGGCGTTGCGCTTGTCGGCCTTCTCCGCCGACTTGATCTTCTCCCACATGCCCTTGGCCATGCCGGCGCTGCGCGCTTCCTCGTCGCCGAAGACATGCGGATGGCGGCGGATCATCTTGGTGGTGATGGCCTCGACGACGTCGCCGAACGCGAACTCGCCGGCTTCCTCGGCCATCTGCGCATGATAGACGACCTGCAGCAAGAGGTCGCCCAGTTCCTCGCGCAGATCGTCGAGATCACCCCGCGCGATCGCGTCCGCCACCTCATAGGCTTCCTCGATCGTGTAGGGCGCGATGGTCGAGAAATTCTGCTCGATATCCCATGGGCAGCCGGTCTTTGGCGCTCTCAGCGCCGCCATGATCTCGATCAGCCGGGAAATGTCCTTCGAGGGTTTCATGCCGTGAACCCTAGCGCGCGCAGCGGCAGGCGGCCAATCCCGCCGGCCCGCAAAAGCCTATTGTCCACAGTTGCGCGGACCTTCAGTCGAGAACCGAGACGATCGCCTTGGCGAGATCGTCCATGCCGTCCTCCGGTAGGCCGGCCACATTGATGCGGCTGTCGCCCACCATATAGACGGCATGCTCGGTACGCAGGCGCTCGACTTGGGCTTCCGTCAGCCCGAGGCGGGAAAACATGCCGCGATGGCTGGCGACGAAATCGAAGCGGTCGGAGTTGGACTGCCGGCGCAACGCCTCGGCGAAAGCGACGCGCAGCCTGAGCATGCGCAGCCGCATTTCTTCGAGCTCAGCTTCCCAGTCCCTCTTGAGCGAGGCGTCTTCCAGCACCATGCGCACGGCCGCCGCGCCATGGTCCGGCGGCATCGAATAGAGCGCTCGGGCCGCCGCCAGCATCTGGCTCATCGCCACATCCGCTTGCGCGCCGTCCTTGGCCATGATCATCGCGGCGCCGACGCGGTCGCGATAGACAGCGAAATTCTTCGAGCAGCTCGACGCGACGACCATTTCCGGGACCTTGTCGGCCAGCAGCCGCAGTCCGGCGGCATCGGCGTCGAGGCCTTCGCCGAAACCCTGGTAAGCGATGTCGACGAAGGGCAGCAGGCCGCGCTCGAGCAGCACGTCGGCGACCTTGGCCCACTGCGCGGCATCGAGATTGGCGCCCGTCGGGTTGTGGCAGCAGCCATGCAGCAACACGATATCGCCGCTGTTGGCGGTCTTGAGCGCCGCCACCATGTCGTCGAAGCGCACGGCGCCCGACGCGGCGTCGAAATAGGGATAGTCGCGCACCTGCAGGCCGGCGGCACGCATCACCGGCAGGTGGTTCGGCCAGGTCGGATCGGACAGCCAGACCGTCGCGCCGGGACGCGTGCGCTGCAGAAGCTCGGCCACCAGTCGGAGCGCGCCCGATCCGCCCGGCGCCTGTGCTGCGCGAATACGCGAAAAATCGGCCTTCTCGCTGAAGGCAAGCTTGATCATCGCGGCGTTGAAGCCGGTATCGCCGGCAAGGCCGAGATAGGTCTTGGTGTCCTGGCTTGCGAGCAGGCGCTTCTCCGCCTCGCGCACGGCGCGCATCACCGGTGTTTTGCCGTCCCGGTCCTTGTAGACGCCGACGCCGAGGTCGACCTTGCCGGGGCGCGTATCGGCGCGGTAGAGGCCGATCAGGGCGAGGATCTTGTCGGCGGGCGCGGGCTGCAGGTTTTCGAACATCGATGAGGCTCCAATGGCGGCGGAGTGATACGCAAATCGGCCGCGCCGCGCCAGCAGTTTCCGTTCGCCATGTCTGAGAGCGGACAAGCGTCGGCATCTGGACGGCTGGCGAGCCGGCGACCTGGCAAAGTCTTCGGTCGGTGGCGTGTCCCGTGATCGCAAAAGAAAGCGGCGGGCGGGGATTAAAGTCCCCACATGCTCCGTAAACAGGGCATGAAACGGTCGATGGCACGCTTCGATATTGTCGGGCAGTTGGGGTCGCTGCGGCGCTACGCGCGCTCGCTGACGCGCGACAGCGCCGATGCGGAGGATCTGATCCATGATGCGCTGGTGCGCGCCTATGAGCGGCGCAGCACCTTTCGCTCGGGCGGCAATTTGCGCGCCTGGCTGCTCGCGATCGTGCACAACATCTTCATCGACGGCGTGCGCGCGCGCCGGTCGGAAGCCGCGCGCATCAAGCAGGCCGGACAACTTGCCGATATCAGCACACCCGCGCCGCAGGATCATTCGGTGCGCCTCTCGCAGGTGCGGGAAGCCTTTCTGTCGCTACCTGAAGAACAACGCTCCGCCCTGCATCTCGTCGCCATCGAAGGGCTGAGCTACGCCCAGGCAGCGGAAGTCAGCGGCGTGCCGCTCGGAACGTTGATGTCGCGCATCGGCCGCGCGCGTGCCGCGCTGCGCGAGATGGAGGAGGGCGCTTCGGCGAAAGCCAGGAGCCATCTCAGGATCGTGGGAGACGAGTCATGACCACTATTGATCCCGTGACCGATGCCGATCTCGACGCCTATGTCGACGATCAGCTCGACGTTGCCCGCCGCATCGAGGTCGAGGCGTTCCTGTCCGCCCGTCCCGAGGTGGCTGCGCGGGTGATGTCCGATCTCAGAACGCGCGACGAGTTGCGCGTGGCGCTGGCCAGGCCAAGCGGCATGGCGCGCCCGGCAACGACCCAGGCGGCGCGCCGGCTGGAGAGGGCGCTTGCCCGAGATCGTGTCCTGTCCGTGCTGCAGCGGGCCGCGGCGGCCGCCGTGCTGGTGGCGGCGGGCTGGCTCGCGAACGGCTTCTTCGGGTCGATCGCGGTGACCAAGGTTGTCGCCTCGACGCAGCCGCCCGCCTATGTCAAGGAAGCGGTGAGCGCGCACCGGACGACGCTGGTGCGCGAGACGATGCCATCTCAGGCCGAAGCGCCAAATTACAATGCCGACGAAATCCGCGCCGCGACAGCGATCGTCATGCCCTCGCTTCCCGATGACTGGAAGATACGAGACGTGCAGATCTATCCGTCGCGTTTCGGGCCGAGCGTCGAGATGGCGGTCGAGACGAAGGACCTCGGCCTGGTGTCGCTGTTCGCCATCAGGCCGGGCACGTTCGACGTGGTGAAACCGACGGTCGCGCCCTCGGGCGATATCTCATCCGCCTATTTCCAGATCGGCGAGGTGGCCTACGCCGTCGTCGGACGAGGCGATGCCGGCGATCTCGACCGGGCCGCCGAAAAGCTGGCCCGAACGCTTTACTGAAACGCCCAATCAAACCGATCCAACCAAGGAGAACCCAAATGAACAGCCCCAATCTGGGATACCGAATGGGCGCCGGCGTCCGGGCCGGCGCGGTCTATGACGAGAGCCTGCGCCGGCACATGCTGCGCGTCTACAACTATATGGGCCTCGGCCTCGTCGTCACCGGTCTCGTCGCCTTCGCCCTGGCCTCGACGCCGGCGCTCTATGTGCCGATCTTCTCCAGCCCGCTGAAATGGGTTGTGATGCTGGCGCCGCTCGCCTTCGTCATGCTCTTCTCGTTCAAGATGCAGACGATGTCGGCGGCAAGCGCGCAGGCCATGTTCTGGGCCTTCTGCGCCGTCATGGGCCTGTCGCTCGCCTCCGTGTTCCTGGTGTTCACCGGCACCAGCATCGCGCGCACCTTCTTCATCGCCGCGACGATGTTCGGCGCCACCAGCCTCTATGGCTACACAACCAGGCGCGACCTGACGCAGTTCTCGTCCTTCCTGATCATGGGCCTGATCGGCGTGGTGATAGCCAGCCTGGTCAACCTGTTCCTCGGCTCGACCGCGCTGCAGTTCGCCATCTCGGTGATCGGCATCGCCGTCTTCATCGGCCTGACCGCCTGGGATACGCAGACGATCAAGGAGCAGTATGCCGAGAATTTCGACGCGGAATCGCAGCAGAAGCTCGCCGTCTTCGGCGCCTTCTCGCTCTATCTGAACTTCATCAACATCTTCCAGCTATTGTTGAATTTCACCGGCGAGCGCGAGTAGTCCGGGCCGTATCAGGCAACATTTCGAACGAAGCCGTGGCCAGAGGAAAACCTCCGGCCACGGCTCTTTTGGGGCGGCGCTCACCGCAGTTCTGTGAGACGCCGCGCGACCCTCTGCCCTTGAGTTCACGCAAGGCCTTTTGCTAGCCTGCGGGGGCACATCGGCCAGCCGCGAGGACGCATGGAACAGGATAGCCTGACACTTCACGGTGACGGCATCTCGGCAACCATCGTCGGGCAGGGGGCCGAACTGGTTTCCCTGCGCGATGGAGAGGGCACGGAGCTGTTGTGGCAGGCAGGTCCCGCCTGGAGGCGCCAGTCTCCGATCCTGTTTCCGATCGTCGGCCGGCTCAAGGACGATCAATTGCGTCATGGCGGGCAGAATTATCCGATGACGCAGCACGGTTTCGCCCGCGACAGGCGCTTTGCCTGGGCGGAGCAGGGGCCTTCCTTCTGCACGCTGGTCCTGACCGACGACGCCGGGACCCGTGCCCACTACCCATTCCCTTTCCGCCTGGCCGTGAGCTACAACCTCGCACCCCGGCAGCTTGGCGTGACCTTCGAGGTTACCAACACAGGCGATGAGGTGTTGCCGGCCTCGGTCGGCGCCCACCCGGCCTTCAACTGGCCGCTGCTGCCGGAATTGGCCAAGGAAGCTTACCGGCTGACCTTTGCCGATGATGAACCAGCGCCGATCCGCCGCCTGAAGGACGGTCTGCTGCTGCCAGCGCCGCAACCCACGCCCATCAGAGGCAAGACGCTCACGCTCGCTGAAAAACTGTTCGACGATGACGCGGTCATCCTGGACCGGCCGGCCAGCACCAGCGTCCGCTATGCAGCGGAGCGTGGGCCGGCGATCGAAATGTCATGGCAGGGCTTCAACGAACTGGGCATCTGGTCCAAGCCGGGCGGCGCGCCGTTCCTGTGCATCGAGCCCTGGCATGGCACTGCAAGCCCTATCGATTTCGACGGCGAATTCGCCGACAAACCGGGCGTGATGCTGATCCCGCCGGGCGCCAAGCGGACCCTGAGCTATCAGATCGGTCTGGGCTGAGAGCCGTCAAAGCCATGGCGTTCGCGATCAAGGCCGAGGTCACGGATCCGCAGGCGGAGACATTCACCTTCGCCGCGCAGAAAACCATGTATGGCGGCAAGCATATCGCCGAAGGCGACACCATCTTCGTGTTCGCCAGCGAGAACGAAGGCGGGCAGGGGCTTGTCGCGCGTGGCGTGGTCACGTCTTCCGAGGCCGTCCCCAGGAAACTTGACCTCGATCGGCAGACGCCGCGCGTCAGCATTTCGATCCGCCGTACCGCATTGGTCGCGCGGCGATTGGGCCGAGACGATCTCAAGCGGTTCAAGGATTGGAAGGACGGCCGGCCCGAGACCGAGCTCAACTTCAAATTCTATCGCCAGGCGACAAACAAGATCGTCGGCGTGTCGGACGAGACAGCGGCGTTTCTCGATGGATTTTTCTAGGACGGCAGGCCGCGGACCAAATCGACCTCCTTCAATGGATCGCCGCCGTCAATGAAGAGCCTGCCATGTGGCTTCAGGGCCGCCTTGATGCGCGCCAATGCCGCCCGGCGGGCCTCGGGGTGACGCCCGTCGAGCGCCCCGACCCGCATGGCGAAGGCGACGTCGAAAAGAGCCTCGCCAGGATTCAGCGCGAAATCCTCGATTGCCACATGCCGGAAATCAAGACGACCCAAAGCCATCTCATCGGCAGATCCGGCCCGCGCCAGGCGGATGGCCTTCTTCGAACGGTCGATGGCCAGAATGAAGCCGTAGCCGATACGGCGAGCAACGGCACGGGCGGCAACGCCAGGGCCGCATCCGATCTCCAGGACGCGAAGTCCCGGTTTCAATGGAAGCGCTTCGACGAAAGCGGATATCCGGTCGGAGATTTCGGCAGCCATGGAGACGAGTTATGCAATTCGGCTTGTGGGCCATGCAAGCGAGACGGCGCAGGGCGAGATTGCCGGCAGGGCAGGGGCGTGGACAATTCTACACTTCAAGTCGAAGTTCCCGACGCATAAAGCCTGCCGCCGAAAGGGTCGGCGGCTTTCATGGACGGCTCGACGCGGTTCGTTGTAAACGTTCCGACCGCCTGATTTTGGAAGGAGACGCAGCATGGACCGGTTCACGGGTGGTTGCCTGTGCGGCAACGTCCGGATCGTGGCGTCGGGGCGCCCATACCGGGTCGGCATCTGTCACTGTCTCGACTGCCGCAAGCATCACGGGTCGCTGTTTCACGCTTCCGCGATTTTCCCTCAAGATGCGGTGACGATCGCTGGCGAAACGCGCGACTATGCCGGGCGGTTTTTCTGTCCGCGCTGCGGCTCGTCCGTTTTCGAGCGCACCGCGGACGAGATCGAAGTCAGCCTGGGATCGCTGGATGCCCCTGACCAACTGAGGCCAACCTACGAACTGTGGACCGTCCGCCGCGAGTCCTGGTTGCCGCCGTTTCCGCTCAACAGACGATACGAGCGCGATCGCGACGCAACGGGCCGTTTTGAGGAGTAGAGAGCGACCTCCAACTTCCGGATAGACTGGCCGTTTGGAGGGCCACGCCGACCCGTCACTCCGGCAAACCAGCCTTGCGAAAGCCGTCGACGAAATGCCTGAGCGTAGCGTCGTCGCGGAACGGCTCGGTCCAGACCCAGTGGCTGGTGGTGAAATGCGGGTTGGCGACGAGGAACATCTCGACTTCCGCGCGCGCCTCGTCGAGCCGGCCGAGCTGGGCAAGGCTTGCCGCCAGGAAACGGCGCGAGCTGGTCCTGTAAGTCTCGTCCCTGCGCAGCGTCTCGACAGCGGCTTCGTATTCGCCAGCCGCATATTGCGCTTGGCCGAGCGTCAGATAGTACCAGCTTGCCGGATAAGGGTTCAGCCGGAACGCCTTGCGGATGTGCTCGAGGCCTTCCTCGATCTGCCCGGCCAGAACCTCGATGTCGGATATCGTCGCCCAGGTGTCGGCATCGTTCGGGTCGAGCTCGATCGCCCTGGCGAATTCAGCATCCGCCTCGTCGAAGTGGCGCTCATAGGCAAGCAGGTTGGCCAGCACCCAGTGGCAGCCGGCATCGTTGGGATCGATCGCCACGGCCTTGCGCGCCAGCTCCAGGCCAAGACCGCGGTTTGGCTCAATAGGTTCGCCCCAATGCACCCATCCCATCCAGTGGTTCATGGCAAGCCAGCGATAGGCTTCGGCGTAGTCGGGATCGAGCGAGATCGCTCGCGTCAGCATCAGATGCGCTTCCCGCGCCGTCTGCGGCGAGTCGTCGATCAGCTTGCGCGCCCGCACACACAGATCATAGGCCTGGAGGTTCTTGGGCCGGTTGCGCGGCGGCGGTGCACGCAGCCGCCCGAGCAGCGCCTCCACGATCTTGGCCGTCACCTCGTCCTGGACGGCAAAGATATCTTCCAGGCTGCGATCGAAGCGTTCCGCCCACAGATGTTCGCCGCTCACCGCATCGACCAGCTGCGCGTTGATGCGCACGCGGCCGGCGGCACGCCTTGCGCTTCCTTCGAGCAGGTAGCGCACGCCGAGATCCTCAGCAATCGCGCGCACATCCATCGCCTTGCCCTTGTAGGCGAAGACCGAGTTGCGCGCGATGACGAACAGGCCCGCGTTCCTGGACAGGTCGGTGATCAGGTCTTCGGTCAGCCCATCCGCGAAGGAGTCCTGCTCGGGATCGTTCCCGAAATTGACGAAGGGCAGCACGGCTATCGACGGCTTGCCCGGCAGCGGCAAAGGTTTCCGCTTCGCATCGCCAAGCTGTTCGATCGCCCCCGTGAAGCGGTAGCCGACGCGCGGAACCGTGGCGATCCACTCACCGCCATCGGTGGCCGGACCAAGCAGCTTCCTGAGCTGCGCGATCTGAACGGTGAGGTTGCCTTCCTCGACGGCCGTGCCCGGCCACGCAGCATCCATCAACTCGGCCTTGCCCAGGATGTCTCCGGGCCGTCCAGCGAGCGCGGCAAGCAGCTTTATCCCGCGGTTGCCAACGGCAACAGGGACATCGTTCCGAAGGAGCGTTCCCGCACCCGGATCAAGCACGAATGGACCGAAGGCGAAGCGCGAGCCCTGCATGCGGCGCATCTATAGTCCGTTTGGAACTTTTTGGAACTATTTGGGAGGGCTTAATTACGGCGCTGTTCGCCTCCTGCAGAATTCAACCTCTTTCAGGTCGATCGCCTACGGGCACTCAACCATCAGGAGGTTGCCATGAACGATATTTTTACCCCGGCGCCGCATCAGGCACTGTGCAGAGCAACGGTCACAAGGCCGTCGGAAACGTCGCCTCGGCGCTTCAGCCTGGCGACCCTGCGAAGCATCGTCGCGGACTGGCGCGAGCAGACGCACTTTCGCTGGGATCTCAAACGAATCTCGGAAACCAATCCGCATCTGATCGACGATATCGGTTTGACGAGACATCAGGTGGACGAAGAGATCGCCAAGCTGCCCTTCTGGCAACGATAAGGGAACGTTTCCATAGGGGTAGGGCGGTTGCCTCATGCATGGTCTCGAGACCGAAGTCGGGTCTAACCCTGCCGGACGATGACACCGATCGCATTGACGATAAGCCTCGCTGCGGTGAGCGCCGAGAGGCCGTCAATGTCGGCGGGAGGATACAACTCGACGAGGTCGAATCCGGCGATACTGGCCCGCTTGCCGAGGCCCGCGATCAGCTCGATCACCTGCGTGTAGGTGAGACCGCCGGGTGTGCGCGCCGCCACGCCCGGCATGATAGAGGGATCGAGGCCATCGCAGTCGAGGGTGACGACGACCCGCGCGCCTTCCGGAATATGCTTGAGAGCGGCTTCGACGCCCTGGGCGTGAACCTCGCGGGCGGTCACGAAGCGGCTGCCGTAGCGCCGCGCCGCCTCGATTTCTGCGAGGCGTGCGCTGCCGACGCTGCGCAGGCCGACCTGTACGATGCCGGCGATATGCGGCATCTCGCTCGCCCGGCGCATCGGGCTCGAATAGCCGTAGCGTTCGCCATCGATCTCGTCGCGCCAGTCGATATGGGCGTCGATCTGCAGGATCCAGACTGGCCCGCGATCCGTAAAGCCGGCGAGGAAGGGAATGACCACGGAATCGTCGCCGCCGAGCAGGATCGGCACGGCCGGCATTGCCAGGACCTCGCGTGTCTTCGCGTCGATCCGGGCTCGGTTGCCGTCATTGTCGTGCATGATGGTCAAGACGTTGCCGGCGTCGACGCAGCAGACCGGCTTGCCGTCGAATAGCGGCCCGCCGAGGTCGAAATCCCAATGTTCGACCAGCGGAGCGTCGTCCTGGCTCGCGGCGCGGATTGCATCGGCGGCCAAGACATAGCCGCTGCTGTCCTTGCCGGGATAGGTGCTGCCGTGACCGGCTCCGAAGATCACCGCGCGGGATGTACGGCCTTCTGCGAGGCGATCGGGAAAGCCGAGGAAGGAAGGTGAAGCGGTCATTTCTGGATGGCCTTGATTGTCAATGCCGGCGCGACGAGCAGCTTGGGGCAGGCTAGTTGCTTGTTCGGTTCGACGCCATCACTGAAATCGCGAGCGAGCCGGGGCGAAGCTTGCATTGTTGCAACCAAGTTCGAACAGGGCAGGGTGCGAAGCAGACCTGCGACCTTGTTGCAAAAGCCGCACTCTGCCACGCGAAATGGGGTGCTACGGCGCATCACGGACGTCCTAGCCATATCCCTTCGCTGCGTTGCCAGCTGATTGGCTCCCCTCCTGCCCTGTTTCTTCTGAAGACTGCAGGAAAAGCCCAGTTTCAAATATAAATATATTGCGCTGCAACAAAATGTTGCACTGCAGGTAATACTGCCACATACTGCTCTCGCTGTTCTGGGGCGCGGGCGAGACACATCGTCAACCGGAGGATAGGAAATGTCCAAGACCACCGACAAGCCCACCGAAACCGCCGAATTTCCGGCAGTCGACGCTGGCAAGGCCACCGATCAACTTCGTGCAGTCGCCGAAAAGGGCGTGGAGCAGTCGAAAGAAGCTCTTGCGAAATTCCAATCGGGCGCTGAAGACGCCCGGAAGACGCTTGAGTCGACCGCCGAAACCGCGAAATCGGTCGGCAACGAACTGTCGCTGAAGATGATCGCCGCATTGCGCGCCAATGCCGAAGCTGATTTCTCGCACGCCGAAGCTCTGGTCCGTGCGAAGTCGCTGCCGGAAGTTTTTGAGTTGCAGACGACCTTCCTGCGCAAGCGCGTCGAAATGGGTGTCGAGCAAGCCAAGGAATTTCAGGAACTCACTACCAAAGCGGCGACCGACGTTTCCAAGCCGGTCAAAGATGCCTTCGAGAAGGTGCTGCAGAATCTCAAGGCCGCCTGATTGTTCAAGCTAACCCGAGTCCGAGGGAACAAGCTGTCATAGCGCGCGGACAGGGGTACGAACGCCAAGCTTTGCAATGCGATCGCAGATATTTGGGGCGGCATGCCAGGTTCTGTTCACGCATGCCACTCCAGCCCATTCGTCGCAAAGCGCCCCTGAAAACCTCAGGCGGCCCGCAAGTGCCGTTCAGCGTCGCGTGCGGCGATTTTGGCAAGCGGCGCGAGGATCGCACTTTCGGCCTTCAGCGCGACATCACCCAACGAGATGAGGCCTGTCATCCGTTTCTGCCGGTTGAGAACCGGAAGGTGATGCACCTGACGCTCCTGCATTTGCCCAAGCGCCTGTTCCAGGGTCTGATCCTCGAAACAGAAGAATATACCGGGCGACATCACCGCGCGGCATGTCAACTTATCGAGGCTCTCGCTGGCGGCCACGGCGCGGCACGTGATGTCGCGATCCGTGATCATGCCAACGAGCCGATCATTTTCGCCGATCGGCACGCAACCGATACCTTCATCGCGCATGACGCGCGCGACTTCCTGTATCGGCGTATCGGGGGAGTACCAACGCACTTTCCCCGTCATCGCTTCCTTTACCAGCATGGTCGCCTCCATGTGGCCTGGTCCCATCGGGATCGCGGACGGATGCAGAACAAGAGACAGGACCTGGCAATAATCATTGCTGCGGACAATTCCGCCCGCGAAGTCCTGGAAATGACTATGCACCCGAACGATACGGTCTGGCCAGACTCTATTCGGGCCGGTCGGATCCGAAATGAAGAGCGGGCCCCCAAATCAACCAAGCTTCAGTGTCGAACCTTCTCTGAAGGTAATTCGCCTTGACGGTCCGCTTGCCGGAATCACGGATGCGTTGCAGGACTTTTTCGGCATCGGCCGTAGGCAAATCGCATAGGTTCGCCAGGAAGATGCCTTCCGGATCGTAGTTGTGCGTGACAACCTTCGGTATCGTGTTCACGGCGAGTTCGAATCGAGCCCCATAAATGCAGGCTCGCGGATTGTCATCCGGGAAGCAACGATCTTCGGACTCGGGCGGAATTACGTGGTCCTTCGACGAAAGCGTTCGCGAGTGGAACTGCGGGAGGTGACATGGCGGCGAAGTGGGATGGGATCCTGCGCGCCGAGGCGGTCATTCTTGATGGTCCTGAAATGAGTCCCAGCGCGATAGCGGCTTGAGGCAGGCCAGTTGCTTCACCGGTTCGATGCCATCACCGAAATCGCCAGCAGCCCCGGCGCGACGGCCCGACAGGCACTGGTTCCTTGATATTGAGCTATCGGATCTGAAGTGATCCAGCGGCGACAGGCGGCGAAGGCACATCGCGGCCGGACTCGGTCTCTTTGACTTAGCGCAAATTCCGGCTGGCTCCTGCAGGTTATGATTGCTCCAGGATGGCCCACTATTCAGGAAGAAGGGATTTGGTTCGGAGCATCATCCGATCAAAACTGGGCGGCCCAATGCGACATTCGTTCGACTTCGAAGTGTTGCGTGGGGTGGCCATCTGTCTTGCGCTGCTGATGGCGTTGACCACGGTCCTCCACGGCCACGTCAACGCGGTCGCTGCTCCGCATGGCATCCAGTGGGCAGCGCAGCATAATCATGACTCCGCAGCGATCCGGCATGATGGCCGTCACGCTCCGTGCAATGACGTTGGCCACACCTACCATCAAGGAATGTGTTCTGCCTCCGCTTTGGGGTGTTCTCTTTGTGTTCCTGTTGACGCTCAAGCATTCGTGGCGACATCGCACGCCCAGCCGGTCGCGACTGCACCGCCCTTTGCTTCTTCTCCAGCAGACGTGCCGATTCGTCTGCGCCCTCCAAAGCTCACCGTGATCGCCTGAGCGCACGAACCCTCGCGTCCGCGCGCTTCGCCGCCGGTCAATCGGCCTCGAGTCACGAAACATGAGAGCTTTACAATGCAATCCATATCCCGTCGCCAGTTCCTGGCGTCCACGGCGGCTGCCGGCGCTGCGAGCGTCGTCCTACCGCTGATCACTGCTCATGCCGCGCGAGCGGCCAAGTCCACAATCATCCGGGCCGATACACGCGTCATCGACGTTGCCGGCCGTGCCGCCAAGGTCTTCGGTCTCATCCAGCCCGACGGCACGCATGGGCTTACCATGTCGGCAGCCGACAGCTTCCAGGTCCGGCTCGAAAACGCGCTCGCCGCGCCAACCTTGATCCACTGGCATGGCCTTACGCCGCCGTTCGGGCAGGACGGCGTGCCGGACCTGCCGCAGCCGTTGCTCAAGCCCGGCCAAGCCTATGAGTACAACTTCCCCATCGCCGCACCCGGCACTCATTGGATGCATGCCCACACGCTGCAGGAACAGCAACTCCTTGCCGCGCCACTGATCGTCACGGATCCGGCCGATGAGGGTAGGGACGAGCAGCCCGTGGTGGTGCTGTTCCACGATTTCAGCTTCAAGACGCCCGAGGAGTTGCTTGCCGGGCTGACCGGATCAGCGCCCGCATCGGGAACCAATGGCATGGCCGGCCACTCCATGTCGGACATGTCAGGCATGGATATGCAAGGCATGTCGGGCGGGCAGGGCATGGCCATGCCCATGGACGTCAACGACATCGAGTATGACGCCTACCTGGCGAACGATCGCGCGCTGAACGATCCGCAGGTGTTCGCAGTCGAGCGGAACGGCACGGTCCGGCTGCGCCTCATCAATGGAGCGACCGCGACGGCGTTCTGGATCGACACCGGATCGATCGAAGGCGAGGCAATCGCCGTCGACGGGAATCCTGTCGTTCCCGTGCACGGCCACCGCTTCCCGCTCGCCATGGGCCAGCGCATCGACATCCGGCTGCGCATTCCGGACGATGCGGGAGCCTGGCCGATCCTGGCACTGCGCGAGGGCGGTGTCGAGCGCACCGGCTTCGTGTTGGCAACGAAGGGAGGCGCGGTAAAGCGCATCGCGCCCGCTGGCGAACAGGCCACGACCGCGCTCGACCTTGCATTCGAGTCCGGTCTCGTCGCCGCCAAGCCCTTGGCGGTGACGCCTGCGGACCGGAACCAGCCCATCGAGATCGGCGGCACGATGCAGGGTTATTCCTGGACGCTCAACGGCAGGACATGGGGCGACCATCAGCCGATCCCGGTGCGGAAGGGGGAGCGCATCGAACTGACACTGCGCAACGCCAGCATGATGGGCCATCCCATGCACCTGCACGGCCACCATTTCCAGGTGGTCGCCGTCGACGGCCGCCGCTTCGCGGGAGCCGTCCGCGACACCGTCTGGGTGCCGCCGATGCGCGAGGTGACGGTGGCGTTCGATGCCGCCAACCCTGGGACATGGGCGTTCCACTGCCACCACCTCTATCACATGGCGACCGGCATGATGACCGTCGTCGACTACTCCGCGTGACCGATTTCGAGGACAAGATCATGAGAAATAAACGCAGATACGGTGCCGTCGCCCTGTCGGTCGAAAACCGCTCAGGCATCACCCGACGCATGACGCTGTTGGCCCTGATGGCAGCCGCGGCCGTCGCCGCGGTTGCTTTGTTCGTCAAGCCCGCGGGAGCAGAGCCCGCTTCAGGCTTCGTCTACACGGCTGACGAGCAGGGCGGCTCCATCAGCCGGATCGATCTCTCAACCGGAAAGGTCGACTCTTTTGCGGTCGCCATCGCGCCGCACAACGTCCAGTTCGTCCTGGGCACCGGCCGACTGCTTGCGGTGGGGGTCCCGCAATCCGCGCACGATCACGATGGCAACGACCAGAGCTCTGAGCACAGCAAGATGGGCGGCATGGGCGAAATGGACATGGATGCCGGAGGCAAGCTCATCGTTCTCGACACGGCCAACCTGGCATCGGGGCCGATCGCCTCCATTCCCGCTGGCGCACATCCGGCTCATGTCATCGCTGACCCCGATGGCAAACGAGCCTTCGTCACGGACTCCGAACACAACATCGTTTCCGTGATCGACCTCGAGAACGGCGCAGCCATCGCGACGGTCCCCACCGGCGACTACCCGCACGGACTCAGGATGGGCCCTGACGGAAAGTTCATCTACGTCGCCAATGTCAAGGACGGCACCGTATCAGCCATAGACGCAGCCAAGCTCCAGGAAGTTGCGCGGATCAAGGTCGGCGAGGCTCCCGTGCAGGTCGGCTTCACGCCGGATGGCAGCCGTGTCTATGTCTCGCTCAGGGACGAGAACAAGGTGGCGGTGATCGATACGGCTACCCGCAAGGTGGTCGGGCGCATAGACGTCGGGAGGGTGCCCATCCAGGTGTACGCTGCGCCGGACGGACGCCTGGTCTATGTCGCCAACCAGGGCACCGAGGCCAAGCCGAACGACACGGTCTCCGTCATCGACGTCGCGAGCGGCAAGGTCGTCAAGACGATCCACACCGGCGCCGGAGCGCATGGCGTCACCGTCAGCAACGACGGCGCTTTCGTCTTCGTGACCAACATCGTCGACGGCACCGTGTCGCTGATCTCGGTCAAGGACCAGGCGGTCCTGAAGTCCTATGCCGTCGGCAAGGGACCGAACGGGATCACGTTCCAATCCGCCAGCCCGATCCCGGGCGATGCAGGCTGAAGGGGCTGACGATAAAGCATATGCCGCCGCTCCACCAAAAAGTCGCATAAGATAGATTATGGAACTGACAGGCGCAGCGTAGGCTTGGGAATTGCTACATTCTCGGTCGCTGACTGTCGAAGAATGCTTGAAGACGATCGGGCGCCGGGCTTGGTGCCCGATCGGCTGTCAGCCGCATGAACAAGCGTCTCTATGACGCGGACTCATAAGGAGTTTCGATCACCATGCCGTCATGGGCCGGCACCACGTGGGCCGGCGTCTCGGCCATCACCACGGCGTAGTCGAGCGGTACGTGCATATGCGTCAGCACGGCGTTTTTCGGCGCCAGCTTCTCGATCCAGCCCAGCGCCTGGCCGAGCGACAGATGGCTGGGATGGGTGTTGTACTGCAGCGCGTCGATGACCAGCATGTCGAGGTCCCGCAGCCGCTCTGCCGTGGCGGCCGGGAAGTCGCTGATATCAGGGCAATAGGCGAGGCCGCCGATGCGGAAGCCCAACGAGATGATATCGCCGTGGATCTGCGGCAGCGGTTCAAGGGTGAGGGGACCCCCCTCGCCTTCGATTACCACCGGCCTGGCGTGGTTGATGAGATGCGGCTTGACGATCGGCGGATAGGAACTGCCGGGCGGCGTGTCGAAGCAATAGTCGAACGCCTGGCGCAGCCGCCCCATCGTCGGGTCGTCGGCATGGATATCGATACGGTGCCGCTGCTCATGCACATAGCCGCGCAGGTCGTCGATGCCGTGGATATGATCGGCATGCGGATGCGTATAGACGACCGCATCGATGCGTTTGACCGAGGCAAGCAACATCTGCTCGCGGAAGTCCGGACCGGTGTCGATGACGACCGTGGTGCGGCCGCCACCGGCGGCAATCCGCTCGACAAGGGCCGCCGCGCGCATACGGCGGTTCCTTGGATTGGTCGGATCGCAATTGCCCCAGTCGCCGGTGATGCGCGGCGTGCCGGGCGACGAGCCGCAGCCGAGAATTGTGAGGCGCAGCCGGTCGCTCATCTCTCAGGTGCCCGCCATGTCCGGGCGCGGCATCTTGGTGAACAGCCGGAAGACATTTTCCGTGGTGATGTCAGCGACCTCAGCCTCGCTGACGCCGATGGTTTCGGCGAGCACCTTTGCCGTGTTCGTGACAAAGGCGGGCTCGTTGCGCTTGCCGCGATGCGGGACAGGCGCAAGGTAAGGCGCGTCTGTTTCGACCAATAGACGGTCGTGCGGCACGTCGGCGGCGATGGCGCGCAGCTCGGTCGAGTTCTTGAAGGTCAGGATGCCCGAGAAAGAGACATAACCGCCCAGCGCAACGCCGACTTCGGCCAGCCTGCGCCCGGACGAAAAACAATGCAGAATGAAGGGGAAGGCGCCCTTCCCTGTCTCGTCCTCGAGGATCGCCGCCATGTCGTCGTCGGCATCGCGCGAATGGATGACCAGCGGCAGCCCGGTCCGGCGCGCGGCGGCGATGTGTGTGCGGAACCCTTGCGCCTGCGCCTCACGCGGCGCGTGGTCATAGAAATAGTCTAGGCCGGCTTCGCCGATCGCCACCACCTTGGGGTGGCTGGAAAGCCGCACCAGCTCGTCGTCGGTTACGTCGAGCTCTTCCGCCGCTTGGTGAGGATGAGTGCCGACCGAGCAATAGACCTCGTTGAAAGCTTCAGCGATTTCAACGATTTGCTGAAAGCGCTTCACGCGCGTCGAGATCGTCACCATGCGGCCGACGCCGGCCGCCAGGGCGCGGGCGACTATTGTCCCCCGCTCCTCGGCGAAGTCCGGAAAGTCGAGGTGGCAGTGGCTGTCGACGAGCATCAGGCTTTGGTGTCCTGCTCGACATAACGCGGAAATACGCCCTCGGGTGCCGGCAGGGCCGTGCCGGGCACGAGCGCATGGTCGGCGTGGACGTGCTCGAAATTGCGCTTGTCCGCCGGCACGGCCAGCAGGTCGAGCAGCTTCGCGGCAGACGCCGGAATGAAGGGCTGGCAAAGCACCGTCACCCGCCGGACGACCTCGGCGGTCGTCCACAGCACCGTCTCCATGCGTTCGGGGTCGGTTTTCCGCAGCGCCCAGGGCTCCTGGGAGGCGAAGTAGCGATCGGCTTCGGCCACCACGCTGAAGATCGCCGCCAGCGCCAGATGGATGCCCTGCTCCGCCATCGCCTTGCGCGCGACCCCAAGCGCCTCCACCGCCTGGTCGAGGATTGCCCGGTCGGCTTCGGCCAGTTCGCCGCGCTTCGGCACCGCGCCTCCGCAGTTCTTGGCGATCATCGACAGCGAGCGTTGCGCCAGATTGCCGAGGCCATTGGCGAGATCGGCGTTGGTGCGGTTGACGATCGCTTCGTGGCTGTAGTTGCCGTCCTGGCCGAACGGCACCTCGCGCAGGAAGAAATAGCGCACCTGGTCGACGCCGTAATGCTCGACCATGGTGAACGGGTCGATGACGTTGCCGACCGACTTCGACATCTTCTCGCCGCGGTTGAACAGGAAGCCATGGCCGAAGACGCGCTTCGGCAGCGGAATCCCCGCCGACATCAGGAAGGCCGGCCAATAGATGGCGTGGAAGCGCACGATGTCCTTGCCGATGATGTGCGCATCCGCTGGCCAGAAACGCCATTTCTCAGCTTTTTCATCCGGATAGCCGACGCCTGTGATGTAATTGGTTAGGGCGTCGACCCACACATACATCACATGCTTCTCGTCGCCGGGCACCGGCACGCCCCAGTCGAAAGTGGTGCGCGAGATCGAAAGGTCCTTCAGACCCGATTTGACGAAGCGCATGACCTCGTTGCGGCGCTCGGCCGGACCGATGAAATCGGGTTGGCTTTCGTAGAGCGCCATCAGTTTGTCCTGATAGGCCGAAAGCCGGAAGAAATAGCTCTCCTCCTCGACCCATTCGACGGGCGTACCTTGCGGCCCGTAGCGGATATCGTCGGCACGGACCTCGGTTTCTTCCTCGCCGTAATAGGCTTCGTCGCGCACCGAATACCAGCCGGCATAGCCGCCCTTGTAGATATCGCCATTGGCGGCCATCGCCTTCCAGATCGCCTGCGAAGACGCATAGTGCCGCTCCTCGGTGGTGCGGATGAAATCGTCGTTGGAGGCGTTGAGCGCGCTCGCCATGCGTTTGAACTCGGCAGCGTTGCGGTCGGCGAGCTCGCGCGGCGCAATACCTTCCTTCCGCGCCGTCTGCAGCATCTTGATGCCGTGCTCGTCGGTACCGGTCAGGAAGTAGACTTCCTTGCCGTCGAGCCGCTGGAAGCGGGCAAGCGCGTCGGTAGCGATCAGTTCGTAGGCATGGCCGATATGCGGCTTGCCGTTCGGGTAGGAGATCGCGGTCGTGATGTAGAATGTGTCGCGTGACATGAATGAACCGTCATGAATGTCTGAATGTGAGTTGTGGCGGTGGATATCCTATCGGCATGGCGATTGCCATCCCGAGGCCAATGCATGCCGCCCAAAAGTGGGCAACGGCATGCATCAAAAAAGCCGTCACATTCGCATCACAGAATTCAGGCGATCGATCATGGTCAGGGCGTGCTGCTTCTTGTCGAGATTGTAGGTCTCGGCCTCAGATATCGTGTTCAGCGCCTCATGCCAAGCCTCGGACAGCGTTTTGGCCCTGGCGAGATCGCCGGCTAAAGCTGCTTTGCTGGCCGCCGCCGACAAGAGATCGAGCGCTCGCCGATTGAAGATATCGAATTGGATCGCCTGGTCGCGGCCGGCGACCGCCTCGGCGAGGCGATGGGCGGCGGCAATGTCGGACTTCGGCGCCGCCGCCAACGCATCGAGCGCGCCGGCGATCTCCAGCCCGCCATATTGGGTAAGCAGGATCGCGTTGCGGGCGCTCCCCCCTGCCCGCTCCGCCAGCGCCGCGCGCGCCGCTGGATCGTCGGGCGGCGGCGGCTCGATGCCTTCCAGCACCGCCATCAGTTCGTCCGCAGCGAGCGGCGTCAGCCGCACCATCTGGCAGCGCGAGCGGATCGTCGGCAAAAGGCTCCCCGGCGCGTGCACGATCAGGATGAACAGGGTGCGCGCCGGCGGCTCCTCGAGATTCTTGAGCAAGGCATTGGCGGCATTGGTGTTCATGTCATCCGCCGGATCGACGATGACGATCCGGTAGCTGCCGTCATGCGAGGTCATCGACAGGAAACGGCTGACCTTGCGGATCTCGTCGACGGTGAGCACCGTCTTGAAGCTCTTGGTCTTGTCGTTGGCCGGACGCGTGAGATGCAGCACCGAAGGATGCGCCCCGGTGGCGATCTGGCGAAACAGCGACGATGCCGGGTCGGGAACGGCGAGCGTGTCGGGCGCGGCCGTGAAGTTCGGATATTTGAGAAGATGGTGCGCCAGATGGAAGGCGAGCGTCGCCTTGCCGATACCGAGCGGCCCGGTCAGGATCAGCGCGTGCGGCAGCTTGCCGGCGCGGTAGGCGGCGGCAAGCATGCCCGCCGCCTGCGCATGGCCGATGAGCCGCGGCGTCTCCGACGGCTCGGGAACACCGTCCAGCGTGTCGTGCTGTTCGGGAGCGATGCGTTCGAAGATCATGCCGGCGCCGCCTGCTTGCTTTGCACCCGCATCCGCTTTTCCAGCACCGCGAACACGGCCGCGGTGACGACGTTCTCCACCGTTTCGGGATCGGCCGCCGCATCGATAACAATGCAGCGATCCGGCTCCGCCTCGGCGATCGCCAGGAAAGCCTCGCGCCGGCGCTGGTGGATGGCTAAAGTTTCCTTCTCGAAACGGTCTGCGCTGTCCCCCACGCCGCGGCGGGCCGTCGCGCGCTTCAGGCCTTCGGCCGGGTCGATATCGAAGATCAGCGTCATGTCGGGAACCAAGCCGTTGATGGCGACGGCTTCCAGCGCCTCCATGAAATCCGGATCGAGCCCGCCGGTGACGCCTTGGTAGACGCGAGAGGAATCGATGAAGCGGTCGCAGAGCACGATCGATCCGCGTTCGATCGCTGGCCGGATCACCTGCTCGACATGGTCGGAGCGCGCGGCGGCGAACAGGATCGCCTCCATCTTCGGGCCAAAGGGCTCGGCGGCACCCGACAAAAGCACATGTCTCACCGCTTCGGCGCCCGGCGAGCCGCCCGGCTCGCGCGTGACCAGCACTTCGTACTTCTTGGCGCGCATGCGCCGCGCCAGCCGCTCGATCTGCGTCGACTTGCCTGCTCCTTCGCCGCCTTCGAAGGTGATGAAAAATCCGCTCATCAACTGAGAATGCCTTTGCTCGCGCTGGCCGCTGTCATAGCTCCCGTCCGGCAAAAGGTCCACGAGCCTGCCCGATCACAAATGTTTCTGACGCAGCCAGCCGACAGCGAGTTCCTTGGCGGCGTCGAGCGCACGCTGCGGCAGCGTGCCGACCTCGACCTTCTCGGCGGCGAAAAGCGGCGTCCGCTGGCTGAGCGTGTCGCCTATCCAAACGCGCAATTCCCCGACCGGTTGCCCCTCCTCCACCGGCGCCGCCACCGGACCGTCATAGACGATCTTGGCGGTCAGTTTGTCGCGGTTGGCTATCGGCAGAAAGATGTCCACCGGGCCCTTGGCTTTCAAGGCCACGCCGGATCGGGCACCGCCGAAAACCTGCGCTTCTCCGACCACCTCGTCCTTGGCGAAGATTTCGGTCTTCTGAAAGGAGCGCGAACCCCAATCGAGCAGCTTGCGCGCCTCTTCGGAACGCTCGCGATCGTTCGCCAGCCCACTCAGCGCCGCGATCACGCGGATGCCGCTGTGGCTGACCGTGCCGACAATGCCGAAGCCGGCTGACTCGCTCGCGCCGGCCACGAAGCCATCGGCATCGATGCCCATGGCCAAAAGCGGATTGCGGTTCCGCTGGGCGATCTTGTTCCAGGTGAAATCCGGCTGGCCGTAATAGTGGAAGAACTCCGGATAGTCGCGCCAGATATGCAGCGCCAGCATCGTCAGTTCCCGCACCGTCGTCTGCTGGCCGTCCGCCGGCAGGCCGGTCGAATTGACGAAGGTCGATTTCGAGAGGCCGAGCTCGCGGGCCCGCTCGGTCATCTGCGCGGCGAAATTCGCCTCCGAGCCCGCCATGCCTTCGGCAAGCACGATGCAGCCGTCATTGGCGGCCTGCACGGTCACGCCCTGAATCAAATCCTCGACTCGGACCGCCGATTTGAGCTTGGCGAACATGGTCGAGGTTCCCGACGGCGCGCCGCCGGTGCGCCAGGCGTTTTCGCTGACGACGAAAGTGTCGTTGAGCGTCATCCGCTTCGCCTTGAGAGCGTTGAAGACCACCTCCATCGTCATCAGTTTGGCCATGGAAGCCGGCGGGATCGGCTTGTCGGCATCCTTGGAGAAAAGCACCGTGCCGGTATCGGCATCGATCATGAAGGCCTGGCTCGCCTTGGTTTCGAAAAGCTGCGCGCTCGCCGGCACCGCGCAAAACAGCATCAGCGCCAATCCCACAAGTCCGGCGAAAGGCTGAAAGACGCGGAACTGCATGAATGTCGACCCAATCAGAGCAATTCCAGGAAAAGCGCCGAGCGGTTTTTCCGTCCGGAATTGCGCAAAGAATACCCCAGCGGGGCCAAGCTATCAGGGTTTTTTCGGCCGTATCAACGGCGCGCGCGAAATTGATCAGTTTCGCACAACCAATGCGTCCGGCGCGCCGTGCGACCAGGCCGCCTGCAGCACATCGTCGATGCTGCCATGGCCATCCGGATAGACGTTGACCGCATACCAGTCGTCGCCGTCGAGCTCGGTGCGCTGGATTTCGGTCCTGCCGAACGGCTCGAGGGCCGCCGCTACGCGCTTTGCTTCGGTGGCGTCGTCGAAGGAACCGGCGGCGACATAGTCCGAGCCCGGCGCCTGTTCCTGGCGGTTCGATTTCTTCCACGATTGCAGGATGTCGGCCGGCGACATGCCGTTGGCGTCGAGCGCGGCGAAGGCATCGGCACGCTTGACCCGCTCATCCGCGTAGGACAGCGAGGCCATGGCAAAGGGTGAATTCTGCGGCAGCCGGAACTCCGGCCGCTCCGGCACGATCGGCCCGAAATCCGGCAGCACGACATCGCTGGCGCCCGGCGTCTGCGCCGACATCGCCGGTTGCTCAGACGGCGCCGACAGACCAGGCTGCGCGGCAAAAGCCTGCCCCGAATTGGTCAACTGGCCGGGGAACGGCACGGCCGCTGGAGGCGCATCGCTTACCGACAGGCTGGGCGATGGGCCGTTCATGGCGACCATCACGCCGGTCGGCAGCCCATCGGACGGATCAGGCCGCCTGTTGCCGGGATGGTAAGAGGCCACAAGATACTGGTCGTCATTGCCGTCGAGCGGCGCCCGGCCGACATACTCGACCTTCACCTTTGCGGTGCCGACCTTGCCATAATCGAGCATTTGCGCGGCTCGTTCCGAGACATCAATGATGCGGCCCTCATGATATGGGCCGCGGTCGTTGACGCGCACGATGACCGAACTGCCGGTCTCGAGATTGGTGACGCGGGCATAGCTCGGCAGCGGCATGGTCGGATGCGCCGCCGTCAGTTGCGCCGTGTCGTAGACTTCGCCATTGGCGGTCAGCCGGCCGTGGAAGGCGTCGCCGTACCAGGAGGCCAGACCCACCTTGGCGTAGTGCCTGTCTTCCTTCGGATAGTACCACTTGCCGCGCACCTGGTATGGCTTGCCGAGCTGGTCGCGTCCGCCGCCGCGCCGCATGAAGGCAACGCGCGGGCTGGCCTTCACGCCATACTCGGATTCGGCGAAATATTCCTTGGAGCGCGGCCGCTTGTCGAGCATCGCCTTCGGCTGCGGCGTGGATGTGCAGCCGGCAAGCAGGACCACCGACAGGGCGCACAGCGCGAAAGCAGGAGCGCGACGAAGACGCGGGCGCGCCGAGGTCTGCATGTTTTCGATTGTCCCCTACAGTCTCGCCGCCACCAGTCGGAGCCAAAGCGCCCGCGAATGCCAGCAACACTTTGATCCCCAATCCCTTTGTGCACAGGAATTGCTTATCACGATGTTAATCGATTATGGCCGGAACCGGGCGAGATTATGGCAAGGTTCGAGCCGCCTGCCGCTCACAACGATTGACATGTCTTGGCGCGACACACTGAGGATGGGAATGCTCACGGTCCGCCGGCATCGCGGCCCTATCGGCCACCGGGACGAGCGCCTCGTGAAGATGGTGGGGGATCGCTATCGCGCGATGGGAAGCGCCCGCTACGTTTGTCGCAGCGAGCGCTCCAGTGGCCCCCGTTTGCCCCTCGCGGGAAAGACGGTACGCCTCGCTAAAATGGATAATAAGCGCGCCCTGGTTGAAGCGCCGCATATTAAAGCCGCGTGACTTTTTTGCCACTAGACTGGAAGGCGCGGAAGCCGAAGCCACCGGGCCTTGTCTGCGCCTCCCCCCATAGCCCAAAGGGCCGCCGCGTGCTCCTTGGCCTTTAAATAAGCATCTGCTAAAATTCTTCTTTGTGCAGGGGAGCCGGTGCCGCAATGCGAACCAACCTTCCGCGCTTTTCCGAGCAGTGAAGTCGGTCGGCTGCGTGATTGCACGCGGGCAAACGCCTCGCGCCACCGACGATCCTTCTCGCAGTTAGAAGTCGCAAACGCATCGGGAGGACACAATGACCAAGCGACACATATGGCTTCTATGGGTCCTTTGGCTCTTTACCCTGCCCGCCCACGCAAGCAGCCTGGGTGATCTTGTCAAACATGGCGACGTCGCAGGGGTGGCTTCCGCCTTGGACAAGGGCGCCGCTGTCAACGAAGTTGACGGTGTTACGGCGCTCTATATCGCCTGCGAAGGCGGGAATGTCGAAATAGCGAAGCTTCTGATCGATCGCGGGGCGGACATGAACCTGCCCGTCAGTTGCAAAGAACGCCGCTCTACGCGGCCAACAAGGGTGGCTACGCTGACATCGTGAAGCTGCTGCTCGACCGTGGGGCCAATCCAAATCAGGTGGCGAAATCGCAAACCCCGCTGCACGTGGCTGCCGAGAAAGGCTGCCTCCAATGCGTCATCCACCTTGTGAACGCTGGAGCCGACGTCAACGCACTGACGTCGAACGGAAATCCGCCCATACATTTGGCCAAACTCAGTCGTCACGAAGACGTCGTGGCCTATTTGCGCAGTCACGGCGCCGGACGACCGGCCATTGCGCCTATATCGGCAAAACTTGCATCGGCAAGCGCTGAATCGGGCAAGGAAATTTTCGACGGCACGTGCGGGGCCTGTCATCTTTCATCGCCGAGCCTCAAGATTCCCAAACGGGTCAATCTGTGGGGCGTCGTCGGGCGACCGAAGGCTTCACAAGGCGATGTCCCTTATTCGTCAACTCTAAAGGAAGCTGGTGGCACATGGACCTTTGAGGATCTCAATTCCTTTATCGCAAACCCCGCATTCGCTTTGCCCGGAACGGATATGATTTTCCCGGGTCTACGGGACGAAAAGCAGCGCGCAGACGTCATAGCCTACCTGCGGACTTTGAGCGAAACACCGTTGCCGCTTCCCTAGAAGCGATTGCCCTATTCACACGTCATGCCGGGAATGCAGGCAGATCCGGCCGAGCAAGTTGACGCCGCGTTGCAGGCAGCTATAAGCAGCGAACGGAAAGCCAAATAGTTGCAAATTGCGTAGCAACTGCCTGTTTTAGCCGTCCGGCAAAAACAGAGAATCGCAATAAAAGCAATTAGTTGGAGGGATGGCCGAGCGGTTTAAGGCACCGGTCTTGAAAACCGCTTGCTGGCGTCCCGCCCTGCCCTGTCTTGTCCTGCGCAGTCCTTGTTTTTCAAGGCTTCCGGCCTCTCTGCTGTTCATTGCGTCCCGGCCTATCGCGCTCCGTGCTACCGAGTTCGGTAGCAAAATGGTAGCAATCTGTTCACTGTGCGTTCTCGCTGACATGTACTGACAAGCAGCCCGCCACCATTGGCAGCGGGGGGCCCAAAAATGCTTAGCCTCCTGTCCTGAGCAGTTTCAGGGCGAAGGCGGCGATCACCGCTTCCCTCGTCATCATCCTGTGGGGCGTCGGCGAGATCGTAGCGGCGCAGTAGTTCGGCCAGCGAGATCGATGCCCGCACATAGCTGCCGCAGCCTGTCGGGATGAGTATGGGATCATCCTTCATGACGCATTCCTCATACGGCCTTTATGTCGGCGACGAGGCTTTTGAGGATGGTGATTTCGAGGTCGACGGTTCGAAATTTCGAAGCTGGGCGATCGGTCCCTGTGGAAATAATCTAGTGGCCATCCGCGCCGCCCTCGAATCGGTCGGGGGAAAATCTGGGGCAAAATCGGCTTTTCGTTTTCCCCGCCGTCGTGGCATCATCCGCGCCCATGTCGTCGCCACTCCCCGCCGTTATCCGATGGACTCCATCTCATGCCGGCTCTCTTGAACGTTTCCACGCCCGAACCGCTCCCGGCCGGCGAAGCCGTCACTGAATTAGCCGCCCGCAAATGTCTTACCGAAAACCAGATCGCAGCCGCCGCGAAGTTCCGTGCACTCTATTTCGAGCTTGCGGCCGCGCGTGCCTTGCTCGGCGATCGCCACTACCGGCTTGTGGTATCTCTTATCGGACAGGATCACTCGTTGACCGAAGTCACAGGCAACAAGCGCGGCCGTCTGACGATGGTCGACAATCTGCGTGCCAGCCTTGACGATCTCGCGGCGCTTTGGGGATTAGCGGCGCGCAGGCGGCCAAGGAACGGCGGCGAATAGCCGGGAGCACATTGCCCCTTGCCCGGCCTGATCGCGCGCCAGCGGGCCGCTATTCTGGCGCGCTCGGGTGGGACGCGGCCTCGCCGGCGCTTCGGGAGGATTAGCTCCGGCCCGGAAGTAGAGCAATAAGCCAGCGCGCGACAGGGTGCACTCGAAGTCGGCTGAACCACGTTTCCTCGTCGGGCTTGTTTTGCTCGATCTTTCCGAATTGCAGGAAGATATAGCGCAGATGCAAAGCCATCTCGTATGGGTCTAATCCCTCCGACCTGACTACATGCGCGTGATAGATGTTGTCGTTCGGTTCCTGGTCAGTGATCGGTGACGGAATCACCGGGACTTTTCGGCCGACGCGCGCTTGCATCAACTCTTTCGCCGCCACGATCGCCCAACCGTCGAACCGTTGAGGCCTTCCAAAGCTTTGCCCGTGCGCGATGGCTCGCGGCAAGAGATATTTTACAACCTTACGGTCGAGTCCACTCGCACCCATCCGGTCGAGCGAAATTTCATCGCCGCGCTTCTCGATAAAATGGTTGATAGAAATACCGGCAAACGCAGGCTGACTGACGGCCCCCTTAAGCAGCGGCTCATCGAACATTCGACGGCCAATCTGCTCGTTAAGTCCGACCTTATCTTGGGGCTGCCATCTTGCCATGCGAACTCGGGGTCAGCTTTCGTGTGAACGATCTGAGTTCGTCTCTAAATCGGTTGCTACCCCGGCGAATTACACTCTGGATCGGTTCATGTGGATTTGTCGCCAAGACCGCGAACAATATCGTTTTGTTGTCAGAAACGATGCCGGTCATGCTCCCGGCTGGCGTTTCAAATTCTGCGACCAAATCTCCAGACTTGGTCGCGTAGATATGCGGTTCCGTTGGCAGCAAATCGGCTCCTGTCCGAAAGAACGCGATCGCAGCATTGGCCGCGTCTTCGGTGAGCCATTCCGTCGATATCTCGCCCTCATCCTCTCCAGGAAAAATTGAATCTCTAATTCTGGCCTCCAGCACCGGCAGCCAACTATTAGGCGCGTTGATGTATGGGGTGTAAGGCTCAATCCGAACCTCATTGCCTAACGCCTTCTGTGCCATATGAGCAGCCAGTTGAAGGTATCGCCTCTCCAACTTGGCAAGACGTCTGTCATATCTCTCCACCCACTCGTCCAATATCGGGCGAGTTGCGGACGTTCTATTTGCCGCCGTCATTTAGTCCTCCCGGAGCCTCGCCGTCGCTTCCTTTCCAAGTACCAAGAAGAAGTTTTCCTTCTCCTTATCGTGCGCTTGAATGACCCAGTGTTTCACCGACTCGGCGTCCTTCGTTGAATAGTTCTCCCCCGTGTACACATCGATATCGACAATCACCGTAGCGCCTTCTGGTATATTTCCTGCGGCCAGATCGACCGTTGCGATCCGACACATTGTCTCGTAATCGGTGCCGACGTTGGTCTTAAAGTTTAGGTTAAGGCTGTTCGACAGCTTCTGGTCCGCAACCGAAACTCCGATAGCCAAATCATCAATGCCCTTGACCTCGTGAGCGTCTGATCGCAGCGCATTGATGTATCGTAGGCCAATTCTACTTACCTGAACTTTCGGAATAATCCGGTAAAGACGAGTTATTACCTTATCCAGCTCTGCACCGAATTTGTCCCAACCGGGATAGCTCCCGCGTTGTGCGTACATCACAACTTGAGGGCCAATGCGAACGGCTACCCCTCCATCGGCCGATGCCATCTCAATTGAAGGCTGGTATCGGAAATTGGGGTCTGCACGCCGGATCGGCGCTGGGATATCGGCGGTGGGAAGTCGAGCCTGCCTGAAATCACGCCACTCATCGACATCAGCAAAACGGCCAAAAATGATCTCGGAAACCAGAGAGGGATCGGGCTCAAAACGTATTTCCATTACCGCTTCAAGAATCGCATCCGACTTCAGTCTTTTTGGTAATTTTTCGTTCACCGAATCATCCCCGGAACTCGCGAAAATTGGCACGCGAGCGTTGTAAGCGCTACCGATATATATGGTCGTCAACCTTGAATAACATCTTGCGGGCGCGCGGCGGCGCGAATTCGCTCCATCCGAAGCAAGACCGGAGCGCGAAAATGACGGCCTTCAGCGCTGTACCGTCATTGCCGCCGGCAATTCGCAGAAGGTCGCCGACAAGCTCGGTCTCGACGCGCGCCGCGACGCGGTCCAGTTCGCGCCGATAATGCCGGCGCAACGTCTTGCGATCGATCCCGAGAACGGCGCAGATTTCCGCCTGTGATATCGCGGCGCCGGCCAAAAACTCGACGATCTGGCGTCGCGCTTGATTCGGCTTGTGCGGTGGTCGGCCGCCTATGCGCTTCGATTTTTCCATGACCGAGGGGAAAAACCTCCTAGACAGCAGGCTTTAGCGTCTGGCCAGTAACAGGACGATTGTCAGCAAGAGACCGGCAAGCAATCCGAACGGCCCGAACATGAGCCCGGCCAATGCCATGAGCAAAAGACCAATGCCGAGCACGCCAAAGCGGATCGACGCCAGGCCGCTGCCTATCAGAAGCGCAATGAGAATTTTGAATCCGGACGCAAACCACCCGTTCTGATAGAGCCATACAACGCCCCAGGTGCCGCCGACTACGATCAAGATGAGAAGCGCGATGGCTAGCCACTCACCTATTCTGTCTAACTTCGCTTCTAGTTTTCGATCTATCGGCATCGTGTTAACCCGCCCTTTTCCCTGCAACATCGAAGCACAATGAAAAGCCCGGCTCAATGGCCGGGCTCAAAGCATGGCAGACAGGGACAGCTGGTCGATTTGAGGTAGAAAAAATTCTGTCCATGGGAGGCCCCGCCGGGCGGCGACCCGGGCAACTTTTTGCGCCCCCCGAACCCACTGGTTATTCTCTTTTGCCCATCCTAAAGGATGCAAGTCGATTAAAGCTTAGATGAAAGTCTTCCGACCGCGAGTCCAAAATGACCAATCAAGAGCCAGACCTACGCAAGTACGCAAAGCTCTTAGAAGGAGCATTCGACGAGTTGCATGCTGCGGTGATCAAGACGTTGGACGACACTAGGTGGTCTTTCGGGACGCATCACGACTACCCAACGATGGGCATGACGGAGAGCGGGTTTCCTTATTTCAGCGAGGTTGGCTTTTACAACGAGAAGGCACGGAAGGATTACGTCGGCGTGTTCCGACCCCGTTCACTTGCTGGCCTCTTGATGTCTGAGAGGCTGCAGGAGAATTTTCCTGCGGGCGCCGAACTCATTGAGTTCCTAAAGTCGAACGAGTTGGGCAAGAAGTTCCAATTGGAGGAGCCTTATTCCGAATCTTACGTCGACCGAATGGTCGGCGATTGCGTCGAGCGGTACTTTCAGTTGTACGGAACCGGGCCGGTACAGAAGAGGAAGCGCCAAGATATCCTGAAGTTAGCATTCTTCGGGACAGTGGAAGACAGCCTTGAGGTTCGCCTCGTTGTGCCGATCGCCTTGACGCACTTCCAAGTCGACCGATACCGGCTGAACGAAACAACCTACATCGCCCGAATTCCTCGCGCGACGCAGCTGTCACGCTCGCGTATCGGCAGTCGGGGTTCAGGTGCCGAGCGAGGGGTGGTGTCGGCGGCGACCCATGCTTTCGTGTCGAATGGCTGGTCCATTCCTAACAAGTCGCTGCAGAACGTGCGCAACGGCTTAAACGAGCCCTCAGGCGACGCGCTAGACACGGTTGACCGGTTTATGGCCAGCCTCAGAGCGGCGACGGGAGCCGTTACCGGATATGCACAGGTCCTTTTTCTGCCGCGTGGCTGGGCGACGGAATTCTATTGCGACCTTCCGTCAGTCTACGGTGCCAATTGCCGCCGGTACCCAAACTCCTTTGACAACTACGGCTGGTCCGGAGGCGGACAGTCCGCAATTACGAGAACGCAGCTCGATGACGTCAAGCGGATCTACAACCGAATTTTAGAACGACGAGAGGAGCGTGTCTTGATAGCCCTCAAGCGCCTCAACGCCTGCATGACCCGTGACGATGCCGTTGATGCGATCTTGGACGCTACCATAGGCATCGAGGTGCTTCTCGGCGACAAGGAAAACCAGGCCCTCTCTTACAAACTGCGAATACGGGCGGGGGCCCTCGCATCCCTGAGCGGAAGCATGAAGCCGACCGACGTATCTGCCGCTGTGAAGAATATCTACGATGTCCGGTCGCGAATTGTGCACGGCCTCGACGCAAAGAAATCCAAAAAGCAACTGCTTGCGCCCGAGGACGAGCGGTACGCCTCGGAACGCAAGGCCGCGGCCGACATGCTGCGGTTCCTGATCGATGTCTTGCTCGAGTTCCCCCAGTATCTGGACCCGCTCAAGATCGATCGCGAGTTGATCCTCGGGCCGAGGACGCAGCCGGGTGGCAACGGGGGCTAGGACGGCGATCGCCGTTGCGTTCTGCCATGGTCAGGCTCCTTCTGCCTGTAGTTGCGCTTTGGCCAAGGCCAGCGAGTCGGGCAATGCCGCGCGATTGGCGAGCGCCGCCGCGCCGCGGCGATGGCCGGCGAAGTGCCGTTCGGCCATGCCGACGCAGACGACCGCCGTGATTTCCGGAAATTCAGTTGCGATGGCGAGCGCGGCCAATAGCTTGTCGTCATCGCCCCGGCAGCCATTGATGATGTCCAGAAAGTGCTTGTCGACGGCAGCGGCACCGGCTTTCTTTCCCTCGGCCAAGCCCTCGGCGTAGGCCTGAGAATAGGCCATCACCCGCGCCGCCGCACATGCGCGCTCGTGCTCGGCCGCCGAAACGGTCTCTTCGGCCGCTACCGCCTCATTGTCGGCAATTTCGGGACAAGTCGTTGCCCTCCGCCTAGCCTGCTCGGCGCGGAGTTCTTGCGCGACTTCGGCGTCGAGGTCGGCATCTGACCGTCGGGCGTATCGCCGGAGCGGCCTGCCAAACTGATCCACGATCGCCAAGGTTCAGTCCTCCTCCTCGGTTTCGTCGTCGGCGCGCCCGGTTTTCAAAGCGGCCAGCGTTTGCCGGTTACGGCTAGCCAGTCGGTCGGCTTCCGATTCGCAAATGGCCGCAAGCCGCTGCCGTTCGCGCGAGCCTTTGGAGATCCGGCGCGGCAGGCGGCGAATTGCTTCCTCGAACAAGCCGCCGACCTCCGTGATGGTGCCTGCGGCCTCTGCCATGGTCACCAAGTCGCGATCCTGCCGACGAAGCCTTTGCTCGATTTCCTGCGCCTTGGCGTCGTGAAGCGCTGCGGCCGACGGCTTCTCCGCGCCTATGCGCGACCTCAAAAATCGAAGGTAGCCCTGCACGGTTGGCACAAGCGGCCACTGCCCGCGCCCCGCCGGCTCGATCCAGCCCCCGTGGGCGAGCTGCTGAAGACGGCGCGGGGTCACGTCAATCAGCCTCGCTATGGTTCGCGTATCCAAGGCTGTCATTCAGCAGCCTCCAATGCGAAGCGAAACGCAAATTTCGAAATCGCAAAAACGCGCGTCCTCCGGGCTGCGCCGCCCCGCATAAGGTTTGGCCTCGGCAAAAGGAACCTACTGACGGGGTAGGTAGCCGCCGGCCGGATCAGGGCGGGCCACCCTCCACCCGGCCAGCGACGACGGACGGCTCCACCTCGCGAGTTCCCGCCGTCCATCATTCTTCCGTCTCCCCCGAGCCTGCCGGCCAAGCCGCCCGCCGTGCCGCCCGCTTGGCAAAGATGGCTTTCGCATCGGGCATGGTGTTGCTGGTCCTCGCCTCGCTCTCCATGGTGTAAATCAGCATCTTGCCGAACGTGTCGGCCGCTGGTGCCGGGCTCGGTGCCTCGTCGGGCTCGGGCTGCGGTGCGCCGCCGAGCTGGTAGGCGGCGCGGTCGCGGCGGCGCTTCGCGTATATCTCTGAGGCCATGCTCATTGGTGCGCTCCTTCACAGTTTCGCAGGATGGGGACCGTCGATCGCCAACACCGCGCGCACGTCAGCACCGGGCCTGCGCTGGATCGTCAGCCCTGCGGATAGGGCCGCGCGGATCAACATTTCCTCCTCGCGCTCAGCTTCGAGGATCTGCGCCATGATCTCGGTGTCACGCTTGGCCCTCGTCTCATCATCGACCGCAGCCGCATCGTCGCCGGCGAGGTCGATTTCCTTTTGGATGGCCGCCAGCATCGATTCGGGAAACAACCAGCACAGCACAGCGATCGCATTCGGGACGTGGACGCGGCCATTGGTGGTTACGACTTCGCGGCCACCGGGCACGGCTCCCACGGCTGTATGGTTGATGGTGAGCAGCGGAAATTCGAAGGGCAACGTGCCGGCCGCCATGTCGAGGCGCGGGATACCGTCGCTGGCCAGGCGCGCCACCAGCTCGGCCGCCTCCTTCTTGCGCTGACCGGTAGCAACCGGCGCCGCCATGTTCGCGTCGAGCGCCGCCTTCAAGACACCGATCTCGGCGCGCTTCGCTTCAATCGCCGGGAGCGATACGTCGGCCTTCTTTGGCGGCTTGGCTTCCGGCGCGTCTTCGAGCTTGGTCTCGACCTGATCGAGATATTTTCCAAGCGATTGCAACAGTTGCTCATGGGACCGCACCACGCTGCCGCGCTCGTTGGCGACGGCGGTTTGCTTTTCCCATTCAGCCTGCGCCTCGGCCAACTCTTTGCGGATAGCCAAGACCTCCGGTGCATTCGCCGGCAGCTTAACGACGGCGCTGATCTGGTTTCCGTCGACCAACGTCTCGACACGGGTGTAGCCATGGTCGATTTGGCGCTGGATGTGTTCGTGCCGAACCTCGACCTCCTGGAGGCGGGCCAGCAACTTCGATTGTTTGTCGTTGGCCGACTGCCAAAGGGCGCGGTGATCCTCAGCCTGCGCCACCATGGTGTTGACAAAGGCGGCGCTGGCCGCCGACAGCTTGCGCCGTGCAACAGCGCGCACGTCGCTGTAGAGATCGCCGGTGCCGACGGTGATTGCCATTTCCGAAGCGCTCCCGATTGTGTTCCGATCGGATCGTCATCGAAAGCCGCGGCAATTAAAACCGGCCGTCATTGCCGCGAAGAACATTTCGCAATTGTCGCTCGTGCACCGGACGTGGCCATGCCTTCAGCGCCGCCCACAGGTGCTGCTCAACCTTGCCGATACGCGCTGCCGGGCATTCGGATAAGCCGCTCTCGCGTTGCCAGCCGGCGGCGAAATAGCGGCTGAGCATTTCGGCGAGTTGCACCGCGTCGAGGCCGAACGCAGTAGCCGCAGCGCGCAGTTCCTCGTCGCGACGGCCGAGACGCGAGGCCGTAGATTGATCCAGCCGCAGGCCGAACGTCTGTAGCCGGCCATCGTCGCCGGCCAGCGCCTCCTTAAGCGCCTCGCCGACCGATCGCGCGTCACTGTCGGGCGACGCGGCAAGGATGGCGGCGGCTCGGCGGATGGCGGCCCGGGTTTCCACCGTTTTTCACGCGTTGGAGAGAGTGAACAAAACCAGACCGGAAACATCGGAAAGGTTCCTATATCCCCCGATGTTTCCGGTTTCCGGAAGAACCGGAAATATCGGAAAGAAGCTTGGATGGGGAATGTTTCCGGTCCGGTTTTTCAAGCTTCCCTCCCGGCTGACCGGAAACCTTCAAAGTTTCCGGTTTCGTCGTCCTTCCGGGCGAACCAGACGACGCCTTCACCCACGGTATTTTCCCCGCGCATCAGGGTTCGGTTGAGCAGCCGGTTGAGCGCCGACACGAAGCTGCGGCGCTTGTTATCGCGATCGTCGCCGGCCTTCCGCTCGATGAAGGTTTCGCGCAGCAGCGTTTCCTTGACCGCCTTCACCTGCGGCCCGTCTGGATAGGGCCGGAACGGAAAGCCATGATCGAGGACGGCGTTCCTCATGATGGTCAGGATGAGCGCCTGGCTGTCGCCCGGCTTGCGCGGCTTTTCGGCGGCGGCTCTGCCGTCGACGCTTTCGATCTGGTCGATGATCGCCGCCTCGACGTCGCCGACCTGGATCGAGGCGCAGCGCAGACGGCCGATCTGCCGGCGCGGCGGCCCCGACCGGTTCTTGCCGACATGCAGTTCGAACCAGCCGCCTTCTCCCTCAAGCAGGATCAGTTCCAGCGCCACCGCGCTTTCCAGGGTTTCGCCCTTGGTCTGCTTCGGGTTCTCGCGGTTGGTATGATTGACGACGCAGATGACGACGCCTTCATCCTCGGCGAGTTTTCTGAGCTTGTTGAGCGCCGGGCTGGTGAAGCGGTCGTCGAGCACGGATTGCCCGTCGAGGCCGGCGCGCAGTGTATCGAACGGGATGAATATCTCCCGGCCCGGAAATCTTTCGCGCGTCTGGCGGATCACTTCCCTGATGACGGCGGCGGCTTTGTCGGGCTTCGTCAATGGCACGCCTTCCTCCGAGGCGACGATCATCACGCCGTCGAGTTCGAGCGCCTCCAGGCGGTTGACGATGTCGGCCTCGTCCTCGGTGGCGATGTAGACGACGACGCTCGGTTTCGTTTCCCGGTCGAGAAACGGTGCGCCGGCGTCGAGGCAGCGGGCCAGTTCGAGCAGCAGCGCGGTTTTGCAGGCACCGGGCCGGCCGTTGACGGAGATCAGCGTGCCGGCGCGCACCAGCTCCTTAATCAGGAAGGTGCCGCCCTGGTGGCCATGCCGCTGCCGGTATTCGTGCCAGTTGAGCAGCCGCACGCCCGGCGCCTGATCTTGCTTGTCCTGGCCAGCGCCAGGCTGGTCGTCCTGGTGCTGGCTGGCCTTTCGGCGGGCGCGGGCGATGTCGGCGCCGAGATCCTTGCCGTTGCGTTGATAGCGCTGACCGATGCCGTCCGGGTGCGCCGCGAAGATCCTGGCTATGGCGCGGTCGCTGAAGCCCTCCAGGATGAGCCGCATGATGACGCTGAAGGCGCGCGCCGAGCGGTCGTCGCCCGGTTCCGGCGCTCGCGTGATGTCGTCCCTGAGCCTCGGATCAAGGAAGGCAAGAAGCTCGTCGATCGAAAGGTCTTCGTCGTCGTCGCCGGCGTTTCCGGCTTCCGAGCCTGCCGAGGGGGGATATGCCTTGCGCAGAGCCGCGGCGCCGTAGACGGCGCCCGACGCGGAGAGGATGCGCGTCCGGCAGGTGCATCGTCCACGCTCGCGCTTGCGCTGGTCCGGGTAGTTCGGCGTCCCGGCGACCCGGTAAGGCTGGTCGGGCTTGCCGGTTGCGCTGTCGCCGCCGGCAAGCCGCATGGCGTCGCCGAGTGCGCCGGCCTCCGCGTGACCGACGGCGTGATCGAGAAACAACCATTGGTGGCAATTGCCGGGCGAGGTCTCGACGGTGAGCGACGGCGCCAGCCGGCTTTGCCCGGTCCTGCCCTTGTCGGCGTCGCTGTCGACGACAAGGGCGAAGACGCCGACCGTATCGGCGGCGGACCCGCGCACCTTGCGGCCGAGTCCCCGCCGGACGGTGCGGCCCTCGACATAGACATTGAAGCCTGCCTGCGCATCGGCGACCGCCTGGCCGGCCATGCCGGAAATGTCGCCGACCGGGAAGCGGAATACGGCGTCGAGGCCGCGGTCGGGCAGGAAGCGGCAGAGGTTCAGCACGCCCGGCATTGCCACGCCTTCCAGGGCGGCGGCGGCGTGCTCGTGCAGCAGGGTAAGGAAGTCGCCGATCGCCGTCCTGTCGACCGGGTCCGAACCGGACCCGGTTTCGGTGCGGATGGTGCTGCTTGAACTTGCAGTCGCGTCCACATCATCCTCCGTTCCCTAGAACGGAATCTCATCATTGAGATCGGACGATGCGTCGGGCGGCGGTTCCGGCGGCGACCAGTCTGGATCGGGGAGCCAGTCGACGATCTTCAAAACCGGGTTCTGGACCACGCCGTAAGTTGCGTGCTTGTAGCTTTCGCAGGCCAACTCGACGACCGGCAATTTTCCGGGATCTTTCTTCTTGCGTAGCGCATAGGTCCGCGCCAGCCGGCCGATCGCCTGACGGCCGCCGAAGGACGGGGTCGAATAAAGCCGCTGCGCTGAGTTTTCGAGATCGAGCAGCGGCAGTTCGAAGGTGAATTGCCAGGGATCGGCGGGTGCACCGTCCTTGCCGATCGGCCACTCGGTCTCGTCGAGGTCGCCGAGATCGGTGCGGGCCGGCGGCAGCGGATGGTCCTGCACCGGCACCATGCGGCGATCGACCGGTTGGCCGTCCTCCCATTTGATGTGGCCGTGCCGCAGGCCGGTCACCACGGCCAGGAATCGGGCATTGGCGTCGATCTTCTCGTTGTCCGTGCCGGTTGACCAGACGCCGCGCACGAACTTGACGAGGCTGGGCGTCAATGCCAATGGCCTGGTCGGCAAAAGCCTCGTAGGCGTCGATACCGGCAAGAGCAGGGTTCGAGTTCTGCTTTCTGGCGGGAATATTGTTCATTTGCGTGTTTCCTTTTTCAGTTTTTGGAGGTTGGAAAAGGGCGACGCCGTATCGGAGCCGGCATCGCCGGTCATCCGCTGTCCCTTTGCAGCTTGCGCAGGCGGCGCCAGGCGTAATTGGCGTCGGACTGGGTCTCGCCAGCCAGCGCCTCGATCTCATCGATTAGATCGCGAAGATCAGGCGGCAGCTTTGCCCGCCATTCGTAGCCGCGGCCGCCGAAGGCGATCGTCGCCTCTGCGCGCAGCCGGGTGAGGGCTTCGACGATTTCCTCCGCATTGCACTCGATATCGAGGAGATTGTCGGCGACGCCGTCGAGTTCATCGGCGTCAACCGCCACGGTTTCGACTTCAGGGGTCGCGTCCATCTCAGCCACCCCTGCGGCTGGTCAGTTCGGTGATCGTCACATATGCGACGGTCCAGCCGTCCGGTCCCCTGCCGAGCACTTCGGAGATTTGCGAAAGGCCGTTGACGGTTTCCGTCTGGTCCTGGCGGACGTTTCCCGGCCCGCGCCAGGTGACGGCAATGCGATAGTTGGCTGACATGTCGATTTCTCCTTGCAATTGAAGAAACCGCACGCTGGTTGACGCGTTGGCAGGGCAGGACTATTTTCCGGGCACTTCCGAACACCCAAATCCCACCCGAGCCGCCGCGCACCATCGCGGCGGTTTCACGTCGTTATCTCGGCTTGCATTATGCGGCCTCCCCCGACTTCGCGAGCATCCGCTCGAAAGCAGCCTTCGGCACCTTGATCAGTTTGCCGATCCTGATCGTCGGGATGTCGCCGCGCGCCGCGGCTTCATATGAGGCGTTCCTGCCCAAGCCGAGCTTCGCACCGGCTTCAGGAACGGTCATGACGAGAATTTCGGGTAGTTCAGACATACCGTGTAGCCCCTTTCTGGCTTACAATGTGTAAGATAATACGGGCGCGTACTTGACGCGGTCCATAGGCCTATGCGACAAATTGTAAGATTAATTCAGGAGCAGGCATTCGTGGCTAAGCGCGGACCGAAGCCCAAGACACAATTTCCCGGGCCCTCCGTGGTGTTTTCATCGCGCATGGCCCCGGAGTTGAAGGCCGAGCTTGAGAAGGCCGCAGCGGCTCGAGGCGGCACCTTGTCCGACGAGATTCAGAGACGGCTACGCCGAACTTTTTCTGATGACGAAAAGATTGCTGACAACTTTGGAGACAGTCAGACCTACATGATGATGAGGACTATCGCCTTGGCGGTTCAATGGAGTGGCGTCGGCACCGCGGGCCTCGGGAATTGGCTTAGTGATCCGGCCTGGTTTGACAACGCCGTCAAGACGATCAACCGACTGTTGGAAGCCGTGCGACCTGAAGGCGACCCGCGGCCAAACATCAAAGGTCCATCGCCGAGCGACATCGACGCCGTTCTCGCCTACACGCAGGATTTCGTTTCCAGCGCCCTATGGCTTGAAATTCAGGACGCCGACCCTTCAGCGCCGATCAACAAGGGGACGCGGTATGAACACAAGCTGCGGCTGATCAAAGACGAGATCGGCCACGTTGCCGCGCGCTCGAAGACAGGTCGCGACGATCTCTTGAAGATGGCCGATGATCTCAAGCGGAGGAAGGATCCGAAATGAAGGGCCACATCACCGAACGCAGCCCCGGCAAATGGGCCATTGTTCTCGATCTCTACGACGAGGCAGGCAAGCGGCGCCGGAAATGGCACAGCTTCAGCGGCACGAAGCGCGGAGCGCAAGAGGAATGCGCTCGGCTCATTACCGAAATGAAACACGGCACTTACGTCGAACCGACGAGGCAGACTGTCGCCGAGTTCCTTGACGAATGGCTGACCTTCATCAAGCCGTCGGTCGCGCCAAAGACCTTCGAGCGGTACGCTGAGATATGCCGGAAGGGACTGGTGCCCCTCATCGGCGCCGTCATCCTTGCGAAGCTGAAGACAGACAAGATCGACGCTGCCTTCACGGATGCGCTGACGAAGCCGCGCACCGATCACCGGAAACGCAAGGAAGGCGAAGAGCTCAAGCCACTGCCTCCCTTGGCGCCTAGAACCGTTCACCACTTCCGGCGCGTCCTCATCAAGGCATTGGGTCAGGCGGTGACATGGGATCGGCTGTCTAGGAACCCTGCAACGGCCACGACGCCGCCGAAGGTAGAGCGCAAGAAGATGCTCGCCTACGATGCGGCACAGACCGCGCAGCTCATTGAAGAGCTTCGCCTAACCCGCATGTTCATCCCCATGCTGTTGGCGGTGAAGTGCGGCCTGCGCCGCGGCGAGATCCTTGCGTTGCGCTGGCGCCATGTGGAGCTTGGCGACAACCTACGCCTACTGTCGATCGTCGAAAGCGCCGAACAGACAAATGACGGCGTGCGCTACAAAGAACCGAAGTCAGGCAGGGCCAGAACCGTAGCACTATCGGCCGCTACCGTCGCCGAGTTGAAGGCGCACCGCACTCGTCAGGCGGAGGAACAGCTCAAGCTTGGCATTCGTCCCGAAGCTGACAGCTTCGTCGTCGCGCAGGTCGACGGCCAGCCGCTTCAGCCCCGATCGCTGACGCACGAATGGATTCGCGTGCTCGGCAAGACAAAGTTGCCCCGCATTCGATTCCACGACCTGCGCCATACCCATGCCTCTCAGATGCTATCGGCCGGCGTCCATCCAAAGGTCGCCAGCGAGCGCTTAGGTCATTCGACGATCGGCATCACGCTCGACCTATATTCGCACGTCATGCCGGGAATGCAGGCCGATGCCGCCGAGGCGGTTGACGCAGCGATCAGGAGCGCGGTAAAGCCCGGTAGCTGAGCACGTTCGGTAGCAAAATGGTAGCAACGGCCCCAAATGGCCTAGCGCAAAACGCCAAAAAAGCTAACGAAAACAAGGCTTGGAGGGATGGCCGAGCGGTTTAAGGCACCGGTCTTGAAAACCGGCGTGGGCGCGAGTTCACCGTGGGTTCGAATCCCACTCCCTCCGCCAGGTCAGTCTGTGTCCGGCCCGGAGACATAGGTAACAGTTTGTACCTAAGACATGGTGGACTGCGGTACAAAACGTCACCCATGTCTCAGGCCGCGCACCAAAATGGCCAATTTGACGAACGACTTACCGCCGAACGCCGCCGATCTCCCTCTATATCCCTACTTCCGCTCTTGCTCATGCGAACCTTCAGTTCCGCAACTTACCAAAGGTCCGTAACCTTGCCGCGTCCCTGGACGGCGGCAGCCCGAATTGGCGCGCGTATTCCCGGCTGAACTGGGTTGGGCTCTCGTAACCCACACCGAACGCGATGGATGTGGCGTTGCCTTCTCCCGCTACGAGAAGGGATCGCGCGTGTAGCAACCGCACATGCTTCTGGTACTGGAGCGGACTGAGCGCCGTCACTGCCTTGAAGTGACGGTGGAAGGCAGAAACGCTGAGTGCCGCCATCTCCGCAAGGGCCTCGACACGCAGCGGCTTGGCGAAGTTCTCCCTGATCCATTGGATGGCGATGCCGATCCGCGAAAGAGCGGTGTCGGGGGTCGCGATATCCCGCAGCATCCAGTCCAGCGGCCCCTGCAGCACACGGAAGAGAATTTCGCGCTCATAGACCGGGGCAAGCGCGGCGATCTCGTTCGGGTGCTCGATCAGGCGCAACATACGGAGCCAGGCATCGAGCAGTTCAGGGGTAACTGGCGCGACCGAGAAGCCAGGGCTGTAGAGCTCACCACCGGCAGGTTTGGGCAGGTCGGCCAGCAGATTGGCAACGATCGCCGGCTCCAGCGTCAGGCTAATCGCGAGATAAGGGGCTCCATCATCCGACGGATGCACGGAGCCGACCGCCGGCAGATCGACCGACATGACGAAATACGTCGCGGGATCATAGCGAAACGTGCGGTCGCCGACGGTCATGGTCTTGGAACCCGTCAAAATTAGATTGACCATGGGATCGTAGACCGCCGCAAGTCGATGTTCCGGAATCTCTCCCTGCACCATGGCGACACGCGGAATACCTGTCTCCGTGCGGCGGTTCTCCGCCCGGGACGCTAATTGTCTGAGTTCCTGAAGCTGTGTGTCCATGTGTCTCGTGTTTCATACAAGCGCCTCACATTCAACGGGAAAGCAGGAATAGGCAAGATTCGAAGAGGATCGTGCGAGCGGCTGTGAGGGCTCCGGGGCTATCACTGGGTCATCCAATCGAAGGAGCACCAAATGAACATCGTCATCATCACTGGTGGCAGCCGCGGCCTCGGCGCCAGCATCGCGGTGCATAGCGCGAGGCGTGGCATGGGCGTCATCCTCACCTACAACAGCAACAGAGAAGCGGCCGAGAAGGTCGTCAGCACGATCGAAGCCGACGGCGGTAAGGCCGTCGCCATGAAATTGGACGTCGGCGACAGTGCTGCGTTCCTTGCGTTTCGCGACGCAGTCGGCGAAGCGCTGGCAAAGACCTGGAACAGCAAGACCTTCGATTTCCTCGTCAACAATGCGGGGTACGGGCTCTACAATCCGATCGCGACGGTGACCGAAGAAGAGTTTGACGGGCTGTTCCGCGTGCATCTCAAGGGACCGTTCTTCCTCACGCAGGCTTTGTTGCCACTCATGGGCGCTGGCGGTCACATCGTGAACGTGACGAGCGCGACCAGCCGCGTCGCCACCGCCGGCGTCGCGCCATACGCCTCTTTCAAGGGCGGCCTTGAAGTGCTGAGCCGCTATATGGCCAAGGAGTTTGGCCAACGCCGCATCCGCGCCAACTCCATCGCGCCAGGACCCATCCGCACCGAACTTGGCGGAGGCCTCAGCGAAGAATTTGAGGCGCTGCTCGCCAGGCAAACGGCGCTCGGACGCGTCGGCGAACCAGATGACGTCGGTTGCATGGTAGCCAGCCTGCTATCCGACGAAAATCGATGGATCAACGCCCAGAACATCGAAGTCGGCGGCGGCTACACCATCTGAGGAAGTTCACATGCTCGATCACATCTTCCTTGCGGTAAGCGATACCGCTCTCTCCGTTGCCTTTTCCCAAAAAGCGCTCGCGATCCTCGGGATCACCACCCTCCTCGACTATGACGGCAAGGACGGACCAGCGGGGCATCCCGACCTCAAGGGTTTCGGTGCGAAGGGCCGGATGTTCTCTTGCTTGAGACAGGGCGCGGTAGCACCCGGCGCGGTGCATGTCGGTTTCGTCGCCGATTCCGAAGCGATGGTGAATGCCGCTCATGCCGAAGCTCTGGCGGCCGGCGCGACTGATATCCGTCCACTCGGGGCGCAGCCTCACTGCGGTCCCCGCTATTATGCGGCGCAGGTCGGGGACCCTGGCGGCTACAGCCTCGAATTCGTCTTCAAGAGCCGGCAGCACGGGAATTGACGCCATGACCGCCAACACCTTGCGCACGATGGCAGATGCGCTGATCGCGGCAACCAACGCCTTCGATACCGACACGGCGGTGACCTTGTTCACGCCGGACACGGTGATCGACGACCCGTCGACGGGCCACCGTTTTGACGGTCACGCCGGCGTCCGCGATTACATCGAGCGATACTTCATAAGCTATCACACGGTCACCCGCTTCCTCTCGATCGAGAACATCAGTGAGGTCCGAGCTCGCGTGCGGGTCGATTTCACCGGTGACTTCGGCCACGAAATTGGCCTTCTGGACATCTCGGTCAATGCCGATGGGCTGATCACGCACATCGACGCCGATCTCGAGTAATCACAAAAGAAGAAGCATCAACATGAAGACACTGACGATCTATGGAGCCGGCTACACCGGCGGCATGGCAGCGGAGCATGCCGCGTCTGCAGGACTCGACCTCGTTCTTGCAAGTCGCGAACAAGACCGGCGGTGCTTGAGGCACTGGTCGGCCCGTCTCGGGCGGGTGTCAGGCTCTTTCCGCTTGGCGATCCCGATGCGGAAGCGGCCCGACATGTACTTGCCGGTGAGGTTCGACCCGGCTTCCAAACCCCTGGCGGTTTATTCGGTAATGGCTTTGCCGAAACCATCGCCGACACGCGCATCATGCCTGGGAAACCGGAGCTCGACGGTTCTGCCTTCAATTATATTCGGCCGGCATCAACACGAATTCCATGTTCGCCTGCTCGGTTAACTGCTCGGCGTCGGTCTGTGTTAGTCCAAGCAGCAGTCTGCCCGGCAGCTCCGCCGGGAGATCGGAAAATAGGTCATAGACCATCCACTGGTCGCACGGATCCAGAAAGGCGGTGAACTGCATGGCTGACATTCTTCGTTCTAGGTATTCCGCAGCGTAGTTCTTTTTCGGGGGCTGCACTCGAAACTACCCGGCTGGATTCTCCTCCAGCACTTTCGAAGAACAATACTGTTGCTGGAGGGCAAGAAAAAGGGGTTCTACAGTCCCTCCCGCATGCGACCCAAGTCTGATGGGTTGCTGACATTCTCTGGACAATCATTTGCGATGCTCCCCAACGCGGGCAGGGTTTGGACAGGTCTAGATACGACAACCCGAAGCCCCAGTGTTTGCCCACGCCAGCCACAAGCCTGGCACCAGCCAGCCGTGTCATGTTGCGTCTGTCATCCACCTGGAGCGCAGCCATGACCTCTCCGATTGGAAGCCAGCACAACGCCGGTGCAGTGCAGCGTACCACCAGACCTCAGCCATCACCCGAAGCAGCTTTTCCCGGCAAGAGCGGCGAAAGCATTGGCCATCTTGCAAAGGCCTCCGTTTTGGAGGCGGGCGACAGCGAGCCGAACGCGCAAGGGAGAGCGGCATCCCGGATCGCTCGAATGGACGTGACGGTGCTTCCCCCGACTGGCTCGGGCGATGGCCAAGTGTCGGATACAGGCACCGGAGACGAAGGGGCGACGGCGGATCAGGATGCCGGAGAAAACACTCTGGGATAATCCGGAAAGCCGAAACCGCCGGGCTGGGCTCCCTGCCGATTCAACCTGAGCCCGACATCGCCGACGCCCTGGCCCGCTGGCGCGAAAGAGCTCTTGCCGGCGACCGAAAGGCTAGAAGGCGATCTTCAGGCCCAGCTTGCCGCTGACGGTAGTACTGTCCGCGGACCACTTGCCGCGAATTTCGGTGCTGAGCGTTGTCGAGCCCGTCACCTTCAGGTTGAAACCGGAGTACAGCGCCACCGAGAAGTCCGCGTCGTCGAACTCGCTCTCCACGCCATCGACGCTGGCCGTATTGGAATAGCCGAAGCGCTGCTGGACATCGGCCCGCGCATAGGGGCTGATCACCATGCCGTTTCCAAGTTGAAAATCGACATAGATGCCGGGTTCGAACTTGACCGCGCCGAAGGACAGACGGCTCTTCCCGTAGTCGGTGCCGAAGCTGTCTTCATATGCATCGCCGGTAAAGGTGACCCCCAGCAATCCGCCGCGCAGGTCGAAGCGCACCCGGTCGGTCAGGTTGAAGATGCGGCCGACGGACCCGGTTATTGCGTAGCCCTGTGTGTCATAGCTGCCGAATTGCCTCCCGCGATCGACGTCGGTATTGCCGAGGAAAGCCGAGGCGGCGACAAGCATGTAGCTGGTGTCATGGCGATAGAGTCCATAACCGCCGAACATGCCGCTTCTGTTGGTGGCATCGCCGCCGCTGAAGAACTCGAATGCGTCGACACCCACCTTGGCCGAAGCGTAGCCGCCGAACAGACCGAGATTGAGGCCGTGCTCATTGTCGAACCCGAAATGCTTGGCGGCATTGAAGTCCACGCTGATTGCGGCGGAAAATTCATCGACGTCGAAATGCGGCCCGTCGAAAGTGTCGACGCTGTTCGATATCTTGAAGCCGTCATGCTCGGTATGGGCAAACTGGCCGGATGCGAAAACACCAAAAGGCGCCGTTTGCACCGGCGCCGGCGGAACTGCCTTTGCCGGCCCGACATCTGCCTCGACGATGTCATCAACGATGTCGTGAAGCGCATCCAGCGACGTGTCGACAATCGCGCCATTGGCGGCGCCGCCAATATAGCAATTGGGGTCCAGGAAGGTTCCGTCGTTGTCGACGATGCAGGCGCGTGCCTTGGACGGCATGAAAAAGGCTGCGGCGCCGACTGAGAACGTGCCCAAGACCCAAAGGCGCAGAAGCCGCTTTTCCGCCTTCATCGTCATTTTCCCCTCGAACTTGAACAATTTTATTCAATACAAGCAATGCGATAGTAGGAAATCGGAAGTGCAACCAACAGCTACGGCAGATATGCTCTGAGCATCCTATCAGAAAACCGGTTGGATTTCCTATATCTTGTTGGGACTGACTGTGTTTTCCGAATATCGGCCAGTGCTACGCTTCCTTTGAGACGGTTTCTGATGTAAATTTTCGGCGTCTTCGGAGACGAGGCGCGCGGGGTGGCGCCGTGGGCGAGGCGCTTCGGCGACTTGACGACTGTCGCCTGCTGAGACGAGTTCGTGGCATGACCTGTGGTCCCTTTCTGCGCATCCTGGCGGTTCTGCTGTTTTCATGGTTCGGCTTGATCGAGGTTCAAGCCGCGGTGGACCAAGAGGCGACGCCGCAACCGAGTAAGCGGCTGGCGATCGTCATCGGCAATTCCAACTATCAAAGCCATCTCCCGCATCTTGCCAACGCCACCAACGATGCAAAAAAGCTTTCGGAGAGCCTGCAACGGCTAAATTTCGACGTCCTGAGCGGCACCGATCTGTCCGCCGACGGATTTGCCCGGTTGTTTCAGCAAGCCGACAGCAAGCTTTCGAGCGCCGGCGCGGTGCTGATCTTCTACGCCGGCCACGGCGTGCAGCTTCACGGTGAGAACTTTCTGCTGCCGGTCGACACGCCGGATGCGAAAAATCTGGAGGAGCTGACCGCACGGGCCGTCAGGCTCGACGACGTCATCTCGAGGTTTGCCCGGCGCGAGCGGCCGACATTCATTTTCCTCGACGCCTGCCGTGACAACCCGATGGGAAAGGGTGCGAATTCGGCTAACGGCCTGGCGCAGGTCGAGGTAGGCGAAAATACCTTCGTTGCCTTCGCAACTCAGCCCGGCAATACCACGCTCGATGGGGCGGGAAGCAACAGCCCTTTCACCACCGCCCTGTTGCAGAACATAGAAATTCCCGGGCTCAGCATTTCGGACATGATGATCCGTGTACGCAACCGGACCGAGGCGCTGACGCTCGGGCGGCAGGTGCCCTGGGATCAATCAAACCTTCGCGAGCAGTTCTATTTCACCGAACAGCAGGTGCTCGATCCGGTCCAACTGAGCGTCAGCCTGTCGCGCATTCTGTCGGACCCCGCCGCCAAGGAAAAACTGCAGGTCGAACTTGCCTCAAACGACTTGCAGACGGCAGTGATGATCGTGGGGCAGACATTGCGGTCGGTCGAAGTTCCGGCCTCGCCCGATCCATCGACCAAGCCGGCCGGCACCCAAGTCGCCAGCCTCGAGAGCGCCCGGCAAAGCGTCGTATCAGGCCTTGAAACGCTGATCGTCGGCAAGTCCACGAATGAGCCGGAGCAGCAGAAGGCAACCGACCTGGCGCGCAGTATCCAGACGGAGTTGCGCCGCCTTGGTTGTTACCGCGCGACTGTGGATGGAAATTGGGGCAAAGGCTCCGTCCGCGCGGTTGCCAACTACAACAAGAACACGAAGCGGACGACGTCGTCGACCGAACCCACTCTTGAACTTCTGAGCGATCTGTTCCTGCAGTCGGGCCGTGTCTGCAGGGATCCGGTGATCGCGCAAAGGACCACGCCGGCCAAGGTTTCTTCCAATCCCGCTTCCGCATCCGGGAAGGCGGCAACCGGCCGAAAGGCCGCAAGATCCTCCAAACCGCAGCCCTCGCGCCCGGCCGCTCCTCCCCCTGATATCAGTGGCGGCATCGGCATCGGCGGTGTGTTCTAGGGCGGCCAGGGACGAACTCTCAGTGGCATCTGGCCTTGCCGGCATCCCCTTGCTGTGGCTCCACGCCGCGCCCCCGCGCCCGTTGATTTGTCAGACAGAATATGCTGCTTGTCGCGCCCATGAAAAAGCTCTGCCTGATGGTTCTGGCGTCTCTGACGCTGGCCTGGCCGGCCAAGGCGATGGACAATGCGCTGCGCACCGGCCTGCTGAAACTCGATCCGCAGACTCGTCTCGAGCAGCGTTGCGATGCGGAAGTGCTCGACCGGATCAGCCATGACGACCGCAACTACAAGGCTGATCGCGTCGTGGCTTATGCCTTCGCCACGCCGCAGATGAGCGCCGATGCGATAAAGAGCCCCGGCGCCGCCTTTCGCAGCAAGGGTCAATGGTACCGGCTGAAGTTCAAATGCCAGACAGCGCCCGACCACATGCAGGTGCTGCAGTTCCGCTACAAGATCGGCGATGAGATCCCGGAAACCGACTGGGCAAAATACAATCTTTATGATTGATGGATCGGCCACGGCCGGCCGGGCCTGGGTCAGCCTTTTCTCCGGCTGCGAAGTCCACATGGATTCCGGTGGAACAAGACGACGCACAAGCGCTTGGTCCGGATGGTTCTCTTGACGTGCGGGAATCACACACGTAGAGCAATTCCCGGAAAAGCGAGCAGCGGCTTCTCGTCCGGAATTGCGTAAAAACAAATACTTAGAGCGATCAGCGACTCTATCAAACGCTGAATCGCCCTAGCGTCAGCATATTCGACGGCCGACACAAGACGAACAGCAAGGGGCTTCCAGACGATGGATATTTTCAGCGCCGCAAGTCTGAGCGCCCTTCTTCAGGTCATCGCGATCGACCTGGTGCTTGCCGGCGACAATGCCATCGTCATAGGCCTTGCCGCAGCCGGGCTGCCCTCCGACCAACGCAAGAAGGCGATCCTCATCGGTGTCCTCGCGGCCACGGTGCTGCGCATCCTGTTTGCCGCCGTCACTGTCAAGCTGCTCGCAATCGTCGGCCTGCTGCTGGCAGGCGGAATCCTGCTGCTTTGGGTCTGCTGGAAGATGTATCGCGAGCTGCGCACCTCGCAGGCCGAAGAAGAGCAGGCCACTGAGGCGTTGTCCAATTCCGACCTCGACCACGACAGCTTGATTGCCGGCAAGGCGCCGCGCAAGACGCTCGGCCAGGCGGCCCTGCAGATCGTCATTGCCGACGTGTCGATGTCGCTCGACAACGTCCTGGCCGTCGCCGGCGCGGCTCGGGATCATTTCTGGGTGCTGGTCATCGGGCTCGTGCTCTCGATCGGCTTGATGGGCCTTGCCGCGAGCTTCATTGCCCGGCTGCTGCACCGCTACCGCTGGATTGCCTATGTCGGCTTGCTGATCATCCTCTACGTCGCGCTCGACATGGTCTACCGCGGCGCGATGGAAGTCTGGCCGCACGTCAACAATGTAGTGAGCTGACGCCGCCTCCGGCGCGGGCTCGGCCGGCCGATAAGCCGGCCCTTCGCACTGTGTTTTGCCGCGGCAAGGGCCAGTCCATACCAATGCCGCAATTAGTGTGGTATTGCGCCGCCGATCCCGAAAAGCCTGGAAAATCCTATGTCTGCCCCTCGCGTCAGTTTCGTCAGTCTTGGTTGCCCGAAGGCGCTCGTCGATTCCGAGCGCATCATCACGCGCCTGCGCGCCGAAGGTTACGAGATCGCGCGCAAGCATGACGGCGCGGACCTCGTCGTCGTCAACACTTGCGGCTTCCTCGATTCCGCGCGCGACGAGTCGCTCGACGCCATCGGCTCCGCCCTTTCGGAGAACGGCCGCGTCATCGTCACCGGCTGCCTCGGCGCCGAGCCGGAGGTGATCCGTGAGAAGCACCCCAACGTGCTGGCGATCACCGGTCCGCAGGCCTATGAGAGCGTGATGGCGGCGGTGCATGAGGCCGCTCCCCCCAGCCACGACCCTTACGTCGATCTCCTGCCGCCGCAGGGCGTCAAGCTTACGCCGCGCCACTACGCCTATCTGAAGATTTCGGAAGGCTGCAACAACCGCTGCACCTTCTGCATCATCCCGGCGCTGCGCGGCGACCTCGTCTCGCGGCCCGCCGCGGACGTGCTGCGCGAGGCCGAAAAGCTCGCCAAGGCCGGCGTCAAGGAAATCCTCGTCATCTCGCAGGACACCAGCGCCTACGGTATCGACATCAAATACCAGACAAGCACGTTCGGCGATCGCGAGGTGCGCGCAAAGTTCCTCGACCTCGCCGAGGAACTGGGCAAGCTCGGCATCTGGATACGCATGCATTATGTGTACCCCTACCCGCACGTGGCCGACGTCATTCCGCTGATGGCGGAGGGAAAAATCCTTCCCTATCTCGACATCCCCTTTCAGCATGCCTCGCCGCAGGTGCTGAAGAACATGCGCCGTCCCGCGCATGGCGAGAAGACGCTGGAGCGCATTCGCGGCTGGCGCGAGGTCTGTCCGGATCTCGCCATCCGCTCGACCTTCATCGTCGGTTTCCCGGGCGAGACGGAAGACGATTTCCAGATGCTGCTCGACTGGCTCGACGAAGCAAAAATCGATCGCGCCGGCTGCTTCAAATACGAGTCGGTCAAGGGCGCGCGCTCCAACGACCTCGGCCTCGAGCAGCTGCCGCAGGAGATCAAGGAGGCGCGCTGGCACCGCTTCATGCAGCGCCAGCAGAAGATCTCGGCGACGCAGCTCGCCAAGAAGGTCGGCAAACGCCTGCCGGTGCTGATCGACGAGGCGCACGGCACCTCGGCGAAGGGCCGCACCAAATATGACGCGCCCGAGATCGATGGCTCCGTGCACATCCAGTCGCGGCGGCCGTTGCGCGCCGGCGACATCGTCACGGTCAAGGTCGACCGCGCCGACGCCTACGATCTCTACGGCTCGGCGGTATAACACCCGCGCGAAAGCAGACACCGCAACAAAAAGGGCGCCCTCGCGGCGCCCTTCGATTGTTCACAGCCCTCGGCTTTGGCAGCATCTCGTCAGAGCTTCACCGCCTCGATTGCCGTTAGGGAACGGTCGATCACCTGGTCAAGAGTCTCATCCAGGCGTGTGCCTGTTGCGACCGCCGACAGCCGTGCGGCAAATCCCAAATGGTAGTCCACGAACCAATCGGGGCGCGGCTCCGGCTCCGGAAACGGTCCCCACCAAGGGGGAAGCTTCGGGATCTTCGGTCGTGTGGGGCACCAGTCATCGAGGTCGCTCAACAGCGCTTTCATATCGAGCCCGCCTCGCTCGGCCACCCACGCATGGCGGACAAATTCGTCAGCGACCGCTGCGCCCAGTTCATGCGGCGGCAGCGGCTGCGGATTGAGTGCGACCCGCACAAGCCCACCCTGTGGTCCGTGCGGGATCACATCGTAGATGGCAGGAAAGCGTTTCCCGATGATCGCCAGGAGCTTTTTATTCAATTGCATACAACCCCCTTCTGCGGACGCTCGTCACGTCAGCTGATTTCGTCTCAGTTGCACGATAAGCATGGAAGTAGAGGTCGTCGGCGTATGTGAAAGCGATTACGGAACCTGCAAAAATATTGTATCTGTTTTGTAAAACGAACCCGAATTTAGAGCACGTCCGATTTAATCCGGGTCATATCCAGCGGCCTTGAAATAGTTGGCG
>SAQE01000119.1 GCA_004020545.1 Mesorhizobium sp. | reverse complement strand
GCCAAAGCCTTGCAAGCAGGGGGCCGTCCACATATGAGCACCGGCCTACGCCGGCCACGCCACTCTCATGGATGCTTCGGCCGGCGAAGGCCGGAAGCGCAGGAAGCCGCCATTTGCAGGCCGGCATCACCTGAATATCAACACGCCTCAAGCCGCGTCGGTCACCGCCTCCTGCGCATGCATGCGCTCGACCTCCTTCGGGGTCGGCTTGGCCACTTTGGTCACGAAGACGATCACGGCCAGCGTCAGGAAAACAGCGCCGAGCACATAAGGCGCCCCGCCGAATTCAACCGGCGCGCTCGGGCCGGTGAACCAGGAAAAGATCGCCGTATAAAGCAGCGGCGTGACGATCGAGGTGATCGAGAAGATCGAGGTCATCGCGCCCTGCAGCTCGCCTTGCGCCGAAGGCGGCACCTTCCCGGCGGCTAGGCTCCTGAGCGGCGGGTCGGCAAGCGCCTCCAGGCAACCGGCGACGATGACCGCGTAGATCATCCAGCCTTGCGTCGCAAACGCGTAGCCGAAGGCGCTGAGCGCCGTGAAGGTCAGGCCGATCGCCGCCGTCTTCCACTCGCCGAGCCTGGGGATGACCCGCGGCAGCACCGTCGCCATGATGATCGCGCCGCACAGGCCGAAGGCGCCGAGCGAGAAGCCGATCTGCTGCTGGTTCCAGCCGTAGCGATAGCTGGAGACGAAGGACCATACCGCCGGATACATCATGTGGCCGAGCGTCATCAGGAAGAAGACAAGGCCGATCCAGCCGATGCCCGGATAGTTGCGCATCTGAATGAGCGTGCCGACGGGATTGGCCCGCTTCCATTCGAAGCGGCGACGATGCTGCGCGTCCAGCGTCTCCGGCAGGAAGAACAGCGCGATGAGGAAATTGACCAAGGCAAGCCCGGCCGCGAAATAGAACGGCACCCGCGGCCCGAACGTGCCGAGCAGTCCGCCGAGCACCGGGCCGATGACGAAGCCGACGCCGAACGCGATGCCGAGCAGGCCGAAATTCTTTGCCCTGTTCTCGTCCGTCGAGATGTCGGCGATGAAGGCGGATGTCGTCGAATAGCTGGCGCCGGAAATGCCGGCAAGCACGCGCCCGATGAACAGCATCGGATAGGACCAGGCGATGGCGCATATCAGGTTGTCGATGGAGAAAGTGAGCACCGAGGCAAGCAGGATCGGCCGTCGACCGAAGCGGTCGCTCAAGCCACCGATGACCGGCGCGAAGAAGAACTGCATCGCCGCATAAACGAAGAACAGCCAGCCGCCCTCGATAGCCGCCTCGCTGACGCCGACGCCGGTTAATTCCTGCAGATAGGCCGGCAGCACCGGCATGATGATGCCGAAGCCGATGACGTCGAGCAGCAGGGTCGTGAAAACGAGCGCAAGGCCCCGCTTGGCGGTCTTGGGGTCGATCATGGTGATAAGCTCCTCGGCCGCCCTGGGCGGGAGGCACCTTATAGGCGAGCTTCTCGCCTGGAACAATAAGCGAACGACCGCAACTGCCTCATCCTGACATCAGGCGCACGGCCATGACCTCGGCCGTGTGTCGCCGCTTCAGACCGGATTGTTGAAAGTATCGCAGTCCGAAAGCTTGCCGCTCTTGTAGCCGCGCGCCAGCCAGATCTGCCGCTGTGCCGAGGTGCCGTGGTTGAAGCTTTCCGGAACGACATAGCCCTGCATCTTCTTTTGCAGCGTGTCGTCGCCGATCTGCTTGGCGGCATTCAGCGCGCTTTCCATGTCGCCCTGTTCGAGAATGCCCTTCTGCGCGGTGTAGTGTGCCCAGACACCGGCGAAGCAGTCGGCCTGGAGCTCGACCCGCACCGACATCTGGTTGGCCTCGGCCTCGCCCATGCCCTGCCGCATCTGGTTGAACTTCTGCATGATGCCGGTGAGGTTCTGCACATGGTGGCCGACCTCATGCGCAACCACATAGGCCCGCGCGAACTCGCCCGAGGCGCCGAACTGCTGGTCGAGCTGCTGGAAGAAGGTCATGTCGAGATAGACCTTGTGGTCGCCGGGGCAATAGAACGGCCCCGCCGCGGAGGAGGCAAAGCCGCAAGCCGAGCGGATCTGGCCGCTGAACAGCACCAGTTTGGGGTCCTCGTAGGTAAGGCCGTTGGCCTTGAAGATACCGGTCCAGGTGTCCTCGGTCTCGGCAAGCACCGTCGCCACGAACTGCTTCATTTCATCCGAAGCGGGTGCGCCGGTGCTGTCCTGCGAGCCGCTGTCGTCCGTGATCTGGCCACCGCCGCCTGGCACCAGACCACCGCCGCCGTCACCCAGGATCTGCGATGGATCGAAGCCGAAATACCATCCGGCGAGAACGACCAGGATGACCAGGATGATGCTCGAGCCGCCGCCGGCACGGCCGCCGATCGGAATGCGGAACTGGCCGCCGCCCTGATCGCTGAAGCCGCCACCGCTGTCGCTGCGCTGGTCCTCGACGTTGTCGCTCTGACGACGGCCTCTCCAAAGCATGGCAACTCCTCGCAATGCGAATGTCCTGGAAGGATCGGCCCGCCGACCGCCCCCGCAAACAGTTATCGCAACGGTTATGCCAAGTCACAGCATTTTTCTCGCTGCCGGCGCCGCAACTTCGCGCTCCGCAATCCGATCCTCGGCACCAAACGCCCAAGCTTAGCGGACAGATGTCATCGCCCTGCGGAAAGCGTCCAGCGTCTCGGCGCTGACATGATGCTCGATGCCTTCGGCGTCGATCCGCGCCGTCTCGGCGCTGACGCCCAGCGAGCGCAGGAACGCTTCGACTGTCTGGTGGCGGATGCGGCTCTCCTCGGCGACCTTCCGGCCGGTTTCGGTGAGGAACACGCCGCGATAAGGCTTTCTGGACACCAGCCCGTCGGCGCAGAGCCTGGTCAGCATTTTCGCTACGGTGGGTTGCGCGACGCCAAGTCTGGCCGCAATATCGACCTGACGGGCCTCATTGCCATCCTCGATCAGGTCGGCGATCAGCTCGACATAGTCCTCGACGAGCGCGCTGCGGCGCGCTTCGCGCGTCTGCCTGAACCCTTCCGAATGGATTTCGGCATCGGGAAGCGGCTTTTCGCGTCGAACCGGTCTGTTCCTCAGCGCCAATACGAGCTCCTCCTTCACTGCCGAAGCTTGAATCGGCCCGTATTCATAGCACGGACCCGGATGGTCTGGCCGTTTATTTGCATTCCCGCTCACGTGCAACCGGCCTTGCGCCGCCGCATAAAAAGCACAAACAATGAAATATAGCCTATTGCATAATGTTGAGCCGTGGCATAGATAGGGGCATAACCGATCCATCCCAACGGAATCCCCATGTCCGACGCCGAAGTAGCAATATCCCGATCCGCATGGCGTTTCGACAGGCCCGACGACGAGCAGCCCAGCCTGCGCGAGGTCAATGCCTCGATCACGGTGCCGCAAACCAGCGTCTGGTTCCGCCGCCTGTTCGCCTTCATAGGCCCGGGCTACATGGTGTCGGTCGGTTACATGGACCCGGGCAACTGGGCGACGGACCTCGCCGGCGGCGCGCAGTTCGGCTACACGCTGCTTTTCGTCATCATGCTGTCGAACCTGATGGCGATCCTTTTGCAGGCGCTGGCCGCGCGTCTCGGTATCGCCACCGGCCGCGACCTCGCGCAGGCCTGCCGCGCCTACTATCCGCGCCCTGTCAATCTCCTGCTGTGGGTCGCCTGCGAGCTGGCGATCATCGCCTGCGACCTCGCCGAGGTGATCGGCACGGCGATCGCGCTGCAGCTCCTGTTCGGCATCCCGCTGATCGGCGGCGCCATGCTCACCGCGCTCGACGCCTTTCTCGTCCTGCTTTTAATGAACAAGGGCTTCCGCTATCTCGAAGCCTTCGTCATCGCGCTTTTGATCATCATCTTCGGCTGCTTCGCCATTCAGATCTTCGTCGCCGCGCCGCCGGCCGGCACGATCCTGCATTCGATGTTCGTGCCGTCATCCGAGATCGTCACCAACCCGGCGATGCTCTACATCGCCATCGGCATCATCGGCGCCACCGTCATGCCGCATAACCTTTACTTGCACTCCTCGATCGTGCAGACCCGCGACTACGACCGCACGGATGCCGGAAAACGCGACGCGATCAAATGGGCGACGACGGATTCGACCATCGCGCTGATCCTGGCGCTGTTCGTCAACGCCTCGATCCTCATCGTTGCGGCCGTGGCCTTCCACGGCACCGGGCACCAGGATGTCGCCGAGATCGGCCAGGCCTTCGAGCTGCTGTCGCCGCTGCTGGGCTTGAGCATCGCCTCGATCCTGTTCGCGATCGCGCTGCTCGCCTCCGGCCTCAACTCGACAGTCACCGCGACGCTCGCCGGCCAGATCGTGATGGAAGGCTTCTTGCGCCTGCGCATTCCGCAGTGGGCGCGCCGCCTGCTGACGCGCGGCGTCGCCATCGTCCCCGTCGTGATCGTCACCGCGCTCTACGGCGAAAAAGGCACTGCCCAGCTCCTGGTCTTCAGCCAGGTCATCCTGTCGATGCAGTTGCCCTTCGCCGTGATACCGCTGGTGCAGTTCGTGTCGGACAAGAAGAAGATGGGCAATTTCGCCATCCCACGCGGTGTGGCGGCGTTGGCCTGGATCGTGGCGGCGACCATCCTGGTGCTCAACTTCAAGCTGCTTTACGACACCATCGCCGGCTGAGACCGAACCGCGACTTTTCCGGCCGGCCGCGCTATCTTCTGGAAGCATGAGCGGATCGGACGACGCCCGAAAATTCTACGCCAAGCTGATGGCCGCGCATGCGCGCTCCGCCGATCCCCGCATTGAGGAGGTGTTCGCCTCGGTGCCGCGCGAGGCCTTTCTCGGGCCTGGACCGTGGACCGTTTTTGCCGGCGACGGCGGGTTCAAAACGCCAACTGCCGATCCAAGCTACATCTACCAGAACGTGCTTGTTGTGCTCGATGCCGACAAGGGCATCAACAACGGCGAACCGGTCCTGCATGCCATGTGGATCGGCAAGGTCGAACCGAAGCCCGGCGAAACCGTCACCCATATCGGCGCCGGCACCGGTTATTACACCGCGCTTCTGGCCAAGCTGGTCGAACCGGGCGGCAGCGTCACCGCCTTCGAGATCGAAGCGGACCTTGCCGCTCGAGCCAAGGCGAACCTCGCAGCCTATGGCAATGTCGAGGTCGTTGCTGGCGACGCCGTCGCTGGCCCACTGCCGCCCTCCGACATCATCTATGTCAATGCCGCGGTCGTTGCCCCTCCTGCGGCATGGTTGCGGGCGCTCAAACCCGGCGGCCGCCTGGTCTTCCCTTGGCGGCCGGCGGAGCGCGTCGGCCTCGCCGTGCTGGTCACCCGAATGGAAGCGGGTTTCGCCTGCCAGCCCTTCATGGGCTCCTGGTTCATCCCTTGCGCCGGCGCTTCCGTCGCCGGCCCCGAGGCAAGAGTGCCAACCCGCGAGCGCGCCATCCGCACGCGCTCGATCCGGCTGAGTGAAGACAAGGCGCCCGACCGCACAGCCACCGCCGTCTTCGGCGATGTCTGGTTCTCATCCCGCGCCATTCGTGCCGGCGCGGGCGGCAAGCGATAGAAATCTGCAGGCCCATGTCGGAAGAAGCGCCTGTCGCTCGTCCTTGGGCCGAAATCCGGCCGTGACGGCACGGATCGCGAAAAGGAGAAGACAGATGCGCAAGATCATCGCCGCCACCTTCGTCAGCCTCGACGGCGTCATGCAGGCGCCAGGCGGTCCGGAAGAGGATCCGGTCGGCGGCTTCAAGTTCGGCGGCTGGACGTTCCACTACTTTGACGAGGTAGCGGGCGCGGCAGTGGATGAATTGTTCTCCAAACCCTTCGCGCTGCTGCTCGGCCGCAGAACCTATGACATCTTCGCCGCGTACTGGCCGTATCAGAAAGATCCGATCGCAGACGCCTTCAACCCTGCGACCAAGTATGTGGCGACGCACCGCCCGGATTCCCTGACCTGGCAGAACACACAGTCGCTTGGGCCAGATGTCGTCGCAAGGCTCAGGCAGCTCCAACAGGAAGACGGACCTGACCTGCTCATCCAGGGGTCGGGCAATCTGATCCAGACCCTGCTCGCCAACGGGCTGATCGACGAGATCCGGCTGATGATCTTCCCGCTGTTGCTGGGCAAGGGCAAACGGCTGTTCGGCGATAGCGCGATGCCGGCCGCCTTCAAGCTTATCAAGTCACAGGCCTCGAGCACCGGCGTCATCATGGCGACCTATGAACGCGGCGGCGAAATCCGCACCGGCTCTTTTGCTCAACAGGAGCCTTCGGAAGCCGAACTCGAGCGGCGCAGGAACTGGAAGTAGCGCCAAGGCATTCACCAGGCTGGAGCACCCCTCATCCGACCGAGCTTCGCTCGGCCACCTTCTCCCACAACGGGAGAAGGGAGAGCTTGGCGCATGCGGCTCAGCAAATCTCCAGCGTCGCCGGTTGGCTATAACGCCGGCGCGGGTAGTGTGCTGAGAGTTCTGCAAATTCGCTGCGAGAGGGCGGTCATGGCAGGC
>SAQE01000118.1 GCA_004020545.1 Mesorhizobium sp. | reverse complement strand
CTCCCCCCTTGCGGGGGAGATGTCCGGCAGGACAGAGGGGGGTGTGAAGGAACGCGGCGCTGACGACGTTGGGCAGGCCCCGGCCAAAATGAAAAAGGCGGCCGAAGCCGCCTTTCCAAACAGTCTGCCCGAAGGCCTGCGCGAGCCTTATTCGGCCGAAGCCGCCTCGGCGGCCTTCTTCTCGGCGGCGTCCTGCGCGGCCTTCTCGACGGCCAGCGCCTCGGCGGCGGCAACCTTCTCGGCCTCGATGCGGGCGCGCTCGGCGTTAAGCGAGTCGCGCTCCTCGTCGTTCAGCTTGCGGGCGCGCACGCCGGTGTTCTCCGAAATGCGGGCCGACTTGCCGCGGCGGTCGCGCAGGTAATAGAGCTTGGCGCGGCGCACCTTGCCGCGGCGCACGATCTCGACGCCCTCGACCATCGGCGAATAGATCGGGAAAACGCGCTCGACGCCTTCGCCGTAGGAAATCTTACGAACCGTGAAATTCTCCTGGAAGCCCGAGCCTGAGCGGGCGATGACGACGCCCTCATAGGCCTGGACGCGGGTGCGGCTGCCTTCGGTGACGCGCACCTGCACGCGCACGGTGTCGCCGGGCTGGAATTCGGGCAGCTTGCGCTTGGCTTCGATCTTGGCGGCCTGTTCGGCCTCGAGCTGACGGATGAGATCCATCTCAATATCCACTTCTTGTTCTTCCGACAGTCAGAGCGTCCTCAACTCGCCTTGCAGTTCCATTGACCGCTCGGCTATGCCCTTTGCCGTAAGCATCGGACAGGGACGGCTACACCGCCATTTGTTGACGGGCCCAGAAGATCGTTCTTCCGGTTCGGGCGGCCACATACCGCTATTTCAGCGCTTTGTCACGCCTTTGAGGCACATTTTTTACCTGCATGGCACCATCTTATTGTCGCCGTGTCGGTTGCATCAGCCGCGCAAGCTTCCTAAGCGGGGAAAGTTCCTTCCCTTGGTGTTTCCTCAATGACATTCTTCGATGCCGTCCTGCTCTTTGTCGCAGGCTTTGCCTCGGGCGCCGCCAACGCGGTCGCCGGCGGCGGCACTTTCCTCACCTTCGGCGCCATGACGCTGGTCGGCCTGCCGCCGATCGCCGCCAACGCCACCTCCTCGGTGACGCAGCTGCCTGGCTACATCACCTCGACGCTCGCCTATTGGACCGATATCCGGCATTTCTGGCGCGGCGCGCTGCTGCTTTGCCTGATATCGGCTCTCGGCGCCCTGGCCGGCTCGCTCATCCTGCTCGCGCTCGACAATCCGTCGTTCCGGGCGATGGTGCCGTGGCTGCTCATCGCCGCCACCGCCCTGTTCGCCGCCGGACCTTGGCTGAAACCGGCCGCCGGGCCGGAGCACCAGGCCTCGGTCGGCTCACTGACCGGTTCGCTCGCACAGTTCGCGACCGCGGTCTATGGCGGCTTCTTCGGCGCCGGCATGGGCGTCATGATGCTGGCGACGCTCGGCCTCACCCAGGCCGGCGACTATCATCGCCTGAACGCGTTGAAGAACATGCTGTCCATCGTGATCGCGGTCGTCGCCATCCTGGTCTTCGTTTCCGGAGGCGTCATCGCCTGGCCGCAGGCGATCGTCATGATCCCGGGCGTCGCGCTCGGCGGCTATGCCGGGGTGTGGATCGCCAAGCGCGTGCCGCAAGGCGTGGTGCGCGGCTTCGTCGTCGCCGTCGGCCTGTTTCTCGCCTTCTACTACTTCACCAAGGGCTGAGCCGGGTCACTGCGCCTCCGATGCGCGGCGGTTGGTTTGGGGGATAGGTATGAAAGTCGCCTTTGCGAACTGCGTAGGTCGGCTCCCCGCCTAAAAGCTTAGTCAGCTCGGCGGGGTCGAGATCATCGCCGAAGAATCGCAGCGACGCCGACCTCTGAGCAATCTCAGCCATTCTTAACTCGCTCATTATCGAGCAAGTCCGGCCGCCGCTCCCTGGTCAGCTTCATCGCCTCGGCGCGCCGCCATTCGGCGATCTTCCTGTGGTTGCCGGAGATCAGCACCTCGGGGATCGCCCGGCCTTCGAATTCCTGCGGCCGCGTGTAGTGCGGATGTTCGAGCAGGCCGTTCTCAAAACTCTCTTCCTCGCCCGAGACGGCGTTGCCCATGACGCCGGGCAGCAGCCGCACGACGGCGTCGAGCAGCACCAGCGCCGCCGGCTCACCGCCCGACAGGATGAAATCGCCGATCGAGACTTCCTCCAGGCCGCGCGCCTCGATCAGCCTCTGGTCGACGCCCTCGAAGCGGCCGCACAGGATCACCGCGCCCGGCCCCGCAGCGAGCTCGCGCACGCGCGCCTGGGTGAGTGGCCTGCCGCGCGGGCTCATCAGAAGCCGCGGTCGCGGATCGCCCGGCGGCGAGGCATGGTCGATTGCCTTTGCCAACACATCGGCGCGCATCACCATGCCGGCGCCGCCGCCGGCCGGCGTGTCGTCGACGGTGCGGTGCCTGTCGGCGGCGAAATCGCGGATCTGGATCGCCTCCAGCGACCAGGTGCCGGCTTCAAGCGCCCGGCCGGCGAGCGACAGGCCGAGCGCGCCCGGAAACATTTCGGGATAGAGCGTCAGCACCGAGGCGGCAAAGCTCACCGGTTGCCCCCGGCATCCTTCGGTCCGCGCGGCCGGCCTTTCGGATCGAAGCCGGAATGGCCTGGCGCCTCGCCGTCCTCGTCGCCGACCAGACCCGCCGCCAGCGGATCGACCTGGACAAAGCCGTCGGCGATCGACACATGCGGCACCGCGGCCTGGGTGAACGGAATCAGCACACCCTTGCGGCCGGCGAGCGTGACGTCGAGAATGTCGCCGCCGCCGAAATTGTGCACGGCGACGATCCTGCCGATGGCGCCGGTATCGTCCCTGACCTCCAGGCCGATCAGGTCGGCGTGGTAGAATTCGTCCTCCTCGCCGTCGTCCGGCAGCACCGAGCGGTCGACGAACAGTTCGGTGCCGGCAAGCGCCTCGGCGGCGTTACGGTCGTTGACGCCTTTGAAGCGCACCACCACCACCGTGCCGGCCGGCCTGATGTCTAGAATCTGGAAGGCGCGGCCGTCCTTGGCGTAAAGCGGTCCGTAGTCGGCGAGCGCCAGCGGATCGCCGGTGAAGGTTTTTACCCGCAATTCGCCCTTGATGCCATGCGCGGCGCCGATCACGGCCATCTGGACGGGGTTCTGGGGCTTGGTCATCGGTGCAAATCCTTTGACCTGCTCTAGCCCCCTGCCGTTGTCATTTCAATGATCGCCTCTTCACCGCTTCCTAACCAGCCCGGTGGAAAATGCCGCCATGCAGGAATTCCTCATCCCGGCAAAGCCTGACCTCCAAGCGGCGCGCGAAAGCTGGCTGAAGATGCTGGCACGCGAGCGCCGGCTGTCGCCGGAGACGGTCGAAGCCTATGAGCGCGACACGCGCCAGTTCCTGCATTTCCTGACCGGACATTGCGGCGGACCGCCCGGCATCCCCGAGATCGCCGACCTGCGGCCGGCCGATCTGCGCGGCTTCCTCGCTGCGCGCCGCAACGGAGGCGCCGGCGCACGCACGCTGGGACGCGGCCTCGCCGGCATCCGTTCGCTGCTGCGCTTTCTCGAACGGCGCGGCCTCGCCAACGCGGCGGGTGCTGCGGCGCTGCGCGCGCCGCGCCAGCCGAAATCGCTGCCCAAGCCTTTGACGGCGAGCGATGCGAAGCAGGTCGTTGCGGTGGAAGGCCAACTGGCGGAAGTGCCATGGATCGCCGCCCGCAACGCCGCCGTGCTGACGCTGCTCTACGGCTCCGGACTGCGCATCTCCGAAGCGCTTGGGCTCACCGGCGCCGATCTCGCCACGGAGACCGACACCGTGCTGCGCATCACCGGCAAGGGCGGTAAGACAAGGCTGGTGCCCGTGTTGCCGGTGGCGCTCAGGGCGGTTGCCGAATACCGCCGGCTCTGCCCTTTCCATATCGATCCGAAAGGCCTGTTGTTCCGCGGCACCCGCGGCGGCCCGCTCAACCCGGCGATCGTCCAGCGCGAGATGGCGAAGCTGCGCTCGGCGCTGAACCTGCCGGACACGGCGACGCCGCATGCCTTGCGCCATTCCTTCGCCACGCATCTGCTTGGCCGCGGCGGCGACCTGCGCACCATCCAGGAGCTGCTCGGCCATGCCAGCCTCTCGACCACGCAGGTCTATACCGGCGTCGACACAGCAAGGCTGCTTGATATCTACGAGCGGGCGCATCCGCGCGCCTGACCCCTGACTTCGTCATACTAGGGCGAAGCAGGAGCGAAGCGGACGCGCAGACCCGAGGATCCATTCCGTGACCTCGGACGTAGGGCTCAGCGGAGCAGAATTCTGCACCGTTGCAACACGTTGAAGTCACGGAATGGATCCTCGGGTCTGCGCTGCGTCGCTACGCTCCTTGCTCCGCCCGTGGATGACGACGCGATAGGCTTTTCAGCCAATCGTCAAGGTATTCGATCCGACAACCCGAGCGAACGTCAAAGCTCACCGCACCGGAAACAATTTCATCCTCCCGATTAACCGTTTTGCCGCTTTTCATCGCTATAACGCTTCTTCATGAAACGCGTCATAGCCATCGCCGACCGCGCGGCTCTTGTCTCGTTGAAGCTGCTCACCGCGCTCAACGTGCTGTTTTTCCTGTCGTTCCTGGTTGTCCTGCTGCTGGCCGGCAGGTTGCATGCCGAAGCGCCCGCCTGCGGTGGCTCCGATCTGCTGGCAAGTCTGGCAAAGAGCGACCCCGCCGCCTTCAAGAAGGTCGAGACCGAGGCGGCCGCCGTTCCCAACGGCAAGGGCCTGCTGTGGAAGCTGGAGAAATCAGGCGAAAAACCGTCCTATCTCTTCGGCACCATGCACATAACCGACGCGCGCGTCACCACGCTGCCGGCCGCGGCGCAGCAAGCCTATGACGGCGCCGATACCGTCGTCATCGAAACCACCGAAGTGCTCGACAAGAGCAAGATGATGGCCGCCATTGCCGCCGAGCCCGGCCTGATGATGTTCACCGACAACACCACGCTGTCCTCGCTGCTGTCGCCCGAGGACGCGGCGGTGCTGAACAAGGGGCTCGATGCGCGCGGCATTCCGCCTGCCACGGTCGCCAAGATGAAGCCGTGGATCCTCTCGGCCATGGTGGCGCTTCCCGCCTGCGAAGTGGCGCGTCAGACCGCGGGAGCACCGGTGCTCGACGTCAAGCTGGCCACGGACGCAAAGGCGAACGGCAAGGCGGTCGAAGGTCTGGAAACCGTTGCCGGCCAGTTGCGCGCCATGGCTTCGCTGCCGCTCGCCTTCCACATGAAGGGGCTGGTCGACACGCTGAGGCTCGGCGACAAGGCCAACGACCTCAACGAGACCATGATCGTGCTCTACCAGCGTGGCGAGGTCGGTATGTTCTGGCCGCTGTTTCGCACCGTGTTGCCCGATGCCGAAAACGACCAGGCCGGCTATGCCGCCTTCGAGCAGACCATGATCACCAGCCGCAACAAGGTGATGGTGGAACACGCCGAGCCGATTCTGGCCAAGGGCAACGTCTTCATGGCGGTCGGCGCGATGCATCTGCCAGGGCCCGAAGGACTGGTCGAGGATTTCCGCAAGGCAGGGTATAGTGTTACCGCCGTCAACTGAGTCGTCTGGCGGCTGGAGAGCGGAAAACGCCGTTTTTTCAGCGCTTTCCGTCCGCCTGCGTGAAACCGATTGCGGGATCGCGCGTTGATGGCTGTTGATTGAAGCCTTTCTTTCCAAGGAGGACACGTTTCATGGCGAACCCTAACGACCCCTTCACCCCTCCGAGCACGCCTCCCTCGTCGGGTGGCGGCGGCAGCGGGTGGCTGATCGCCCTTGTTGTCATTATCCTGGCCATTGTTGCGTATTATGTTTTTGGCAGAAGCGGCGGCGAGAAGGCCCCGGCGCCCGCCGAGCCGCCGGCAGCGACGACGCCGGCCCCGGCGCCTGCCCCGGCTGAGCCGGCGCCCGCAACGCCTGCTCCGGCTCCCGCGCCGGCACCTGCGCCTGAACCGGCTCCCGCACCGGCACCGGCGCCAGCCCCAGCCCCAACGCCTGCCCCGGCTCAGTAATCAGGCTAAAGCTCAACGACAAACGGCCCGCCGAAAGGCGGGCCGCTTTTGTTTGTGGCAGCCACGCCTTCGTCGTAGCAACGCCTTAGCGTCACATGGATCCTAGGGTCTACGCGCGTCGCTTCGCTCCTTGCTTCGCCCTAGGATGATGGGTGGACGGCCCCTTGCGGCATCGAATGTGCCAAGCTGGTCGTGTTGAAACCCCAGCGGAGGAGACCGTCCGTCATGCAAGTTATCAGATTTGGAGTCGATTTGGCCAAGAATGCGTTTCAGGTGCACGGCGTAGATGCGGCCGGGCAGGTGGTGATGCAGCGCCAGTTGCGCCGCGCGCAGGTGGAGAAGTTCTTCGCCGCACAGCCGCCGGCGCTGATTGGCATGGAGGCCTGCGGCTCGGCTCATCATTGGGCCCGCACGCTCAGCGCGCTCGGCCACGAGGTCAAGCTGATGCCGCCGGCCTATGTGAAGCCCTACGTTCCGCGCAACAAGAACGATGTGCGCGATGCGCAAGGCTGTTGCGAAGCGGTGAGCCGGCCCGACATGCGCTTCGTGCCGATCAAGACGATCGAACAGCAATGGGCCAGAGCGCTGCACCGCACGCGTGACCTTCTGGTGCGCCAGCGCACGCAACTGGCCAACGCTATGCGTGGCATGCTCTATGAGATGGGCCTGACAGGCGCTAAGGGAGCGGCGGGCATCGAGACCCTGCTGCAGCGCATCGAGGCCGCCGACGAAGCCATTCCAGCGGCGCTGTTGATCTGTCAGGCGCCTCTGGCCGGGCAATGGCGGGCGCTGGATGGCGAAATCGGCAAGCTGGACAAGCAGATCCTGGATCAGGTCAGGCAGCAGCGGGCGGCCT
>SAQE01000117.1 GCA_004020545.1 Mesorhizobium sp. | reverse complement strand
CGGCGCGCAAATCGGCCAAAATCACAAAAGAGTCAGCAGCCAAGACCGTTGGTATGAGTCCGCTTGCCGGCAATCCCGGATTGCGTAGCGCCGAAACGCAAAAAAGCCCGCCATGCCTTTGGCACGGCGGGCGGAAATCCTGGCCAATGGGCTACGGCGCGTAGCCGCTGATTTTCACGAGGCAGCGGCCTTTTCGCGGACGGGAAGCTTCCAGCCCGGCCGGACGAAATGGCAGGTATAGCCGTTGGGGTAGCGCTCCAAGTAGTCCTGATGCTCGGGCTCGGCCTCCCAGAAGGGACCGGCCGGGGCGAGCTCGGTGACGACCTTGCCGTGCCACAGGCCCGAGGCGTCGACATCCGCGATGGTATCCTCGGCCACCTGCTTCTGCTCATCGCTGGTGTAGAAGATCGCCGAGCGGTAGCTCATGCCGACATCGTTGCCCTGACGGTTCCGGGTCGTCGGGTCGTGGATCTGGAAGAAGAATTCGAGCAGCGTGCGGAAGCTGGTCCTGGTCGGATCGAAGACGATCTCGATCGCCTCGGCGTGGGTGCCGTGATTGCGGTAGGTTGCATTGGGTACGTCGCCGCCACTGTAGCCGACGCGGGTCGATATCACGCCGGGAAAGCGGCGGATCAGATCCTGCATACCCCAGAAGCAGCCGCCGGCAAGCACCGCGCGCTCGGAAGAAGCCATCTCAAACCTCCTTTGGATTTTCTCCATAAGTAGGGATTGTGGCCTGCTTCTTCCAGCCGCTCAAGCGTCCGACAGGGTGAGGCAACAGAGCGCGGAGTTACCTGGTCTGCGCCCGATGCTCGCCGGTTGGATAACCGGCGAGCATCGGTTGCCTGGCCGGCCTCACTTAGGCCCCTTATCGCCTCTGCCGTTGTTGCTCCCGCCCTTGTCGCCTCGGCCGTGATCACCCCTGCCCTGGTGGTGGCTTTCGCCACCCAGGCAGTTGGCATCGCCGACGCCGCAGCAGCGGCCGGCCCAGAGCTTGTTGGTCGGCGTGTTGTCGCATTCGTAGATCTGCTGGCCGGCCATCGCGGAGCCGCCCAAGGCTGAGATGGCGACAGCGGCCAGAAATGCATTGCGCAGGATTGCAGTCATCGGAAAATCTCCATGGGTAGATGGTGTTCATTTGCACCCATGCGTCGCCCGGCGGCACAAATTGGTTCACGGCGATTTGGGAGAATTCTTTGCCCGCGGGTTCGACGTCGCCGACGGTCGGGCGATCGACAGTGCCGTGCCATGCCACCCCTATTCTTCCGGCGCCGGCCTGAACCGCCGCACCACCACCTCGAACACGATGTCCGAAATCCACATGGCCGAGACGCCGATGAGGAAGGCGGCGGCGAGCGTGGTGGTATCGTCGGCGGCGTCCGGCATCGGCAGGCCGCTCGCCTGAACCCAGGCGACGACAGGCAATGTCAGGTAGGCTGCGGCTAAAGCGCCGCAGATCGGCGAGGCTACCATCTCGCGCAATTTGTAGCGATGGCGCGACAGCGCCCTGAGCACGCCGCCTGCGAGACCGGCCGCCACCACCTGGCCCTTGATGCCGAGCAGATCGAAGATGTCGTGCATCACGGCCTCCAGCCGCAGAGTTTTTCGCCCTTGCGGTTGTGGGCGAGAAGCGCCCTCGCCTCCTCGTCCGACAGCGTATCGACAGCCCTGCCGGAGAGGCGCAGCGGCGAGGACACCGCACAGAAGCCGCCTTTGGTTGTGGTGCAGCCGCCGAGCGCGGCGGCGAGGACGGCGGCGATCAGTCTTTTGCCCATGATCTCAGCTCCATCTTGACCACATCGGCGGGCAGCGCGCCGATATCGTTGTCGACCTGGTCGGCGATATTGCGGGCCGCCGCTTCACTGGCCGCTTGCCTGGCGCGCTCGGCGCACGCGCCGGCGAGCCTTTGGTGGAAGCCCCAGCCAAGCGCCGCGACAAAGGAGGCCAGGACGCCCAGGATCGCCGGATTGCCGGAGAGGAAGGACAGCAGCGCCGTCATGCCAGCCACCACATGACGAGCGCGCCGATAAGGAGCAGCGCGCCGATGACCCAGGGCAAAGCCTGGCGGATGAGTTCGGTAAACACCTCGAGCATGTTGCTGCCTCACTTCGACCAGTGGAATCTTCGGGCGAGCGCGTACCAAGCCTCGGCGGCGAAGCTGAGCGTCAGGCCGACGCCGGTTTCGAGCGCCATCTGGATGTCGGGATCGGCCGAAAGGGCGGCGGCGTCGCCGGCGCCGAGCAGGCCGTGCGCGACGAGGGCGCCGGCGCCATAGCGCAGAGCGATGCGGATGATGACGGCGATCATTGGCAAAACACTCCGAAGAGATTGCAGGGAAGATGCGCGGCCCATGCAGCGGCCGAGCCGAGCGCCAGAGCGATCAGAGCGAAGATGCCGGCAAGGCCGGATGACGGAGGCTTTGCCGGCGGCACGGCGGGCGGTTGTGTCGCGCCCCCGGCAGGCGTGGCAACCGTTAGCGCCTCGCCCGGGGATGCCGGCATCATTGGCGAGGACCCAGGGGGCACTTGCGGTGTTGCCGACATCAGCAGCGCTTGCCGGCGCACCGAAGCCACGCGCCCGCCCCAGCCTCTGCCGAAGGTCGGCCAGGTTGGCAGCCGCTGGAGGAAAGCGAGCCGCGCATCGCAGAGTGTGTCGATGACGACGCCGGCGGGTTTTGCCTTGGCCGCAGCGAGCGTGGCCGGGCCGATTCTGCCGTCCTGCGCAACGCCAAGCGCCGCCTGTAGGTATTTCGCCGCCCTGCCCGGCCCGCTGTTCACCGCGAAGTCGAAGACGGCGTAGTCGATGCCGTCGGGGAGCTCGACGCCAAGGACGGCATCCCAATAGAAGCGCCGGTAGGCGACGTAGATGACATCGGCCTCAGTATCCCAGGCCAGTTCGACGGCGGCGGAAGGATGCTCCCAGCCGAAATCGAGCGCGCCGATGCGCGGCCACCAGCGCGGCAACTTGAAAGGTTCGCAGGCGATCAGTTCCTCCGGTACCGGGAAGATGCGGCCGGAGCCCAGCACCGGAATGCCCTTCGCGCGGGCTTCCCGCTCATGCTCGGGATAGGCAGCGACGATTGCAGCGCGCTGCTGCGGCGAATAGTGCCCGGCATCGTCGATGGTCATGAAGGTGACGTGTCGGGACATATTAGTGAGCCATAATTATCTGCCGCGATGATTTACAGCCATTGATAATACTGTTCACCAATGCGAAGTTGTTGATGAATCTGGGGAGATACATGATCTGCATAGCAATCGTCGTGGCCATTGCCGCCAGTGCATCGGCGTGCCAATCGAACGTTCCTTATGATACAAGTAAGCAGACCTGCAAGATGTACGAGTTCAACGGGCACCAACACAAAGTCTGTGCCCCGGACACGCCGAACAAAGTATGCAATGTCTGGTTCAATCAGATTACGGGCGACGAAAGGATATGGTGCCAACCACTCACCCGGAAAGCGACCGATCCTAAAGCTCGTGCCAGGCAGCTTGCGGGCAGCAGATATCCCTGATTCAGGAAGGCCTCTCGCCGGCCGCTGCGCGGCCAGGAACCAGCTCAGCCCTTGTAGCCCTCATTCACGCAATCGTTCTTCCAGGCCCAGTCGAAATCGGCTTGCGACATGGACTGCCCGAGGCCGGGCTCGACGAAAGGCCCGGCGGTGTTGTCGATGAAGACGATGAAGCGCGCTTCCTTCGTGAAGATGCCGGTCTTGGCGGTGATGTCGCCGCAGGTCTGGCCGGTCGAACTGTCGCCGGTGAGTTGGACATGGGTGAAAGTGGCGGCAGGATCGTTGACCAGGCCGCGCATCTTGCCCTCGGCCGCGGCGATCGCATCGGCGCGCCAGTCGCCGCTGCTGCTGCAGGCCGAGAGCAGCGCACAGAGAACAAGCAGGTTTGGCGTTTGGCGCATGTCAGCCCTCCAGAGCACGGGCCGGAAGCTACACGCCCATCGGCTGCAACCAAAGCGGCATCGCAAATCATGGTTTCGTCGGGGTTTCTCGAAGTCTTCTTTCCAGGGGCGAGGAATGGAGCACCAGCCGCCTAATCCGCGGCAGCCACGGACGCGGTTTCAACTTACGAGCCGGGCTTGATCATTCCATTGTTCTTGAGCTTGAGGTTGTCCTCGTCGTAGCTGGCCCTTTCTTCTATCACATAAGCGCCTTCCGAGAGACTATTCGAAGGAGGAAGGCGAAGTATCAGCATGTTTTGGCTGACCTTGTCGGTTGCCCAGGTGAGGGCGACCATGATTGCCGTATAGCCAATCATCCAGCCAAGCAAAGACCACGAACCCTGATGATCGAATATCCAGTGCGCTATTCGCAATCCTTGGCCGAGCAGAGCGAAGCCTGCAAAAATGAAAAAATAAAGCAAACCGAGGACGACGCGGTTACTTACAGTGTCATATAACCACTTCAGCATGCATGCAGTCTGGTCGAATATTGCTAAATCCATTCCAACGTTGGCATTAAAATTCGAACCACCATGAAGCGATATGCCACGCATTTAAATCACCCCTTCCCGATCCTCTCCACCTCCTCCGCGCTCAAGAACCGCAGCACCACATCCGACATGCCCAAGAGCGGCGTGAAGGTGACGATCGTTATTCCGCCTGTCGCATTGGTGCGGGTCAGCCCTTCCGAGTAGATATCCAGCGGCGGCTCCTCGTCGAACCAGACGCCGTGCAGCGTCTCGCCCTGCCATTTCTCGCGGCCCTTCTCATAGCTTTTGAAGGAGAGCACGCTTTCGGGTGCCTGCACGTCGCCGCCACCGCCCCAGCGCACGACGACGCTGTCGAGCGCTCCGGGCGCGCCGCGGCCCATCACCGTGTCGGCGATGGCGTCGGCGGGGATCATGCCCGTGCCCCATGCCGACTGCTGCTGCGGCGGGCCGACCAGCACGCGCTGCGGGTTGTCGCGCGTGCCTTCGCCGGTGACGCCGGCGGCCCACAGCCGGACCGCTCCGTCGAAGACCTTGCCCGCCCACCAGTCGGGATAGCGGCCGGTGAGGTGCATGGCCCATTCCGCGCCCCCTGCCCTGGTCTTGCCGAGCTGGTTGCCGGCCATGAACAGGCGCTCGCGGTTCGTGGCGCCGGCCGCGTGGAACTCGGCCTGCCTTTCGTACGGCCTGTAGGCGGCGAGCTGATTGCTACGACGTCGGCGATCCAGTTCCTCGAGCAGTGCCAGGTAGGTCTGCATCGCTGCCGAGGAACGGCCGCAGCCTCGCTTCGAGGCCGCGGATGCGGTTGCGGATCTCCTCATCGCTCAACTGACCGAGATTGTTTTGGTTCGCATCGAGACCTTGCGAGAATTCCTTGGGCAGCATCGTCAGCACGACCTTCAGGTACTGGTCGGGCTTTTCCGCCCGCACCGCGGCGATGACGCCGGCGCCGTGGGCGCGAAAATCGGCGCGCAGCGCCGCCGCGAAATCGTCGCCTAGCGTCTTTTTGAAGCGCTTGGGGCTAGTCGCCGGCGTGGCGGCGACGTCAGGCTTCGCTCTTGCGATCTTCGCCCTTGCGGTCCTCGCACCGGCACTCTTGCGCCGCGCCTTGCCTGCGCCGTCAGCCATGGGTCGCCGCTTCGGGAGCCCTGGAGCTGGCAGCCTTCGCCTTGCCGGCCTTGCGCGGCGGCCTCTTGCGCGGCTTTGCGCGAGCCCGCCTTGGCAGCACGGCCTGGTCGGACGCAGGCTTGCCAGCTGGCAAGGTCGGCGGGACAGCGCCTCCCTCTGGCCTGCCGGCCATCTCCCCCACAAGGGGGGAGATCGGCAGCTTCGGCGCTGCTGCCGCCTTCAGCGTCGACGCGGCGGCAGCGATCGCCGTATGGTCGAGGCCCTGGCGCGGAAAGCCGAAGCCGCCGACGGCATCGATCGGACCGCCGCGCACCATGCCGATGCGAACACCCGGCGCGACTTCCTCGACGCGACCGGCACGGCGCGGCAGGCCGGAAGATTCGAACTCGCTGATCGCGCTGACGATTTCGGCGCCGTGGTCGTCGATGATGATGGTGGCGTAGCGTGGCATGGGGTTTCTCGGATGGTTGCGAGCATTGCCCGACAAGTCGCGTTCCTTCGCGCCCCCCTCTGGCCTGCCGGCCATCCCCCCACGTGGGGGGAGATCGGACGTCGCGACCGCTTTCGCCAATCGCCAACGTTGCAGGAAGAACGCCGGCGGCGAAACCGCCAACCTCCCTCCTTGTGGGGGAGATGTCCGGCAGGACAGAGGGGGGCGCCGTCCCGCCGACGTTGCCGGTATGGAGTGCGAAAGGGAGGCTCAAAAACAAAAACCCGCCGGGCGGCGGGTCGTTGGCGCAAATCAGCACCATAACAAAAATCATAGCATTGCTGCCCTCACCAGGTCAATGCATAATAGGCAAATTTTCCTATTCTTTTTGAGACCCGGGCGCCCCGCCGCCGCAAACACCCGGCCGCCGCAAATGTCCCGACCGGGACAGGTCGCCGCAGGTGGGCATTTTTGTCGGAACCATGCGCTTCCCGAGCGGTTGGCCCCATGTCGCGACGCGACGACCCTTCGTCAAGAAAGCCCGCGACGCGACGACCTTTCGCCAAGAAAAGGAGAAAATCATGTTCAAAACAATCCTTGCGGCTTCGGCGCTCACGATCGGCCTTGCCACGGCGGCGATGGCCCAGAGTGCCGGCCACATGGGCTCGGGTAGCACAAGCGACACGACCGGCGGCAGCAGCCAGACGGTCGTTCCCAATCCCGATACCGTCGATCCCGGCACGACCGGCAGCATCACCGGCGGCCCAACCTATGACGACGGCATGAACTCGAACGCCGACCGCAACTGCGCGCCGGGTCCGCAGGGGGCCCAGCCGGATGCCGGCAACCTGTCGCCCGGAACCACCGCGCCCACCGTCAACGACAACCACTGCGGCAAGTAGCCTTTGAATTTCGTTGCACCTGAGGGCCGTGGAGTTCGCTCCGCGGCCCTTGCCTTTGGCGGTCGCGGTCAGCTCGTTGGGAACCAGGAGACGCCCCGGCCGTTGGATGAAAAAAGGGAGAGACCAATGGCGGACAACGACACAAGCACTCAGACAAGCGGCAACGGCAAGGGCACGGTGAGCGCCGCGCGTAACAGAGGCGCATCGCGCAGCGCACGGTCCTCGGGTGCTTCCGAGGCGGCGATGAAGAAGCAGATCGCGGAGCTGAAGCGTGAGGTGACCCGGCTCAACCGGATGCTCTCCGATCAGGCCGAGGAGACGGCTCACGGGTGGTATCAAAGTGCGGCCGACCGCGCCTCGAACCTCTACAGCAACGCTACCGGCCGCGCCTCGCGCACGGCCAGGCAATTGCGCAGCCAGGCGCATAGCGTTTCCGAAACGGTGCAGCAGAACCCCGGCACGATTTCCACCGCGGTCGCGATCGGCGGGCTGCTCGGCGTGCTGATCGGGCTCGCCATCGCCAGAAATTCGCAGCCGGAGCCCGACTGGTTCCACCGCTGGCATCGCTAGATGTGAGCTTTCAGGAGGTTGTCCATTCGGCCCGGGCCGGGAAAGCTGA
>SAQE01000116.1 GCA_004020545.1 Mesorhizobium sp. | reverse complement strand
TCGTTCTGGCCTCGCAAAAATGACCCGAAGCAAATGTGTGCGCACGCTAGCCCCTGTGGGAGAAGGTGGATCGGCGCACAGCGCCGAGACGAGGGGTGCTGGAAGAAATGACGCGCTGGTGATCTTGTCGCTTGCCAGGATATCGATGAACGTGGCCGCCAAGCTGGAACACCCCTCATCCGACCGAGCTTCGCTCGGCCACCTTCTCCCACAAGGGGAGAAGGAGACGCCCCACGCCGGAGACACCATGACCTACTTCCTCTTCGACGGCCCCGAATCCGCTCCCGTCACCATCCTGCTCGCCCACGGCGCCGGCGCGCCGATGGACTCGCCCTCGATGGCCGCCACCGCCAAGGCGCTCAGCACGGCCGGCTTCCGCGTCGCGCGCTTCGAGTTCCACTACATGGCGGCGCGCCGCTACGGCCACCGCAAGCCGCCACCGCGCGCCGAGACGGTGAACCCCGAATACGTCAAGGCGATCGCCGATCTCAGGGCCAAGGGTGTGACCGGCAAGCTGATCATCGGCGGCAAGTCGATGGGCGGCCGCGTCGCCTCGATGGTCGCCGACGAGATGTTCGCCAAGGGCGAGATCGCCGGCCTGGTCTGCCTCGGCTATCCCTTTCATCCGCCCGGCAAGCCGGAGCAGCTTCGGACAAAACATCTCGCCGACTTGAAGACGCCGACGCTGATCTTCCAAGGCACGCGCGACGAGTTCGGCACGAAGGACGAGGTCGCCACCTACGGCCTTTCCGAGGCTATCCAAGTGGTCTGGCTGGAGGATGGTGACCACGACCTGAAACCGCGCAAGGCGGCCTCCGGCTTTTCGACGGCGGACCATCTGAAGACGGTGGCGGAGACGATTAAGGCGTGGATGGGGCCATCGACTTCGTCATCCTAGGGCAGAGCAAGGAGCGAAGCGACGAGCGTAGACCCTAGGATCCATTCCGTGACGTTAAGGCGTTGCAACGGTTCAGAATTCTGCCTCGCCGCGTTCCACGGCGAGGGGCACGGCATGGATCCTCGGGCCAAGCCCGAGGATGACGAAGCGAGGGGCGCCTTCGACATCCAAAAATGAAACTCGCCACCTTCAACATCAACAACATCAACAGCCGGCTCGAAAACCTGCTGGCCTGGCTGGCCAAAGCAAAACCCGACGTCGTCTGCCTGCAGGAGCTCAAGGCGCGCGACACGCAGTTTCCGCTGACCCGGCTGGCGAACGCCGGCTATGGCGCCGTGTGGAAGGGCGAGCCGACCTGGAACGGCGTCGCCATCCTGGCAAGGGGCGCCGAGCCGGTCCTGACGCGCGACGCGCTGCCCGGTGCCGACCGCCAGGCGCGCTACATCGAAGCGGCGGTCGATGGCATCGTCATTGCCTGCCTCTATGCGCCGAACGGCAATCCGCAGCCGGGGCCGAAATTCGCCTACAAGCTCGCCTGGCACGAGCGCTTGGCGGCCCATGCCAGCGAGCTTCTCGACACTGGCCTGCCGGTAGTGCTCGCCGGCGACTTCAACATCGTGCCCGAGCCGCGCGACATCTACGCCACCCGCTCCTATGACGACAACGCGCTGGTGCAGCCTGAAAGCCGCGCCGCCTTCGGCGCGCTGATCGAGCAGGGCTGGACGGATGCGCTGCGAAAAGTCTTCCCGAAGGAGGAGAAGCTCTACACTTTCTGGGACTACCGCCGGAACCGCTGGCCGCGCGACGCGGGGCTGAGACTCGACCACATCCTGTTGTCGAAGAAACTGGTGCGCAAGCTGAAGGGAGCGGGCATCGACCGCGAGGTGCGGGGAGGGGACAACCCCAGCGACCATGCGCCGGTGTGGGTGCAGTTGGAATAGGTGGGGCTATCCAAAGCGATCAAATACGCCCGGCCGAGTTCCCGTCCATCCCCCTCTGTCCTGCCAGCATTTCAACGGTTCGGCGGCAACATCTCCCCAGTAGCGGTTGTGCGCTAGCGACCTCTCACGCTAGTTTTGCCAGGTGTTTAAGAGGGGGCTCAGACTTTATGCTTTTCATCTTGGATATTTTTGTGCAGCCATCGCTCGCCCGCCATGGCTAATGCCCTCATCCTTCTCGTCTCGGCCCTCTTCCTCGCCGGCGCGATCGCTCTCATCATTCTCGCCCGGCACCTCCACCGCAAGCGCCGCAAGGCGCGCGGCAGCGCCGATCCCGCGCGCGATTATGCGCCCCGCACCAACTGGAGCGGCGGCCGCGGAACGCTCAACTATTCCTCCTTCGTCTTCATGGATGTCGACGCCGACGGGAAATTCGGAGAGGCCGACCGCCCGATCGGCGGCATCGTGGTGCGGGCCTATGACGAGAAGGGCGCCTTCCTCGCCGCGGTGCGTACCAACAATGGCGGCTTTGCCAATTTCGTCATGTCGACAAAGAAGCGCCGCGCGGTCCTGCGCAAGCCTGGAACCTACCGCTTCTGCGTCTCCGTGCCGAAAGGCTGGCGCGTCAGCACCGGCAACGAGAACCAGTCGCTGCGGCTCAGCGGATTGCCAGGCTCACCCGCCGGCCTGGTGGGAGAGGATCTGCCCGCGATGGTCGGCCTTTCGCCGGCGCGCTTCGTGCGCGGCATCACGCGGGCCGGGGCAACGCTGTCGCTGCTGGGCAAGGGTAGGCTGCTGGAGACCAGGCCGATTGCGCCCGGCAGCTTCCATATCGATCTTCCCGCCGTGGCCGACACGCTGGCGATTGCGGGCTCGGGTCTTGACCGGCGCCTCGCGCTCTCGCCCTATCCGGCCGATCTCGGCCTTTTGCGGCCGGGCGCGATCGCCGCCGAGGCGGCGCTCGAGACGGTCGGCTTCGACGACGTCACCGCGCTGCCGTTCCAGAAAGTCCCTTCCGGCCATGGCGGGCTCGACTGGCGCAACCTCAACGCCCTGACGAGCCAGTACGTCAAGGACAGCGAGGGGTATCTCAACGGCAATCTCTCTGGCGGCCATGTGACCTACACCAGCAGCGGCCATCCGGCGGAGTTCGGCCGTGCCACGCCCTTCGGCTTTCATTCGGTGATGCTCGCCGCCGCGTGGCTGGCCTCGGAAGGCGAGGTGGCGTTGGTCGAGAGCTGGCTCGGCGATGAGCTCGTCGCCAGCGACGAGATCGTGCTTTCGGCGCTGGCGCCGGTCAACTATGCGCCCATGCTGAAGGCGGTGACGCGCGTGCGCATCTCCACCAAGCACTATTGGCAGGCTGTGCTGGATGAACTGGTGCTGGCGCGGTGAGGCGAAAGCGGTTTAGCGTCTACCGGTAAACCGCTTCAGATATTGTATTTTACGCCATTGTGCCGCGCCGACGTCCGAAAGTCCGATCAGACCGGCGCGCCCGAAGCGCCGTTTGCGGCGGTGATCGCCGAAAGCTTGCCCTTCCTAGTGAGCGTCGGCCTCACACAGGTCTTCTTCAAGTCACGCATTCTGCCTTGCTGTCTTGCCTCGATGACACGCGCTGAACCGACGGCCCCATTGACGCCGGAATAACGACGGTGCCCGTCAACCGTGCCGTGCCGCGCCGCCGGCGACGGCTCGATCAGCCGCGAGACGGGCTGTTCAGCGCCGTGACTGCCGAAAGCTTGCCTTTGCGGACGAAGGTCGGCTTCTCATATGTCTTCTTCATTGTCTAAATTCCCATTTGCCCTAACTGCAAAACCCCAACCGGCATCACTTGCGTGCCGGAATATCCACAGCCTGCCGGCCTGCGCCGATCAGCCCTCCTCCGTCTCCGCCAACGGCGGCAGCGTGGATGATGCTACCACCCAGCCCATTTACCACCGAGGGCTTCTCGTAGGCCTTCTTTAAGCCGCCGGTGCCCTAAATGTTTAAGTCGCGGAGGACGGCACTTGCGCCACAACCGACGAAAGCCGACCCTTTTTCACCAGTGAAGGCTTCTCATAAATCTTCTTCATGCCAAGCTCTCCTGAAAATTCCCGCCGGATAATGTCATAGGAGGCTTTCTTGTCAACCAAGCCGGCTGGTAGTCCAGTCTATTCTTTGGAAATGTGGCTTTCTGCTCACAGGTTGGCCGGTCACCATGCGAAAGACAAAGAATCGGGCGCACCAAGCACCGGGATATTGGTTCGCAGTCCGGGCGATCAGAATGCCGGCCGCAAGCTGGATGGAAAGACAGGCCTTGCCAAGGCATATTTATCAAACCTCGTGTGATGTCGCGCACTTAGCCTAGGAAGGAAGCTCGGCTAGGATGTTGAGAGCGCTTCGGTCGTCGGACGGGGCGGGGCGTGGGGGCCGCTGATGAAAAGATCGACCGACCGGCTGCTGGCGCTGGCGATGCTCGTCGTCGGCTTCGCCTGCTTCGCCAAGCTATATCTGGCGCTGGGCGGTGAGCCGCCAGCCACGACGCGCGCCGGGATCTTCGGCGCGGCAGGCGTGCTCTCGGTCCTTGCCGGGCTTTTGTTCCTCGCCGGCCCGCTGCCGGCGGCGGCAAGGCATGATCCTTCCGCGCCTCTCTTCGGCCGTGACGCCGAGGTAGCGCCCGCCGGACGTCCCACCTGCGCCGCATCGCGCTTGCCGTGCCGGTGCTTGCCCTGCTCGTAATCGTCGCCGACCAGCTCGGCCCGTGGCGGTCGTCCGGCGGCGAACCGGCCGCACCGGCCGAGCCCAAGGAGGTCGCCGTCGTCCCCGCGCAGCCCGCGCCGGCTCAGGCTCCACAGCCGGCTACCCCTGCTCAGGAATCGGTGGCGAGGCCGCCCGCCGAGCCTGTTGCGGCGCCTGCCCGGCCGACACCCCTGACCGAGGTGCCGCCCGACCTGGCGCCCGCTCCGCCAGCCCAGCCGTCGACGCAGCAGGCTTCCCCGGCGCCCTCGGAGCCCGCCCAGCAGACAGCGCTGGCTCCTCCGCCGCCCGAAACGGTAGCTCCGCCTCCGCCGGCACCTCCGGCTGAGCCGACCGCGCCCGAAGGCCATCGCGACGCCGTCGTCTGGCTGGCGGTCTCGGCCGACGGGCACGAGATCATGAGCGCCAGCACCGACCGCGTGATCAAGCTCTGGGACATCGACGGCAAGCGGCTGATCCGCGACCTTGGTATCCACAAGGACATGGCTCGCACCGCGCTCTTCATGCCGGACGGCAAAACCGCGCTGACCGCTGGCGACGACGGCGAGATCGTGCTGCGTCAGCTTTCCGACGGCGCGGTGCTGCACGTCTATTCCTCCGGCCAGAACGGCGGCGTCAACAAGCTCGCCGTCAGCGCGGACGGCAAGCGCGCCGTCAGCGGCCACGACACCGGTTCCGTCGTGATCTGGGATCTGGAGAAGGGCGCGGTGCTCCACGTCCTGCCCGGCCACGACTGGTCGGTGAGCTCGGTCGCCGTCTCGCCCGACGGCACGCGCGCTATCTCCGGCAGCATCGACGGCGAGCTGAAGCTGTGGGACATTGTCGCCGGCAAGCAATTGCGCAGCTGGCATGGCCACGAGCGCGGCGCCTATGGCGCCGTCTTCACCGCCGATGGCCACCACGCCGTGACCGGCAGCGGTGACTACACGATCAAGCTCTGGGACCTCGACAGCTTCAAGGAAGCGCGCCGCTTCGACGGCCATTCCGGTACGGTCTATGCGCTCGCCCTGTCGGCCGACGGCAGGCGGCTGGGCTCGGTCTCGCTCGACGGCACAGCGCGGATCTGGAACATGGATACGGGCGCCGAGATCGCCGAGTTCGACCCCGGCACCGGCCCGATCTACGCGGTCGCCTTCGCCGCCGACGGCACACTGCTCACCGGCGGCATCGACCGCACCATCCGCGACTGGCCGGCGGCGGGCAGGGATGGGGTGGTGCTGTTCGCGGGGGCGCCGGAATAGCCTAAGAAGTTTGTTCAATGATAGGTGGGCGGGACAGCACCCCCTCTGTCCTACCGGACATCTCCCCCGCAAGGGGGAAGATTGCGTGCTCAGTCGCTTCCGCAAATCTCCAACGTCGTAGGGGGTGGCAAAGCGCAGAAGCTGCCAATCTCCCCCCTTGCGGGGGAGATGCCCGGCAGGGCAGAGGGGGGTGTGACGGAACGCGGCCTTCGCGATTGCGCCGTTGCCGGACGGGTGGTCACTGACAAGGAAGCGCCAGCCGATGAACATAGTCGAAGCCTCGATCGCCGATCTGCGCCGTGCTTTGGAGCAAGGCACCCTCACCAGCGTCGAGCTGGTCGGCGCTTACTTGAGGCGCATTGCCCACTACGACCGCCACGGCATCGCGCTCAACGCCGTGCCCATCCTCAATCCAAAGATGTTCGAGGTAGCCGCCGCCTCCGACCGGCGCCGCCGCCAGGGCAGGACGCTTGGTCCGCTCGACGGCATCCCCTACACCGCCAAGGACAGCTACAAGGCGAAAGGCCTGACTGTCGCCGCCGGCTCGCCGGCCTTCGAGCATCTCACGGCAAACGAGGATGCCTTCACCATCGCCCGGCTGCGCGGCGCGGGCGCCGTGCTGATCGGCCTCACCAACATGCCGCCGATGGCCAATGGCGGCATGCAGCGCGGCGTCTATGGCCGCGCCGAGAGCCCTTACAATGCCGACTACCTGACTGCCGCTTTCGGCTCCGGCTCTTCCAACGGCTCGGGCACCGCCACGGCCGCTTCCTTCGCCGCCTTCGGGCTCGGCGAGGAGACCTGGTCGTCCGGCCGCGCGCCGGCCTCCAACAACGCGCTGGTCGCCTACACGCCCTCGCGCGGCGTGATCTCGGCGCGCGGCAACTGGCCCCTGGTGCCGACAATGGACGTAGTGGTGCCGCATACGCGCACCATCCCCGACATGCTGGAACTGCTCGACGTGATTGTCGCCGACGATCATGAGATGCGCGGCGATTTCTGGCGCGTGCAGCCCTGGGTTTCGATCCCGAAGGCGTCCGAATTCAGGCCGGCAAGCTACAAGCGGCTGGCGTGGCAAGGCGCGCTCAAGGGCAAGCGGCTCGGCGTGCCGAAAATGTATATCGGCAGAGACGAAGGCGCCGACCGGCCGATCGAGACTCGCGCCTCGGTGCTAAAACTCTGGCGACAGGCGGTGCGCGACCTGGAGGCGCTCGGCGCGGAAGTGGTCGAGGTCGATTTCCCCGTCGTCTCCAATTACGAGCGCGACCGTCCAGGCGCGCGTTCCATGGTCGATCGCGGCCTGGTACCGGCGGCGTTTGCCGACCGCGAGATCTGGGACCTTTCGATCTGGTCGTGGGACGACTTTTTGCGCGCCAATGCCGACCCGGCGATCCCCGATCTTGCTTCGGTCGACGGCCCAAAAATCTTCCCGCAGCCGCCGGGCGCGCTGCCCGACCGCTATGGCGACGACGGCTTCGATCTGGCGGAGTATGTCGAGCGCGCCAGGCGAGGTGTGACGCCCCTCGAAAAAATTCCGACGATCGAGGCGGGGCTGAAGGGGCTTGAGGCAGCGCGCCGCGTCGATTTCGAGGACTGGCTGGACGCGAACGGGCTCGACGCCGTGGTGCTGCCGGCCGCCGCCGATGTCGGCCCGGCCGACGCCGACGTCAACGAGGCGTCCGCCGCGCTCGCCTGGCGCAACGGCACCTGGGTCGCCAACGGCAATCTGGTCTGGCGCCATCTCGGCATCCCAACGGTGACAGTGCCGATGGGCACCATGGCCGATATCGGCATGCCGGTGGGCCTGACCTTCGCCGGTAAGGCCTACGACGACACGGCGCTACTTTGCCTCGCCGGCGACTACGAGCGCGCCACGCAGCGCCCCACCGCCCCGCCGCGCACGCCGGCGCTGGCGGATGATGTGTTTGTGGGCGGAGAGGGCCGGGGCGCGCCGGGTCCGGCTGGCGATGTGCCGCTTACGCTGGCGCTGAGTGCCGAGACGACACGGGCCGGCGACACTGACGAGATCGTGATTGTGCTGGAGATCGATGCAAGCGAGCTGGGACCGGATGCCGCCGTCATCAAGGTCCATCTCAACGGCGAGCCGGTCCACATGCTGGCGGACGGCAGCCGCTACACCGGCCGGGTCGTCGTGCCGGCCTCGACGCATCAGGGCTTCCACAGCGTCTGGCGCGGCTCCTACGGCTCGATCGTCACTGCCATCGTGCGCCTGCCGGATGGGCGCAGTGCTGGGGCGTATGTTGTGACGGGCGGGATAGGGTGAGGCGCCGAAAACCGGTGATCTCCCCCCTTGTGGGGGAGATGGCCGGCAGGCCAGAGGGGGGCGCTGTCCCGCCGGCGTCTCAACCAAACCTCGCCGTCGAATGAGGCTAAGCGAGGGCTGGCAAGGAAAGGCCAGGTTCCTTCACACCCCCCTCTGCCCTGCCGGGCAGGTAGTGTGCTGAGAGTTCTGCAAATTCGCTGCGAGAGGGCGGTCATGGCAGGCT
>SAQE01000115.1 GCA_004020545.1 Mesorhizobium sp. | reverse complement strand
GCCGCAAATCGAAATCCCCATAGCTCACCGCCTGTGGCCCGCGGGTTCCTTCCTCAGGGACTTTCGTACGCCTGCCGGCGCCCGAAACTCATCACGTGAGCCGACGCTTAGCACTGAGGCAATGAATGTCTCATACTGGCCGATAACGGTTACTGGCCGATAAGGTCGGTCAGCTTTGGGCTGGAGTAATCAGCAAGCGGACGTTCCGCTGCTGGCCCACAGCGGAAATCCGACCTGGCGGAAATCCAACCTGACGGACTCGCCGGCAAAGCGCCAACGCAGCAGGTGACGGACGCGGTGGCGATTCAGAGGGAGATGCATGAGGTCTTCCGACTTTCCCGCAGGCGTTTCACCGTTGCATCGACGATCGAACCGATGTCGCTGCGATTGATGCCCACATCCTCGAGATAGTGGTCATTGAGCCTATTTAGTTCATCGATCGCGGCGGTCCGGAGTACTTCATCCTGGCACCAGCCAGCGACTTTGCAGAGAACGTGGCCGACACCAGATGAGGACCAGCGACGCCAGGCATGCGCGGTCGAGATCGCGAACGGCCTTGCATATGGGGACTTCACATTCGTTGTCATGTCGAACCTCCCAGAGACGTTTACGCAGTCTCTGCCTTCTCCGTCCGAAAGACGTGAAATCCTCGTGAAAGAGTTCGGAAAAGTTTCCGAAGTCGGGTAGATTTCGGGTTATGGCGACGATCCACCGAATGGGACCGTTCCGCCTCGATGCAGAGACGGGAATCGTGTTTCGGAATGCCGAGCCCCTTGCATTGGGACAGCGCGCGGTTGCGCTCCTGCGCGTGCTGGTGGAGCGAGCGGACGCGCCCGTCTCCAAGGCTGCGCTGATGGATGCCGCATGGTCCGGTCAAGCCGTTGAAGAAAGCAATCTAACTGCCCAGATCGCGGCACTCCGTCGGATATTTAGGGAGGAACCCGGCGGCGAGCGCTGGATCGAGACGCTCCCGCGCCGCGGCTATCGGTTCGTCGGACCGGTGGTAGCGACAGGGAACCTGCCCCAGGAGGAAGGAGCGGAGGTGAAGCCGGCGCTCCTGATTCCGGACGGGCCCTCCCTCGCCGTTCTGCCCTTCGTCAACATGAGCGGCGACCCCGAGCAGGAATACTTCAGCGACGGCATCACCGAGGACATCATCACCGACCTCTCGAAGGTCTCCACGCTCAACGTGCTGTCGCGCAACACCACGTTCACGTTCAAGGGCAAGGCTGTCGAAATGGGTCAGCTGGCTCAGCGGCTGAAGGTCGGATACGTCGTCGAAGGCAGCGTGCGCAAGGCTGGCGGGCGGGTGCGGATCACGGCGCAGCTGATCGATGCGGGCAAGGACAGCCACGTCTGGGGCGAGCGCTATGACCGCGAACTGAAAGACATCTTTGCGCTGCAAGACGAAATCGCGCAGGCCATCGTGGCGGCGCTGAAGATCAGGCTGCTGCCGGCCGAGAAGAAGGCGATCGAGAGCCGCTCGACGCAAGACCCGGAGGCTTATCAGCTCTATCTCCAGGGTCGGTATTACCGGACGCAGCAGGGCGCGAGAAACCTGGAGATCGCTGTTCGGTTTTGCCGGCGAGCGCTGGAAATCGACCCTGACTACGCTCGCGCCTGGGCTTTGGTCGCCCTCTGCCAGGCGGGCCTGCATTTCAGGGGAAGGTCAGAGGAGCCGGGCTTATCAGCCGCCGAAAAGGCGCTCGCGCTCGATCCAACTTTGGCCGAGGCTTATACTGCCAGGGGGCGGGCATTGGCTGAGATGGGGCGCTTCGATAAGGCGCTGGCGGCGCAGGAGGAATCGCTACGCCTGGAACCGGACTCGTTCGAGGTGCGGGTTAACCTTGGCGTGACCTGCCTTTACCTCGGCCGCTACGAAGACGCGATCGAGCATTCCGAGCGCGCCGCCCAGCTTTTTGAAGCAGACTACTGGGCTCCCGACATTGCGGCTGATTGCTATCGATTGTTGGGCCGGCATGACGAACTTAGCGCTGCTGCACGTCGGGTTTTGGAGCGCGTCGAAAGGGAGATTGCGCTACACCCCGACAACGCACGTGCCATGGCGATAGGAGCGATCGCATTGGCCTACCTGGGAGAGAAAGCCCGCGCCAAGGAATGGGCCGCGCGAGCGTTGACGATCGAGCCGGATGATGTGATGGACCACCACAATATCGCATGCGCCTTTGCCCAGATGGGCGAGCTGGATCAGGCTATCGATCTATTGGAGACTTGCGTTCGCAGAGTTCCGCCCAAACACCTCACGTGGATCACGCGAGAGCCCGATTTGATGCCACTGCACGGCCATCCGCGATATCAAGCCCTGATTGCGCGCGAAGAAGCGCGGTTGGCTGCGACTACGACCGGGCAAGCGGGCGAAGCAGGTTGACTTGGTCGCTTGTCCGATACCGACCTGAAGGGTCCCGACGTCAGCAATCAGGGGCAATTACGACCGCGAGTGTCATCGCCGTAAATGTCCGCTTTTAGGAAATGGCAACGCAGGTGTTCGCGACTGAGATTAGCGGCGCAACGTGTCCGACGCGCCGCCGCATTCAGATATCTGCTTTTGGGCAATAGCAGTCATGCGCCTTTATACCGTCGCCTCAGTGCGCCGACGCCCGCTTCTCGAGCGAACGCGCGTATTGCGTCAGCGGGAAGCACATGACGAAGAAGATCAGCGCCACCAGGCCGTAGACCGTAAACGGTTCGAAGGTCGCGTTGTTGATGGCGTTGGAGGTCCTGACCAGTTCCTCGAAGCCGATGATCGAAGTCAGCGCCGTCGATTTGATGAGCTGCACCAGGAAACCGACGGTCGGCGCGCGGGTGATGGCGAAGGCCTGTGGCAGGATGATCAGCCTGAGCTCCTGCAAATAGTGCAGCCCGAGGCTGGCGCCGGCGTCCCACTGGCCGCGCGGCAGCGCGTCGACGCCGCTGCGCCAGATCTCGGCCAGATAGGCGCTGGCGAAGAAGGTGAGGCCGAGCATCGCCGCCGTCCACGGCTCGATGCGCAGCCCCAGCATCGGCAGGCCGAAGAACATCAAAAAGAGCTGCATCAAGAGCGGTGTTCCCTGGAAGAGCGCGATGTAGCCGGAGGCAATCCGCTTGATCCATTTGTTCTTGGCGATGCGGAAGAACAGCACGACCAGCCCGACCAGCGCGCCGCCGATGAAAGCGGCGAGCGACAACAGCACCGTCCAGCGCGTGGCGAGCAGGAGGTTGCGCACTATGTCCCAGACGGTGAATTCGATCATGACACGCCGGCTCCGAGTGCGCGGCGCCCGCCGCTGACCAGCAGCCGGCGCAGCCCCATCGACAGGCCGAGATAGACCAACGTCACGACGAAATAGGTCTCGAAGGCACGGAAGGTGCGCGCCTGCAGCATGTCGGCCTCGTAGGTTAGCTCGCGCACCGCAATCTGCGACACCACGGCCGATTCCAGCATCATGATGACGATCTGGCTGGTCAGTGCCGGGTAGATCACTTTCAACGCCTGCGGCAGCACGATCTTGACGAAGACCTGCCGGGGCCTGAGGCCAAGCGCAAGCGCGGCCTCCGTCTGGCCGCGGGGCACGGCGTCGAGCCCGGCGCCGACGATCTCGATCGTGTAGGCCGCCATGTTCAGCGTCATCGCCAGCATGGCGGCGAGAATCGGGTCGAGCCTGATGCCGAGGCTGGGCAGCCCGAAGAAGATGAAGAAGAGCTGCACCAGGAACGGCGTGTTGCGCATCACCTCGACATAAGCGGCGATCGCTGTTCGGAGCGGCTTGGGGCCGCTTCTTTTGCCGGCGGCGCCGAGGATGCTGAGGAAGGTTCCCGCGAGCGTGGTGACGACGATCAGCAGGACCGTCGTCGCCGCGCCGCGAGCGATCGCACCCGCTGCACCCGCAAGCCAGCCGAAGTCGAGGCTGTAGCCCATCGCGATTGGCCTTGTTGGAAAGCGCGTAGCGCAGGAAACAAGTGCGGGAGCGGTTCAGCGCTTTGTGCGGCGCTGAACCGCTCGGGAGATCAATCCTTGAGGTTGTCGGGATTGAGCGGCGTCTTCAGCCAAGCCTTCGAGCTCTCGTCCAGCTTGCCGTCGGCCAGCATCTTGGCGACGGCGTCGTTCACCGCCTTCTTCAGCCGGTCCTCGTTCTTGTTGAGGCCGATATGCGAGGGCGAGGTGAGCAACTGGAACTTCTGCTCCGGCTTCAGCGCTTCCTGCTTGGCCAGCACTTGCGCGCCGACGTCGTTGCCAACGACCATCAGTTGGGTCTGGCCGGAGATGAAGGCCTGGATGACGGAATTGTAGTTGTCGAAGCGGCGGATGTCGGCCGAAGAAGGTGCCGCCTCGGTCAGAGAGGTATCCTCCAGCGTGCCGCGGTTGACGGCGATCGACTTGTCGGCGAGGTCATCCTTGCCTTTGACGGCGAGCTCCGCCGGGCCGATGACGGCGATGTAGTAGGGCGCGTAGGCGGCGGCGAAGTCGATCACCTGCTCGCGTTCCTTCGAGTAGCCGACGCTCATCAGGATATCGACGCGCTTGTCGGTGAGATAGGGGATGCGGTTCTGGCCGGTGACGCTGACGAGGTTGAGCTTCACCTTCAAGGAATCGGCGATCGCCTGTGCGACGTCGATGTCGTAGCCCTTGATGCTCATGTCGGCGCTGGCCGAAGAGAAGGGCGGAAAGTCCGAGAAGATGCCGACATTGATGGCGCCGGCCTTGGCGATGTCGTCGACGGCGTCGGCTCTCGCTTGCGTGGCGAGGCCGGCGGCGCCGAGCATCAGCATTGCCGCGATGGCGGATTTCAGTGCGTTGCGAAGTTTCATTTTAGTTCCCCTGCTGGAAGCTTGTTGTTGAAACCGGCCGCCGGCTCCAGCGCGACGGCCGTATTGGTTAGAGCAATTCCAGGAAAAGTGAGACGCGGTTTAGGCTTGGCGACTTCGCCATAGCTTCCGTCCGGAATTGCGTGAAAATAAACAGACGTCAGCCCTTCTTGATCGCCGGGCTGAACACCATGAGGCTGAGAATCTCGAACAGCACCTGCGCGCCGACATGGGCGGTGTTGGTGGTCGAGTCATATTGCGGCGCCACCTCGACGACGTCGCCGCCGACGATGTTAAGGCCTTTCAGGCCGCGCAGCAGCTCGAGTACCTCGCGCGTCGTCAGCCCGCCGACTTCCGGTGTCCCGGTGCCCGGCGCGAAGGCCGGATCGATGCTGTCGACGTCGAAGGAAATGTAGGTCGGGCCGTCGCCGACTATTTTGCGCGCCTTCTCGATGATGGCGGGAATACCGAGGCCGGTCACCTCTTCGGCATGGACGACCGTCATGCCAGATTCATAGGTGAACTCCCACAGATATTCGGCCGAGCCCCGAATGCCGATCTGGATCGTGCGGGTGGGATCGAGCACGCCGTCAAGCACCGCATTGCGGAACGGTCCGCCGTGGTGGAACTTGGTCATGTCGAACAGCCCGCTGGTGTCACAGTGGGCGTCGATATGGATCATGCCGACCGGAGCTTGTCTGCCTACCGACTTGAGGATCGGATGGCTGATCGAATGGTCGCCGCCGACCGAAAGCGGCAGCACGCCGGCGTCGACGATCTGATTGGTGCGCTTTTCGATGTCCTCGTGGCTGATCTCCAGCCGGTAGCGGCTGCGGAACGGCGTGTCGCCGATATCGGCGACGCGAAGCTCGTGCGTCGGCGCGCATTCCAGCACATGGTTGTAGGGGCCGATGCGCTCGATGGCGCGCAACGCCCGCGGCCCGAAGCGTGCGCCGGGTCGGTTGGTGACGCCAAGGTCCATCGGCACGCCGATCATCGCCACCTGCAGGTCGCCGAAATCCGGATTTTCGGCGGCCACCTGCCGGTAGGGCGCGGCAAGGAAGGTCGGGATGCCGGAATAGGGCGCCAGCCGCGTGCCTGACTTGTTGAAGATCTTGTCGGCGACCTTGCGGAATTTCGGGTCGAACATCTCGCCGCCATGGCTCTCGCCATATTTGCGGCGCAACGCTTCGAGCTTGCCGCGATCGTAACCCATGTCCGGTCCTCCTCTGTGACTGCTTGCAGAGCTGCCCGCACGGACAATTGCCAAGCCAGCCTTTTCGGCTGGATCGCTGCCCGCCGGCTGGCCCTGCGGATTTCACGTCTCTTGAAGCTGTTTCGGGCAAAAGTGTCGGGCAGCCGCTTTAAAAAATCAATTGATATTGTTAGGGTCTTTGCTGTGAGAAAAACTCACAAGCTTGTGGGAGTTGTCCGTGGCCAAACGCCTGCCGCCGCTGAACCCGCTTCGCGCCTTCGAGGCGACGGCGCGCCACGCTTCGCTGACCAAGGCGGCGGGCGAGCTCAACGTCACCCACGGCGCCGTCAGCCACCAGATCAAGGCGCTCGAGCAGTCGCTCGGCGTGAAACTCTTCGAGCGTACCGGGCAGCGCGTGAAGCTGACGCCGCACGGCGCCGAGTTCCTGCCGGCGGTTTCGGCCGCCTTCGACGGCATCGCCGCCGCCACCCAGCGCATGACGAGGCCGGCAAGCGCCGGGGCATTGTCGGTCTCCTGCGTGCCGGCGCTGCTCTTGTTGTGGATGACGCCGCGGCTCGGCTCCTTCACCGCGCAATATCCGGACATCCAGCTCACGCTGATCCCGTCCAACGACGCCAGGGATATTCGCGCCCCGCATATCGACGTCTGCGTGCATTACGGCGACGGCAGTTGGAGCGATTGCTGGATACGCAAATGGTCGGGCCTCGAACTGTTTCCGGTGGTCAGCCCGACGCTGATCAACAACCGGCCGATCCGCAGCGTCCGCGATCTTGCCGATCACGTCTTCCTACATGGCGACGACGGCCGCGAATGGCACACCTGGCTGGCCGCCGCCGACGCGCTCGATCTGGAGCGTGGCCGCCGCCATCATCTCGGCGACGCGCGCATGGCGACGGAAGCCGCCGTCCATGGCCACGGCGTGGCGCTCGGCGATTCCGTGACCGCGCGCGCCTTGCTCGCCAGGGGGATGCTCGTCGCGCCCTTCACGCTTTCGGTGCCGGCGGTCGACGACTTCTATGTCGTCTGCCGCAACGAGATGCGCTCGGCGCCGATCGTCCAGCTCTTCATCGACTGGCTGTTCGCCGAGAAGGAGCGGGACGAGAGACGGGCCGATGCACCGGTGGCCGGCCGTGTGCCAAGCCGCAGGAAACGCCCGTCGCTCAAGGTGATCGGCGCCAGGGCAGCGTCGTGATGACTGGACTTGCATAGCTGCTTTTTGTCGGGCCAGCTCCCAAACCGGGCAGAACTTTCGGAAATTCGATGCTAAGAGGCTTGTGGCTAAAGCAGTTCCAGGAAAAGTGCGCGGGCAGTTTTCCGTCCGGAATTGCCTGGAACAAATCTAGAGCGAGCAGCGAAGGCGGCAGCAAGTATGGCAAAGACCGATATAGCGCGGCGCGTCTATAACCACACCTGGAAGCTCGACCCGATCGTCCGCAGCCTGCTGGACACTGATTTCTACAAGCTTCTGATGCTGCAGATGATCTGGGGCATGTATCCCAAGGTCGATGCCACCTTCTCGCTGATCAATCGCACGACGTCGGTGCGCCTCGCCGACGAGATCGACGAAGGGGAACTCCGCGAGCAGCTCGATCATGCCCGCACCTTGCGCTTCTCAAAGAAGGAGATGATCTGGCTGGGCGGCAACACCTTCTATGGCCGCAAGCAGATCTTCGAGCCGGAATTCCTTGCCTGGCTGGAGGATTTCCGGCTGCCCGAATACGAGCTTTCCAGGCGCGACGGCCAGTTCGAACTCTCCTTCAGCGGTCCCTGGATGTATACGACGCTCTGGGAGATCCCGGCGCTCGCCATCATCAACGAATTGCGTTCGCGCGCCGCCATGCGCTCCTTCGGGCCGTTCGCGCTCGACGTGCTCTATGCCCGCGCCAAGGCCAAGATGTGGGCCAAGACCGAGCGGCTGAAGGCGTTGCCCGGCATCCGCATCTCCGATTTCGGCACGCGCCGCCGCCATTCCTTCCTTTGGCAGCGCTGGTGCGTCGAGGCGCTGAAGGAAGGCATCGGCGAGGCCTTCACCGGCACGTCCAACGTGCTTTTGGCGATGGACAACGACCTCGAGGCGCTCGGCACCAATGCGCATGAACTGCCGATGGTGTTCGCCGCGCTCGCCAATTCCGAGAAGGAGCTGCGGGAGGCGCCCTACAAGGTGCTGCAGGACTGGCAGCGCTACTATGGCGGCAATCTGCTGATCGTCCTGCCCGACACCTTCGGCACGGCTGCGTTCCTGCGCGACGCGCCGGACTGGATCGCCGACTGGACAGGCTTTCGCCCCGACAGCGCGCCGCCGATCGAAGGCGGCGAGAAGATCCTCTCCTGGTGGCGCGAGAAGGGCAAGGACCCGAAGCAGAAGCTGCTCATCTTCTCCGACGGGCTCGAGGTCGAGACCATCGAGGAGACCTATCGTCACTTCAAGGGCAAGGTGCGCATGTCCTTCGGCTGGGGCACCAACCTGACCAATGATTTCGAAGGCTGCGCGCCGACCGAAACCAACAGCCTCGACGCCATTTCGCTGGTCTGCAAGGTCAGCGAAGCCAATGGAAGGCCGGCCGTGAAGCTCTCCGACAATCCGGCTAAGGCGACGGGGGATGAGAAGGAGATCAAAAGGTATCTCAGGATTTTTGGCGAGAAGGATCGCGTGAGGCAGCTGGTTAAGGTGTGAGGACGCTGCTTGATCTCGCCTCGCGAGGCAAATGAAAATCCTGGACAGCTTGAGTTCCCACCAACCCCCCTCTGTCCTGCCGGACAT
>SAQE01000114.1 GCA_004020545.1 Mesorhizobium sp. | reverse complement strand
TATTACTACGTCAACTTCCCGCAGCTCTCCGATAGTGAGGTCCTCGACATCATGGATGAGGTTGCCCTTGCACGACGAGGGACGAGCCGTCGCGGTAACGGCAGAAGTCGGCCCGCCGCGCACGCTGCAAACAAGTCGCGGCACGAAGCCGGCACCTAGGAGTCCACCGATGCAGATCCGCACACTTTCCACTCTGGAGTGCACGAAAATTCTGACGGCCAATCGCGTCGGTCACCTGGCCTGCACGAAAGACGGGCAACCCTATATCGTCCCGTTCTATTATGCCCACGCGGACAACCATCTTTATGCCTTTTCCATGCCCGGCAAGAAGATCGACTGGATGCGCTCCAATCCGCTGGTGTCGGTTCAGGTCGACGAACACGGCACGGATCGAGGTTGGAGAAGCGTGATCGCCAATGGCCGCTATGAGGAGCTGCCGGATCGGATCGGTCACAAGCTTCAGCGGGATCACGCATGGTCCGTCTTGAGCAGACACTCCGATTGGTGGGAGCCAGGTGCGCTCAAGCCGGCCGCGTCCCCGGAATTGGAGCGTCTTCCCCCTGTGTTCTTCAGGATCTTCATCGCGGAAGTTTCAGGCCGCGAGGCGATAGAGAGTTGATCCTTGCCATGGCGGCCCCGAGAGGAAGCCATGCGATGCTGACCGCCGATCGAAGCGGCCGGCAGCATGCGCAGCCGAGGCCCTCATGATGGACTCGCTCACAGCCCGCCTTGCAGTGGCCCTGGCGATAGGATTGCTGGTCGGGTTGGAGCGAGGATGGCGAGAGCGCGATGCCCCTGATCGTAGCCGCACGGCCGGCATCCGGACATTCGGCATATCGGGCCTCCTCGGCGGTGTTTTTGCGGCTTTGGCCCAGGCGCTCACCGCAAATTCCGTATTGGTCGCCGGATTCCTCGCCTTTGCTGGCATCTTCGCATGGTACAAGGCACGCGAAGCCTCACACGATGAGGATTTCAGCGTCACGACCGTCGTCGCGGGCCTTGCCGTCTTTGCCCTTGGGGCGCTCAGCGTGGCTGGCGATTTCCGGGTTGCGGCCGCAGGCGGCGCAGCCCTAGCGGCACTCCTTGCAAGCCGCGAGGTCTTGCATGGACTCTTGCAGCGCCTGACCTGGCTGGAGCTTCGCTCGGCATTGATACTCGCGGTGATGACCGCGGTCGTGCTGCCCCTGCTGCCGGACCGCACGCTGGATCCCTGGGGCGGCTTCAACCCGCGCGAGATTTGGCTCCTGACGGTGCTGATGGCCTCGATCTCGTTCGCCGGTTACGTCGCGGTGCGCGTTCTCGGAAACGCTCGCGGGCTGATTGTGAGCGCGCTTGCCGGCGCTGTCGTCTCATCCACCGCCGTCACCTTGTCGCTGGCTCGCACCGCCAACGCGGCGAGCAGTCCCTTGCCTTTTGCGGGCGCGGCTTCGCTGGCGGCAATGGTTTCGATCTTGCGTGTTTGCCTCGTGGTTCTGGCTCTGGCGCCAAGCGTGGCAGCGTTCATCGCCGCGCCCGCGCTCGCTGCCGCACTGGCATTCGCCGCCTGCGGCGCAATCGCATTGGCCATCCACGGTCAGAAGCCGGAGAACGCCGCCCCGACGCGCAATCCATTCGAATTGGCGCCTCTGCTGATCTTTGCGTTGCTGTTCGCATTCGCCTCGACGGCGAGCGCCGTGTCGGCCTCCCAATTTCAGGAACAGGGCCTGCTGGCGAGCTCCGCGATCGCGGGCGCGTTCGATGTCGATGCTTCAGTGCTCAGCGCTCTGCGCCTGGTCAAGCATTCGATCTCGATCGAAACGGTAGGACACGCGGTGCTGACGGCGCTGATGGCCAACGCGGTCGGACGCCTTTCCCTGGCGGTATTTGCGGGTCCGGTGAGATTCTGGTTGCCCTTGGCCGGCATGACGTTAGCCGCCGCCGCTGCCGGCTACAGCGCCATGCAGCTCCTGTAGATCATTACGGCCGTCTCGACATGCCTGTCGGCGCAATGCCCAAATTTGACCGGCGTCAAGGCTGCCAGTTCTGTTTCCTGTTGAATCCTCCCACTGTTCGCAACGCGGGAGCGCATAATGTCCACGACAGAGGTCAATATCCCAATCCGGGAGGCCACGACCTCCGCATCGACGAAGCTACGACTGGGATCGCTGACAGCGCTTGTGATCGGCTCGATGGTGGGCTCGGGCGTGTTCAGTCTGCCCCAGAACATGGCGGCCGGCGCCGGTCCTCTGGCGATCCTGATCGGTTGGACGATCACGGCCGTCGGCATGCTCGCGCTGGTGTTCGTATACCAGTCGTTGGCGGTACGCCGACCCGATCTCGATGCGGGACCCTACGCTTATGCCAAGGCAGGGTTTGGGCCCTTCATAGGGTTCAACAGTGCCTGGGGCTATTGGATCAGCGCATGGGTCGGCAACGTGTCCTACGCCGTGATCGTCTTCAGCGCGCTGTCCTATTTCTTCCCTGCCTTCGGTGACGGGAATACATGGCAGGCGGTGCTCGGCGCCTCGATCCTGTTGTGGCTCATCCACTTGCTGATCCTCGCGGGCATTCGCCAGGCCGCAGTCGTCAACACCGTCGTGACCGTGGCCAAGATTGCTCCCGTCGTCCTTTTCGTCGGGATTGTCGCCGTCGCCTTCAAGCTCAACGTCTGGTCGCTCGACCTCACCGGGCTCGGCAATGCCTCTCTCGGTACCATCGCCGCTCAGGTGAAGAGCACGATGCTGGTGACGCTTTGGGTCTTCATCGGCATCGAAGGGGCCAGCGTATTCTCCGCCCGGGCGGAGCGCCGCAAGGACATCGCGACCGCGACGGTGCTCGGTTTCTTCACCTGCCTCGCGCTCTATGCGCTGGTCTCGCTGCTTTCGCTCGGCATCCTGAGCCAACCCGAGCTTGCCGCCTTGAAGAACCCATCGATGGCGGGCGTGCTGGAGGTCGTTGTCGGACCCTGGGGCGCCGTGCTCATCAATCTTGCACTCGTCGTTTCGGTCGTCGGCGCTTTCTTGAGCTGGACCTTGCTCGCCGCCGAGATACCGCACGTCGCCGGCAAGGACGGGACGATGCCGAAGTTCTTCGGCCGGGAAAGCGAACGCGGCGTGCCCTCGACGTCGCTGCTGATCACCAACCTGCTCGTTCAGGCCTTCCTCGTGATCACGCTCTTTGCGCAGAGCACCTATCAGGCGCTCTTCTACATCGCTTCGGCGGCCATCCTCGTGCCTTACATTTTCTCCGGAGCTTTCGCCGCCAAGCTGGCCCTGACTGGGGAAAGCTACGAGAGCGGCGAACAGCGCGCCGGACCTCTCATCGCGGGGTTGCTGGCGACGGCTTACGGCCTGTGGCTCGTCTATGCGGCGGGACCGGCTTATCTGTTCATGTGCGCGATCCTCTATGCGCCGGGCATCATCTTCTATGTATGGGCCCGTCGAGAAGGCAATCAGCGCGTCTTCCATCCCGTGGAAACCGTCATCGCGGTCGCACTCGTCGCAGTCGCAATCCTTGCCGTCTACGAAATGTGGACCGGCGCCGTCAGCCCGCTTTGAGAGTTCGTTCCATGACAGATCTAGGGGTCCATTCGGAAGTCGGCCGACTGCGCGAGGTGATGGTTCACAGGCCGGATCTCAGCCTGCGCAGGCTGACGCCGGAGAACTGCAAGGCGCTGCTGTTCGACGACGTGCTGTGGGTGAAACGAGCACGCCAGGAGCATGATGTTTTCGTCGATGCCTTGCGCGAGCGCGGCGTGGTGGTCCATTCGTTCGGCGAGCTCCTGGCGCAGACCATGGGCATCGGCAAGGCGCGCGACTGGCTTCTTGATCGCCGCGTGCATGCGGGCGTCGTCGGCCTGGATATGGTCGAAGAGATGCGGGGATGGCTGAACGAGATGCCTTCGGACCTGCTGGCAAGCTGTCTCGTCGGCGGCATTGCCCGCGCCGAACTTCCGTTCGAACCCAAGGGACTAACCGGAAGGACGCTCGCGCCGCAGGACTTCGTGCTGCCGCCGCTGCCGAACCAGCTCTTCACCCGCGACAGTTCCTGCTGGATCTACCGCGCGGTTTCCGTCAACGCCATGTATTGGCCCGCCAGGCGGCCCGAAGCGGCTAACGTCGAGGCCGTCTACCGCTTCCACCCGCGGTTTCGCGACAGCGGCATTCCATTCGTGTCTCCGGGAGCCGGGACAGGCATCAGCCTGGAAGGCGGGGACGTCATGCCCGTCGGCGGAGGCGTCGTCCTCATCGGCATGGGCGAACGCACCACGCCGCAGGCGGTGGGCGACCTTGCCCGCAGCCTGTTCGCCGCCGGAGAGGCCACGCGCGTGATCGCGGCGCTGATGCCCCGCGACCGCTCCTTCATGCATCTCGATACCGTCTTCACCTTCTGCGACCGGGACCTTGCCACCATGTATCCGCCCGTGGTCGAGCGGTTGCGCTGTTTCTCGATCCGACCCGGAGACGGCGACGCGGCGGTCGATGTCAGGGAAGAAAACGCCCCTTTCACCACGGTCGTGGCGGAGGCGCTTGGACTGAAATCACTCCGGATCATCGCCACCGGCGGCGACCGCTATGAGGCCGAGCGCGAGCAGTGGGACGACGGCAACAACGTCGTCGCGGTCGAGCCGGGTGTCGTCATCGGCTACGATCGCAACGTCTATACCAACACGCTTCTGCGCCGCGCGGGGGTCGAGGTGATCACCGTCGAGGGCGCCGAGCTCAGCCGCGGCCGCGGCGGCGGCCATTGCATGACCTGCCCCATCGCCCGCGACCCGATCTGAAAGGACAGCAAATGTCGATCAACCTGCATGGCCGCTCGGTGCTCTCGCTGGACGACCTCTCGCCCGAGGAGATCCGCTTCCTCCTGAAGCTGGCCGCCGATCTCAAGGCCGCCAAGCAAGCCGGGCATGAGATACCGCGCCTCGTCCGCAAGAACATCGCGCTGATCTTCGAAAAAGACTCCACGCGCACGCGGACGGGGTTCGAGGTGGCCGCCTACGATCAGGGTGCCCACGTCACCTATTTCGGCCCCACCGGCAGCCATATCGGACACAAGGAGTCGATGAAGGACACCGCGCGTGTGCTCGGCCGGATGTATGACGCGATCGAATATCGCGGCTTTGCGCAGCATCAGGCTGAGTTGCTTGCCGCGCATGCCGGTGTGCCTGTCTACAACGGCCTGACGAACGAGGCGCATCCGACGCAGATCCTTGCCGATTTCATGACGATGCGCGAATTCACGCACAAGCATCTTTCCGACATGACCGTCGCCTTCGTTGGCGAGGGACGGGACAATGTCGCGCAGTCCCTGGCCGTGGGCGCCGCCAAGGTCGGCATTGACATGCGTATCGCTTCACCGAAGGAGCTCTGGCCGGACGACGAATTCTGCGCCCATGTGAGGACTTTGGCGGAGCGCAACGGCGGCCGGTTCAGATTGGACGAAGACGTGAAGGCTTGTGTCGAAGCCGCCGACTTCATCTACACGGATGTGTGGGTCTCCATGGGGGAAGACAAGTCCGCCTGGCCGGAGCGCATTCGTCTCCTGACGCCTTACCGGGTAACGAGCGAAGTGATGTCGGCAAGCGGCAATCCGCACGTGAAGTTCATGCATTGCCTGCCGGCGTTCCATGACACCGACACTGAAGTCGGCGCCTACGTCGCGCGCGAATACGGGATCGACTGCATGGAAGTTTCCGACGAGGTATTCGAGTCGGGCGCGTCGATCGTCTTCGACCAGGCGGAAAACCGCATGCATACGATCAAGGCGCTGCTCGTCGCCACGATCGGCAACTGAGATGCTGATCGTCGCCGCGCTTGGCGGGAACGCGCTTTTGCGGCGCGGCGAGCCGATGACCGCCGAGAACCAGCGCAGCAACGTCAAGCGCGCCGCATCCGTGCTGGCGGCGCTGATCGGCGAAGGACACTCGGTCGTAATCACGCATGGCAACGGCCCTCAGGTGGGCCTGCTGGCGCTGCAGGCCGCCGCCGACCCGGACCGTGAGGCGTTCCCATTGGATGTGCTCGGCGCCGAGAGCGCCGGCATGATCGGCTATGTCATCGAACAAGAGCTCGGCAACCTCCTCAAGGACAGGCTGTTCGCGACATTGCTGACGCAAGTGAAGGTGGACCCTCGCGATCCGGCCTTCGCCCATCCAACGAAACCGATAGGCCCTGTCTATGACGAAGCTACCGCACACCGGCTTGCTGCGGACCGCGGCTGGAAAATTGCGCCCGATGGCGACAAGTGGCGCCGCGTCGTGCCCTCGCCGCGGCCACTCGAGATTCTGGAAGCATCGGTGATCTCGTTCCTTGTCGAGCGCGGCGTCATCGTCATTTGCACGGGCGGCGGCGGAGTCCCGGTTATAGCCAGGGACGACGGCAGCCTCTGCGGCGTGGAGGCCGTCGTCGACAAGGACCTGGCGAGTTCGCTTCTCGCGCGTCAATTGAAGGCCGACATGCTGCTCATGCTGACCGATGTCGACGCGGTCTATCTCGATTACGGCACGCCCGCCGCCCGCGCGCTTCGTCGGGTCGTCGCGGCAGAGATATCCGGACGAGAGTTTCCGGCCGGCTCGATGGGTCCCAAGGTCAGCGCCGCGATCGGGTTCGTCGAAGCTACCGGCAACCCGTCGGCGATCGGACGGCTCGAGGACGCGATGCAGATCGTCAAAGGTCGGCGGGGCACTTGGTTCGAAGCCTAGCCTCGTTTCCGGACCCCGGCCTTCGGCGACGACACCACCTCCTGCCGGGACGCCAACGCCGCTTATTCGCCGAGCACACGGCGCCTTTCCTCGAACTCTTCCTTGTCGATCTCGCCGCGCGCAAATCGCTCCCGAAGAATGTCAAGCGGTGTGCGGCCCGCGACCGAGTGATGCGGCGATACTGGTCCCGACCACGGTCCACCCAGCCCGCGGACGAGGACGACCACGGCTACCACCAGCACCGCGAGGAAGAGTATCATGAACAGCGGACCGAAAATCATGGCATACCAACCTCCGCCCCACATCATGTGAGGTCCCCAATCGTACCTCCCGGTGTCGGACGGCGCCTGTGCCCATGCAGCACCGGGGACAACGGCCACAGCAGCGCTCACCGCTATGGCGGACTTCATCAAAGCCTTCTGCATTGGCTTGCTCCATCTTGGATAATATTCTACGCCGTCGATCGGGTTCCACTTTGCGCGAGATCAACGCCTTCGCGGCGTGCTCCGCATAGCGGCGCCTCGCCCTTCCCACAGCGCGATCGATCTCGATGGACAGCACCGCCGCAGGTTCGCTACGCTGACCATGACCAATATCGACCAGGCGAAGGGGTCATGGAACAGTTCGAGGAAACCACCCCCGTCCGCCTGAGGACCATCCCAGCGGAGATTTGGGCGCTGGGCTTCGTCTCGCTGCTGATGGACGTCTCGTCGGAGATGATCCACGCCTTGCTGCCGATCTATCTCGTCACCGTCATGGGCGCATCGATGGTGACCGTCGGCACCATCGAAGGCATTGCCGAAGCAACGGCCGCCATCACCAAGGTTTTTTCGGGCGCGCTGTCGGATTGGCTGGGAAAACGCAAGCTGCTGGCGGTGATCGGTTACGGCCTCGCCGCCCTCACCAAGCCGGTATTCCCGCTGGCTTCTTCGGTCGGCTGGCTTGTGGCGGCACGCTTTGTCGACCGTGTCGGCAAGGGCATTCGCGGCGCTCCGCGCGATGCCCTGATTGCGGACATCGCCCCCGCTCGTGCGCGCGGCGCCAGTTTCGGGCTTCGCCAAGCGCTCGACACGGTTGGCGCATTTGTCGGGCCGCTGCTCGCGATCGGCCTGATGTGGCTGACCGCCAATCAGTTTCGGACCGTGTTCTGGGTCGCGGTGGTTCCTGGCTTCCTGGCGGTCGCGCTGCTGGTCGCAGCCGTGCATGAGCCGGCTCGGCCCGCCGGCCTGCGTGAGGTGCGTGCTCCCTTGAGCTTGCCCGAGCTCAGGCGCCTGGGGTCGCCCTTCTGGCTGGTTGTCTGCGTCGCCACCGTGTTCACATTGGCCAGGTTCAGCGAAGCGTTTCTCATATTGCGCGCGCAGGGGATGGGTTTGCCGATCGTGCTCGTCCCGCTGGTGCTCGTCGTCATGAACGTGGTCTACTCGCTGGCAGCCTATCCGGCCGGCGTGCTCTCCGATCGCGTCAATCGCCTGACGATGCTCATTCTCGGCTTCCTGATCCTCATTGCCGCGGACATCGTGCTGGCGTTTCCCGGAAATCTGGCCGGCGTGGCGCTCGGCGTGGGCCTCTGGGGCCTGCATCTGGGGCTTACGCAGGGGCTTCTCGCAACGCTCGTCGCCGATACAGCCCCGCCGGAATTGAGAGGCACCGCCTTCGGGATGTTCAACCTGTCGAGCGGCCTCGCGCTGCTCGCCGCCAGCCTGCTGGCGGGCGCGCTCTGGGATCTTTTCGGACCGCTGATGACCTTCCTGGCGGGCGCCGGCTTCACAGCGCTGGCGCTCCTTGGCCTTGGCCTGGTGCGTTGGCGGATGCCGACCCTTGGGCGCAATGGCAAAGCGGAAGAAGAAGGCGCAGTGTCCGGCTCACATGGGCATTGAAGTGTCAAGTTGCTCATCGATGAAGCATAGCGTTCTCCAAATCGTCGGTATCCAGGTTCCGAGCCCGACTGCATGACGCGGCTCGTCTGCCGAGCCTGGTCCAACTCACATCCGGTCGCCGCGGATTACGGGCGGACCAATATCCCGCGTGCGGCGGGTGGGGCTCAGGACGACGAGACCATTCTTTTGAGACGGCATTTCGCCATGCCGGACATCGGTTCGCCGACCTGGATCTGCCAGGAGTCGATCGGTTCCTGGCGGATTTCTGGAAAGGGTTACGAGATCGTCGGCGTCAGGTGTTTTTCATGATTGCCCCTTCGATGACCACGCCCGAGGTCGCATACTTCCACAACGCGACTAGCAACTTGCGCGCCAATGCGACGATGGTCGATTTCTTCATGCGACCGCCAT
>SAQE01000113.1 GCA_004020545.1 Mesorhizobium sp. | reverse complement strand
CAGGCTCAGGGCGTTCGAAGCTCGAAAAGCCAAGCAATTGGCTTTTCGTCCGCTACGCGGACCGCTTCTCACCCCACAAGGGGAGAAGGGGCAGGCACTACTGCGCCAGATCCACCGTTTCCGTCGAATGCTCCACGCAGATGAAGCAGCAGGCGTCGCAGGGCTGGTCGTTGTCGGGGCCGACGCCGGCGGAGAGCTTGTCGTTGCCGACGACCCAGGCGCCCCAGCAGATGTGCTCGCCATTGTCGCAGGAGATCGGCACCGATTTCTTCGCCTGCGGGCGGATGAGGAAGACCTTGTCGTTGCCCGGCCAGACTTTTTCGCTGTCGCGGCTGAACAGTTCCACCGCCACGTCCTGCTGCCGCTGGTTTCGCACGAACACCGACATGTCGGCCGCGAAGGCCGGCGTGGTCAGGAGAAGGGCGGCGAGCGAGATGCGAATCATGGCGAGAGGTCCCCGGAGGGAGTAGAGCACGGGCGGGGGAAAGGCGCGACGCCTAACCTTCTCCCCTTATGGGAGAAGGTGGATCGGCGCGCAGCGCCGAGACGGATGAGGGGTGCTCCAGCTTGGCGGCAACTTTCGCCACCAAGGCCGCATCGCGGTTGATCGCCAGCGCCTCGTTTCTTCCAACACCCCTCATCCGGCCGCTTCGCGGCCACCTTCTCCCACAAGGGGAGAAGGTGAGGTCGCGCTACCTCACCTCCACATGCGGCGCGAATTTGCGCACCGCCTCGATCATGTCCTCGCCGCTCATGTCGAGCGAGGAGACCTCCATGTGCACGGTGGTCCTGCCGAAGGGCAGCAGGCCGAACAGGTTGGCGGGCGCGTATCTGATCTCGTCGGGCGGCACCTCGGTGAGATCGAAATTGAGCATCGCCGCGCCCCTGCCGGCGGCGAGGCGCACGCTCTCCACCTTCTGCCAGGGCACCAGCACGTCGCCGGCGCGGCGGTCGCGGAACCCCTTTTCATCGAGCACGACCTGGACCCGCGTGTCGAAGGCGCCGCGCGCGATGAAAAGCCCGAGCCCGGCAAAGCCGAGCGTCAGCAGCGCAACCGTGAACACGCCGCCGCCCGGCGCGCCCATGGCCAGCCCCTTGACCAAATAGAAGCCGAAGATCGCCGCCATCAGGAACGACCCCAGCGCCGGGACGATCTTGCCCGTGGCGCTGTTGCGGATTTCGAGCGGCGCGGCCATTTTTTCGCCCCGCTCACCGTTCCGATTTCAGCAGCGTCCAGATCCAGCCGATGAAGGTGAGGACCAGGAACGGATAGCCGGCGGCGGGCAGCGGCGCGGAGGTGGGCAGCAACGGCGCGCCCCACAGGATCATCAAGGCCGAGACGACGAAGAGCAGGGCGGCGACAAGAGCGGTGAGCCGCATCCAGAGCGCGAAGGTGTTTTGCGCGCTGACCATGGTGAGCCCCGCCGCCCAGAGCGCAATGCCGCCGACATAGGACGGCACGCTTGCCTGCAGACCCGCCGCATTGCCGGCCAGAAGCAGGCTTTCGCCGGCAAGAAAGGTGAGGAAGCCGGCCGCAACGAGATCATTGCCGAGCCGCTGGTACTTCATCACGAGCAGCGCCACTGCCACGACGATCGCCACGCCGTCGATCGTCCACAGCGTTTCGCGCAGCGCGTCGCTCGCAACGAAAGTGCCCGCCATACCAAGCGCGCCGCCGACGGCGAGGCCGATTGCTGCGACGGTATCCGAAGTGGAGCGCATGTGATGTCTCCCCAAGCCGGGAGAGGATACGCCAAGGTGGGGTAATGGTGAAGGGCACCGAAGAGCGCCGAATTCCCAAGTTGTCGTGCTACAAAGGTCGCCTTCAAATTTGACTTCCAACAACTTGACTTCCCCAAGTCAAATTGCGGTCATAACACTCTGCTCGGATCGATCCCGTTCTGGCGCAGCTTGCCCTCAGCCCCGGCAACCACCACCTCATCAAAGCGACCTCGGTGACGTACTACGATTGCCTCGCCGGTGAGTTCGGGGCGTTGAGCAGCGCAAAGCATCCTGAACCCCTCAGTGGTGTCCGAGTCCAATGCCCAATCTATCAAACACTGAACCACTCCTACGCGCCGTTCCTTCTGACGGGTTCTGGATAATTTGGTCGTTTTGCCGTTCTTTGCCGTAGCAAATTCTTCTGCCACATGAACAGCTGTCCAGAACTCTCTCTCTAGTTGGTCCTGATATTGCCGGCCAGCTAGTTGCGCTAGGCGCACCTGACACCTAAGCACGATGTCCAGCCGATCCTTGGCCCGAGCATTCTTCATCAAGTTGCGAATTTTAACCGGGTCTTCCATTTGTTCAGGTTCTATCGCCATACGCCTCTCCACTATCTGACTTAATAGGTGATTTGAACGATCCGGCTAACTCAAATGGACACACGTTCAAAGTCAATGGGCGTCCGGTACAGAAGGAGCAAGGCTGCGCAGCCATTGCCGACTTGGCCTCTCCTCATATAGATGTCTGACGACGCAGGCAGCGCACTGGGGGTGTGGTTTCATATGAAAGTAAAGCGCGTCCATATTAGCAATTTCAAGGCCGTCAGGGATGTCGATATTGAACTTACAGACGTTACCCTTTTGGTAGGTTCGAACAATTCCGGCAAATCGTCGACGCTACAGGCCATCCATTTTGCAAGCAGGTCTTTCTTTCAGGCAAGCGAGGCCAACAAGCAATCCACCATATCGCTGAGAGAATTGGAGTATGTGCCTTCTGAGGATTATCGAGAGTTAGCTCATAACGACTTGTGGGGGAATCGTCAGATCGCACCCGAAAGCGTTGTATCCTTCGTTATTTCGGACGATGCAGCAGAAGCTCGCCCTGAATATACCGCATCAATTTCCCTGAAATCTGCCCGTAATGAGGGTATCGCCATCAATCCAAACGTGTCCCCTCAACTTATTCCGCTTTTCAGGTCCCGAGACAACGTATTCTCGTCCTACATACGTGGTATTGCAGGAGTCCCTCTGCAGGAACAACGCCTTTCGAAGCGAAACGTCTATCGCAAGGCGGCGTCAGGGGATAGTAATGTCGTTCTTCGGAATATTCTGCTTATCCTTGATGAAAAGGGTGAGCTCGGGAACGCAATCAACGCGGTCGGAGACGTATACGCTGACGGAAGTATAACCTTAACCAGCCTTTTCAATAACGACACAGACTACAATATCCGCTCAACTGTCGTTACGGCAGGTATGAACAGAGCGAAGCCGCTGGAGTATGCCGGAACCGGCATTTTGCAAGTGGTGCAGATATTTTCTTATTTATACCTCTTTCGGCCGAAGCTTATTCTTATAGATGAGCCGGAAGCGCACCTTCTCCCCACTCTTCAGACCAGATTGCTGGGAGTCTTGCAGGAGCGAGTAAGGGAATGCGGTTCAGCGGCCCTGATCACAACGCATAGTCCCTTCATCGCCGCAGGTTTGTCCGAGGGTGCACAGTCAGTTTGGTTGGAGCGAGGGGCGGTCGCCGCTTCAACTGTCGGCAGTCAAATATGAGATGCCCTTGGGTGGGGCGCATTGGACAAGAAGGTCATCGTTTGCGCCGAAGACCGAAACACAAAACCTTTGGAGACGATCTTATTCCAGAACGCTGACTTGTTTCGGGACGTTTCGGTGGTCCCTTTTTCTGGTGTCTCGAAACTCGGCACCGCAGCGGCACTAAGAGCGTTTCTTGCCGCGCTCGGAAACCGGCATAAGTTAGCAATTTACCGGGATCGCGATTGCCTAACTGATGCGGAGATAAATGCTTGGTTTCAAGAGTACGGCAACGCCGGCTTTGGAAAAATCGTCAGTGGCGGCGTCGAAATTGAGAACTATTTCTGTCTACCTGAGCATCTGAGCGCTCGATTGGGAATTCCATATCAATTGGCCGTTGAAGTCGTTGAAACCGCCTTTCGCGAACACGCGCAAGAAATTGAAGCGAAGTTCCGAGCAAAGCGACAGGACGCAAATTCTAAGTTTCATCGAGACGGCGGATCACCAGAAACCAGCGTCCTTTGGCAGCAACTCGATCTCCCTGCCAAGAGTGGCGGGAAGATCCTAACCAGCAAGATAAATGCGGAGCTGCAAAGACGGGGGATCGCCTTGCGGAACTTGGAAGTGATGACCCCAGATGTCGTGATTGGGTCCGACTTAATCTCCCAAATACTTCCTTTCGCTTATCCCAACAGGAGATTGTTTTAGACGGCCGGCGCCCCCTCAATCCCCCATCTTCAGCGCCCGGATAAACGCCTCCTGCGGAATATCCACCTTGCCGAACTGCCGCATCCGCTTCTTGCCCTCTTTCTGCTTGTCGAGCAGCTTGCGCTTGCGGGTCACGTCGCCGCCATAGCATTTGGCGGTGACGTCCTTGCGCAGCGCCGAGACGGTCTCGCGGGCGATGATGCGGCCGCCGATGGCCGCCTGGATCGGGATCTTGAACAGGTGCTGCGGGATCAGCTCCTTCAGCTTCTCGCACATGGCGCGGCCGCGCTTTTCGGCCGCCGAGCGGTGGACCAGCATGGACAGGGCGTCGACCGGCTCGTCATTGACCAGGATCGACATCTTCACCAGATCGCCTTCGCGATAGTTGGTGAGGTGATAGTCGAAGGAGGCGTAGCCCTTGGAGATCGACTTCAGCCGATCGTAGAAATCGAAGACGACTTCGTTGAGCGGCAGGTCGTAGGTGAGCATGGCGCGCTTGCCGACATAGGAGAGATCGGCCTGGATGCCGCGCCGGTCCTGGCAAAGTTTCAGGATGCCGCCGAGATAGTCGTCGGGGGTGAGGATGGTGGCGCGGATCCACGGCTCCTCGATCGAGGCGATCTTGACCACGTCGGGCATGTCAGCCGGGTTGTGCAACTCCTTGGTCGTGCCGTCGATGAGGTTCATGCGGTAGACGACGGACGGCGCGGTGGCGATGAGGTCGAGGTTGAACTCGCGCTCCAGCCGCTCCTGGATGATCTCCAGGTGCAGCAGCCCGAGGAAGCCGCAGCGGAAGCCGAAGCCGAGCGCGGCGGAGGTTTCCATTTCAAAGGAGAAAGACGCGTCGTTGAGGCGCAGCTTGCCGACGGCGGCGCGCAGATCCTCGAAATCGGCGGCGTCGACCGGGAACAGGCCGCAGAACACCACCGGCTGCGCCGGCTTGAAGCCGGGCAGCGCCTTGGAGGTCGGGCGGCGGTCCTCGGTGATGGTGTCGCCGACGCGGGTGTCGGCCACTTCCTTGATCGAGCCGGTGAAGAAGCCGAACTCGCCGGGGCCGAGCTCGTCGACATTGACGCGGGCCGGCTTGAAGACGCCGGTGCGCTCGACGAGATACTTTGCGCCGGTGCCCATCATGCGGATGGTCTGGCCCTTCTTCATTACGCCGTCGATGATGCGCACCAAAACGATGACGCCGAGATAGGCGTCGTACCAGCTATCGACCAGCATGGCCTTGAGCGGGGCATTGATGTCGCCCTCGCGCGGCGGCGGAAGCTGGTGGACGATCGCCTCCAGCACGTCCGGCACGCCCAGCCCGGTCTTGGCCGAGATCAGCACGGCATTGGAGGCGTCGAGGCCGATCACTTCCTCCACCTGCTCGCGGATGCGCTCGGGCTCGGCGGCCGGCAGGTCGACCTTGTTCAGCACCACGACGATCTCGTGGTTGTTGTCGATGGCCTGGTAGACGTTGGCGAGCGTCTGCGCCTCGACGCCCTGTGAGGCGTCGACCACCAGCAGCGAGCCCTCGCAGGCGGCAAGCGAGCGCGACACCTCATAGGCGAAGTCGACATGGCCGGGCGTGTCGATGAGGTTCAGCACATAATCCTCGCCGTTCCTGGCGCGGTAGTTCAGCCGAACGGTCTGGGCCTTGATGGTGATGCCGCGCTCGCGCTCGATGTCCATCGAGTCCAGCACCTGCTCCTTCATGTCGCGCTCCTCCAGCGCGCCGGTGAGCTGGATCAGCCGGTCGGCAAGCGTGGATTTGCCATGGTCGATATGGGCGACGATGGAGAAATTGCGGATGTGGTCTAGGGGCGTCGTCATGCGGCGCGCTTTAGCAGGGGCGGGGGTAGGGGGCAAGCGGCGGGCTCTTCTCCTTCTCCCCTTGTGGGGTGAGCAGCCGGTTCGCGAAGCGAATTCATCGTGCCGGTGGCACGATGAAAGGCCAGCGAACGCCGGGACGCTGCGAAGCAGCGGGGACCCGGCCGGGGTGGATCGGCGCACAGCGCCGAGACGGTTGACGGGTGCTGGAAGAAATGCCGTCGGTGCCAAGCTGGAGCACCCTCATCCGACCTCGCTTCGCGAGGCCACCTTCTCCCGCAACAAGGGGAGAAGGAGAAGGCATGCGCGCCCCCGAACATTCAAAACTGCTTAAACATTTGTGCACCCATTTGAGGCATAGCTCTACCTCGGGTAGCAGGCAGGCTGTGCTGGCGACGTTTTGGGGGTTGGGGAAATGTTCAGATCCGCAAGAGATTTCGTACGCTCGGAAAGCGGCTCGATGATGCCGATCATGATGATGATCACGATCCCGCTGCTGCTGGCCGTCGGCTTTTCCGTCGACTACACCTCGGCGGTGACGACCAGGAGCAACATGCAGAACGCGCTGGACGCCGCGATCATCTCGATCACCACGCTGCCGACCACGACATCGAAGGGCGACCGCCAGACGGCGCTGCAGCAGGCCTATGCGGCGAACAGCGGGCTGGGCACGGCGACGCTCACCGGCGTCAATGTGGACGCCGACGGCACGGCAACCTTCAGCGCCACGGCAAGCTACCCGATGCCGACCAATTTCATGCAGATCGCCCGGATCAACACCGTGGATGTCGGCGTCGGCTCCTCGGTGCGCAAGACGCCGGCGCTGGTGCAGTCCACCTTCAAGGTGACGAAAGTGTCGGGCTGGTGGAACAAGACCATGACGCTCTACGGCACCAAGTTCGGCGAAACCACCCCCAAGCCGCTGATGACGATTACATACACCTACAATGGCTATGGCGACCCGAAGGGCTACGGCACGACCACGGTGAGCACCATCAACGGCTCCACCAGCACGGTGGTCCAGCAGCAGGCTTGCACGACCAAGACGGTCGGCAACTTCAACAATCTGGCCGCCGGCACGATCACCCAGACCGACAGCAATGGGAAGAAGTACGCGACGACCTGCGCCGACACCTTCTATCCCGCCAACGGCTCCGGCGCGGTGATCGACGTCAGCCAGATGGACCAGCTCTATCTGCAGATGGACGTGCCCTCGGGCAACCCGAAGGTGCTGAAGTCGAACGATCCGAGCACCTCGAACCGGCTTTATATCGGTGACAGCAAGGACAATATGCCCGAGGTCCCCACCGGCCAGGTCGTCGACATCTTCAGCGCCGTGCCCTGCGGCCAGGCCGGCTACCAGGCCTGGGAAGACGGCGGCAACCCCGTGCCGGCCGATGTCAGCAACGCCGACTTCTTCTACACCACCACCGGCAAGTGCGACTTCAACCAGAGGCAGTCGGAAACAGTGCTGACGCAGTAAGCGCGCCTTCCCTTCTCCCCTTGTGGGAGAAGGTGGATCGGCGCGAAGCGCCGAGACGGATGAGGGGTGCTGGACGGAGCGCAGTGGCTGGTTAATCTGGTACCATGCCGCATCAACCTGTCACACAGACCAAACGCAGCTTTGCCCGTTCGCTTCGGCGTGAAATGACGGAGGCGGAGAACAAGCTTTGGCAGGAATTGCGCGACCGCAGGCTCGATCGAATAAAGTTTCGACGCCAGGCGCCAATTGGGAAATACGTCGCCGATTTCGTCTGCCTGGAAGCTCGCCTGATCATCGAGATCGACGGCAGCCAGCATGCGGATTCGGAGTCTGACCGGATCCGCAGCGCCGAACTGAAGGCAAGTGGCTTCCGGGTGCTGCGCTTTTGGAACGACGATGTCGTGAAGGACTTGGATAGTGTCTGCGATACAATCATCGCCTATGTGAGAGATACTGGCCTGCTGCCGTGGCGGTGAGAAACGCCGCCGTGACGCCAAGCTGGAACACCCCTCATCCGTCTCGGCGCTGCGCGCCGAGCCACCTTCTCCCACAGGGGTGTTTGGACCGGGGACATCGCGAACAGGTGTGCGAGGACATCGCGAACAGTTTTGCATGCTATCGAGCGAGTGCATTGAGGTCGATAGTTTCTATTTTCTGATGTCTGAACCAGGCGTCGAAGACGCCGTCGGTGGCGGTGGGGCGCAAAGCGACAGACTTGCCGGCGAAGGCCCTGCACAAGCGTATGGTTCGGCCGAGAATGGAGACGAAGCCGTGTTGCTGAACGCGGCGGATGAGATCGTCCTTGGCATATTCGAACGGCTCGACAGTTTCGCGATATTGGCGCGGCGAGGCCTGGTAGCGATCGAGCGGCACGCCGCCACCCAAGGCGTCGTGGGGACGCTGGGCGTTGTACAACTCGACGACTTAACACCCACGGGACTGGGATTGAACGCGAGCTTTGCTATCCGTGGCATCCGTGGTCCGGGCTGCAGGTCCATACCCATGAAGTGATCAAGAAGGGTGATGTGACGGTTTTCCGCTGCAGCCTTTCCGGCCAAGCGTCGGACCGGTGGCTGGAGGTTCCGGCGTGGATGTTCGACCGATCGGCTGGCGTGAGCTGGCGCATCACGGCTGCCGCGCAGGTCGATCTTGCCGTGCTTGTCGCCTTGGCTGAGCTTCTCCGTGACACAGGCGTGCCGTCGCAATCTCAGAGGATCGGCGCAGCATCGGACTCTCACGACTCGAATCGGGGAGAGGTCCATGCCGCGCAAGCCCACGACTTACCAGTTCGATCTGTTCTCCAGGTTGAACGACACCGACACGATGATGGAGGCGCCGCGATGGCAGGCGCTGCCTGTCGAGACGCGTCGGTCAGTGACGAAGCTGATGGTGTGTCTGATCCTCGACCACGTCGGCGGCGATCGCGCCGGGCGACAGGAGGGCGCGGATCATGATGCATGAGAAGATCAGGCCGCACCATCTTGAGCGCAAGGCAATACTGTACGTGCGGCAGTCGTCGGCCCATCAGGTCCTGCACAACCGCGAGAGCA
>SAQE01000112.1 GCA_004020545.1 Mesorhizobium sp. | reverse complement strand
ACCTCATTCTGGCACATTGTGATGCCGTCGGGGGCCGTCCACCCCAACACGTACTGACCTGAATCTCGGCACACCCTGGCCGATGGGCGAACGGCCGGCAATTGCGCTTCTGCGCTCGTCAACCTTTCCTTAACCCTGCTCGAACGGATCGCTCGGATTCGCGTGGCGTGCCGCACTGCGATCGTTGACATTCGAACAAAATTAGAACAAATTACGAACATATCAACAACAGGAGAGAGTTATGGCCGATCTGGTTCAGGATGTCGTCTCGCTGGTCTGCATGAGCACCTTTCTCATTTCCATGGCGATCTGGATTGGCGCCATGTGATCAGGCGGTTCGCCGCCGCTTCCTCGGGCGGGCGAAGGATCCGCCCTCTGTTTGGGACGGGCAAGAGCCCGTCCATGTTAAGCTTTTCTTGGCCGCGCCGCCGCTAGGCTGCTTCCAAAGACAGGGAGCAAGGCAGTGTCGGTCATCGCCACGGTCACCCTCGTGGCCGGAAATCTCGGACTGATCTTTCTGCTGATGACCGTGCCGCTCGGGCTGCGCACGGTTACGGTCAGCCGCGTCATCGGGGCCGATCGGAAACGCCTCTGGGAGGCGCTGTGGCCGTTCGGCGGCGACGCAGGCTGGTCGGGTGAAATCCTCTCCGCCGAACTCCTGGACGGCGAGGGCACCGCGCTGATCAGACTGTCCTGGGAAGGGCGGGATGGTCTCCCGATTGAACGCAAGGCTCAGTTTCAGGAAGTGGTGGAAGGCAGCCGCTTCTCGATGCGCGTCGTCGAGGATACGGCGCTCGATCCCTCATTCTGGGCAAACTATCGCGAAACCACCGAACTCGTTTCGGTGGGTGGCGCAACGCGTGTGACGCTTACCCAAACAGACCGCTATCGCGGCGTGGCCTTCCTGATCTTTCGCTTTTTCGCCATGCGCCGCGAACTCGCCAAGCTGCAGGTCTGGGCGAGAAGCGGCAAGTATCGCAAGGGCGGCTGGTTCGAGCATCCGGTGAGCCAGATCGGCTTCGCCGTGCTTTCGGCCTTCATCCTGTGGCCGTTCTTCGGGCTCAACCCCGGCGGGCTGGCGCTGGCCGCTATCCTGACATCGGTGGTGGCGCTGCACGAGCTCGGCCACATGGCGGCGTTCCGCCTCACGGGGCATAGCCGGGCACGCATGATCTTCATCCCGCTGCTTGGCGGCATCGCCATCGGCGGCAGGCCCTATGACAGCCGCTTCGAGGTGGCTTTCGTGGCGCTGATGGGGGCAGGCTTCTCCGCCTTCCTGGTGCCTGTGCTGATCGCTGCCAGCGGCCTTGCCGGCAGCGAGGGCCATCGCCTGGCGGCATTGCTGCTGGCGTCGCTTGCCGGCTGCGCGGCGCTGTTCAACATCGCCAATCTGGTGCCGGTGTGGAAGTTCGATGGCGGCCAGGTGCTGCGCCAGATCTGTCCGGGACCGGTTGCTCTCGCGCTGGCGTCGTTCCTGCTGCTGTCCGCCCTGTTGGCGCTCGGCTGGCGTGCTGGTTTCCCGCCCGGCTTCCTGCTTGTCGCCGGCGCGGTGTTCTCGATGCTCAGCCTGCTCACCGTGGGCAGCGGCGTGAAGCCGCGCAACGAGCTCAAGCCGATCCATGCCTTCGATCGCCTGGCCATGGCCGGCGCGCTGCTCGCGGTTTTTTCCATTCACGGCTATGGCGTGCTCTGGGTATCCCAGCAGTTGATGTGAGCTCCGATGTAGTCAGCCGGTCTTGCGGGCCGGCTCCGCCAACGGTGCGGCGGCAGGCCCGAACACGCCCTCGAAGGCGGATTTCAGCGCGACGTCAAGGTCGGCCATGGTGACGGGCAGGCCGAGGTCGACGAGGCTGGTCACGCCGTGGTCCGAGACGCCGCAAGGCACGATGCCGCCGAAATGGCCAAGCTCCGGCTCGACATTGATGGCGATGCCGTGAAAACTCACCCAGCGCCTCAGCCTGATGCCTATTGCCGCGATCTTGTCTTCGGCCGGCGAGCCGTCCGGCAGGGCAGGGCGATCCGGCCGCACCACCCAGACGCCGACCCGGTCCTCGCGCCGCTCGCCGCGCACGTTGAAGGCTGCGAGCGTGCCGATGATCCATTGCTCGAGCGCCGCGACGAAGGCGCGTACGTCCTCGCGCCGGCGCTTCAGGTCGAGCATCACATAGGCCACGCGCTGGCCAGGGCCGTGATAGGTGTATTCGCCGCCGCGGCCGGCCGCGAAGACCGGGAAACGGTCGGGTTCGATCAGGTCCTCGATGCGGGCGCTGGTGCCGGCAGTGTAGAGCGGCGGATGCTCGACCAGCCAGACCATCTCGCCGGCTGCGCCATCGCGGATCGCCGCGGCGCGCGCCTCCATGAAGGCAAGCGCATCCGGATAGGCGGTCAAGCCGGGCTCGATCACCCATTCGACCGGCGCCGAACCGGGCAGGGGCAGGAACGACGTGGCGATCTGGCTGCGTTCTGTCATCATTCAATCTCGACTTAGCAATCATATGGCGGCAATCAGCCGAAACGTCCAGTTCCGGCGGGCGCGCCGCCGGCATATGAAGGGCTGTGCAAATCAGCGACGAATATTCCGCACGGCGCACTTGTTTCGCCGGAAACGATTTGCTACAGGCCCCGGGCCGGTCGGTTCCGGCTCCTACCACGTGCGGTCGTGGCGGAATTGGTAGACGCGCAGCGTTGAGGTCGCTGTGGGGCAACCCGTGGAAGTTCGAGTCTTCTCGACCGCACCAAACTCCTCCCCGAAAGTTCTTTTGACGGCCGGCGCAATCGAGGCGGCAGCTCGCAGGCTGGCCTTGAGCCAAATGGTCGCGCTGAAACGGATCCAGGCGACGCGCTTCAACTCTTGTTTTGAGGCATGTTTTCCAAAACCGCTGCGCACTTTTGGCAATATGATAGTCGAAGGACGATTTGGGGTTTCGACGCTTCTCGCTCGAATAGAGCGCGACCGCGATTGCGCACGCCGAGCTTGTCGTAGAGATTCTTGAGGTGATGCTTCACGGTGTTCTCCGAGATCCCGGTCCGGGTCGCGATCTGGAGATTGGTCCAGCCATCGGAAGGTATCGCAAGCAGCTCGCGCTCACCCACGGTGAGCTGTGATAGCGGCGTGTCGTTGACCTTGTTGATGTCGATGTAGGAGATGCAGATCCGCCCGTGCGCGACCGCCAGGATCGTCTCGCAAATGATCGGCGGATCGTCGAACTGGAAGCAATAGCCCTGCGCCCCAAGGCGCACGCACTGTTTCAGAATGCCGATGTCATGATCGTTGGAAAACACGGTTATGCGCAGGTCGAGCTTGCGGTTCTGGACTTCCGCGAGGATTTCGGCGCCGTCCATGGTCGGCAAGCTTCCAGCCGATGACGGCGACATCGAAGCCGGCCTCCGCCGCCAGGTCCAGGAACTGCTTGCCGCTCTGCACGGCGTTCACCAGTTCGAAACGTCCATCGCATTCCAGCATTTCGCGGAGTGCCGACACGACGAGCGGATTGCGTTCGGCGCCGACAACGCGCACGCGCTGCCCGCCGACTGCTTCGTCGAAGCTGTTTCGGTACACTGGTAGCGGCGCGAGGCACCCTGCTTCATTCAAACGGACGAGGACAGTGGGCAAGCATGCCCCTAGCGTGATCCGGGCGGATGTCACGCGGAAGGGTTGCAAACCGGCAATGAGAAAAAATCAAGTCGCTAGCCACGTCGTGCGCTTGAGGTGCCCCGCGCTCTCGGGAGAGGCGAGATGGACCCCCACCTGGTTTGCATAGGAGGCGAGGACCACCGCCTGCGTATTCCGTTCCTGCTGTCGCTGCGCAAAAAGGGTTTTAGGCTGACGGCCATATCGAGTGACGACGTGACCGCGTTTTCACGCCACGGAATTCCGCATCATCGCATTGAATTCGATCGATTTGCCATTGGCGGTGCGCAATTGCGCTCGGTCCGCGGGTTGATGGCAGAGACCCGGCCGGACATCATCCAAAGCTTCGACACCAAGCCCAATTTGCTGACCCCGTCGGCAGTGCGCGGTCAGGTGCCGGTCGTCCGCACGATAAACGGGCTCGGCTGGACCTTCTCTTTGCTGGAACCACAAGCGCTGGCCCTGCGCCCTGTCTTCTGCAGCCTGCAATGGCTTGCCTCTCTCTGGACTGCCGCGACTGTTTTCCAGAACCGGAACGATCGGGCTTTCTTCGAGCACTGGTGGCTGACCCGAAAAGGCACGGCGCGGCTGATAGTGGCGACCTTTTGTTGAAGGGCTATTGAGAGGGCTGAACCGATCAACTCGATCTCCGGATTGAAACGGCATGATCATTGAACTTTTCGGACCAGCGGGGTCCGGCAAAACAACCTTCGCGAACGCCCTCGCCAAGCATTTGCGCGACCATGGGTACGTTGCCAAGGTCACCCTGTGCTACCTGCCCCGCGATAGAGGCGGCGGCTGGGACCGCTTCGGCATTTTCGCGGTAATCTCTCGAATATCATCCGCCATTTTCATCACAGTTCTGGCACTTCTTTCTTCATTTTGGCGAAACAGTCATATTGCATCCGCAAATAAGCTTGTAAGAACAATACCACCGAAGAGCCTTATACGGCGAATTCTTATCTGGCAGTACATAGTTCGCCTGTCACGCTGCTGGACACAGGCGCAAGGATCAACAAATATAATCATATTCGACCAAGGCTTTGTGCAGGCGGTCGGGTCCCTTGCAATGTTCAATGGCTCCGCAGACGACAGGTTGATCGTGCGAGCGCTCGAATCTACGCCCCGGGCCGATCTGGTGGTTGGGATGGCAGTCCCGCGCGATGTCGTGGAAGCGCGGCTTCAGATAAGAATGATGCACGAACCGCCTGCGGAACGGTTCTTAGAAGTAGACGTCGCCGGCAACATGCGATTTTTCGATGTCTTCGAAAAGATTGGCAATGTTCTCCGGAGCGCGCAGCGAAGCAACGTCTCGGTTGGGGCAGTCGACGAACAGTCTGTCGCAAGCGGCCTTTGTCAGGTGGAACAGGAAATCCAGACGCGATTATCGCGAACCGGCGTTTCCTTCATCAATGACACGCGCGGTGGCGGGTTGGCGGCCGCAAGACAGGCGGATAACAAGGGAAGCACGGAAGGCTGCTCGGAAAGTCAGTCGCTTGAACTCCATGCGGCCGACGGGGTTACTCATACCCCCTCACTCGAGGGCACCGCAGGCCGATCATCCGTTACTGTGTTCCACCGGCGTCCCCATGATGTGGGCCGGGGTCTATTGCATGCGAGCATATTCGCCCTTCTGGTCTATATCGGTGGTGCGGGCCTCACCAGCATGGCACAGCTTGGAATCGCGCGGCTGGTCGGCGCGACGAGCTATGGCACCTACTCATACGCCTTGGCATGGAGCACCGTTCTCGCCACCCTCTCGACGCTCGGCTTTAACATGTCGCTGTTGCGCTTCGTGCCGGAATACAGAGCCGCTGGACGTTGGGACCTAGCGCGCGGCGTAATCACCTTCGCGCTCTTGTGGTCGCTCTCGGCCGCGATGCTGGCGGGACTGACAGGAGCCAGCCTCGTCGCCTTTTCGGGAGAGAATCACCAGGAACTTCAGAGGGCAATGCTGCTCGCCATGGCGGCGGTGCCGCTGATGACGGCCTGTATGCTTGGCGCCAGCCTGATTCGCGCCTTTGGAGGCGTGGTGTCCGCGCTTTTGCCCGAGCGTGTGGCGCGCGATGGGCTGCTGTTGGCGCTGGTGGGTGGCGCGGCGTTTTCGGGCTGGGTAACCCTGGATGCCCCTTTCGCGATGATGGCGGTAGTCACAAGCTCGGCCGTTACCGTGATGCTTGTCCTCGCCACGGCAATCAAGCTGCGGCCGACTGACCTGCAAAACGCGCGAGCGAGTTATTCCGGGCGTTTGTGGCGGTCTGTAATCCCTCCTACTGTGCTAATTACCGGGCTTGATGCCTTCGTAAGCCGAACGGGGGTCATGCTTTTGGGTTGGACGGGCCGGGTCCACGAGGCTGGCATTTTTGCCCTATGCCTGAACGTGGCGATGCTGGTCGGTCTTTCGAATGTCGCAGTAAGCACGATGTTCTCGCCGACTGCTGCGGATCTTCATGCCCGCGGGGATCACGAAGGCCTGCAGCGGCTATTCTCACGAGCAGCAGTTCTGAGTTTCAGCGGGGCGCTCGCATTGGCCCTGGCATTGCTGGTGGTCACCGAACCTCTCCTAAGCTGGTTCGGTGAGGATTTTGCTGTGGGAGCACCGATCGCACGAATCCTCATCATGGGTTACCTCTGCAATGCGGTTTGCGGACCCCAGCTAAACCTTCTGACCATGACCAAGAATGAGTGGGCCGCCGCGACGACGATGGTTGGCGGCTCGGTGGCTGCCGTCGTCGCCTGTGCAGCCGGCATAGCGATGGACGGGGCGACGGGAGCGGCGGTCGGCTTCACGCTCGCACTGGTCGTCTGGAACTTGGCAATGGCAACCAACATCCGCAAGCGATTGAACATCTTGCCCGGTCTGGTCTTTGCGGCCTTAGCCTTGAGGGCGGGACAGCTCAGAGCTCGCTTGGGATAGCCGCATGTCCCAATTCGGGGGGGGTCGATACAATGATATCCACCGGTCATCAGCCCAGCTGCGTTCCGCAATGTGAGCCTGAATCTCCGGCGACCCTGGCCAGCGAAACGAAAAATGCCAACGCCACGCCTGCCGGGGAGCTCGAGGTACTTAGCACCCTGCTCACGGCGCTGACCGCATTGGAGCGAAGCAACGTCGAATGCTGCTATTGGAGGAGCAGCCGGCGTCTTCCAGCTGTTCTGCTGGGTGAATCGGACCTTGATCTACTTGTTGCGAAGTCTGACCAACATCGGGCCGCCCAGGCCTTGCTCGGCTCCGGACTCAAGCGCTTCGAACCCTCCAATTGCCACGGCCATCCTGCAGTCCAGAGCTTTCTTGGCTACGACGACCCGAGCGGGCGCATCGTCCATCTCCATCTTCACTTCCGCCTCGTTGTCGGCGAACCGATCTTGAGGAACTATCAGCCTCCTTGGGAACGCCTATTTCTAGCCTCGGCGATCCGACACCCCGCACTGCCTCTCCGGATGCTCGATCCGGCAAGCGAGGCATTGCTGCTTGTGGTGCGAGCCAGCCTCGAGCTGCGGCGTCGAGATCCCATCGTGTTTCGCCACTGGCAAAGGTTACAGGAGAACTTCGAACTGGACCGGCTGCATGTGGCGTTACGGGTCGACCGGCACAGTTTCCGTGATCTCGCGGCAAAGCTTGTGAATAAGGACCTCGCGGAAGCCATTGCCAAGGAATTGTTCGAGACGCAGACCTTCATGGCCCGGCGTCGCCTTCACGCTCGGATTCGCAAAGAACTGGCGGCGTACCGAACCTACAATGGCCTAGAAGCCGTTCTGCGCGGTATCGGCCGGGTATTCTTGTGGACCGCCGGAAGTCTGAACAAGCAGTTCCTGCATGTGCCCCGCCCCTGGAGCCGCCGTACGCCCGGCAGCGGCATGGTGGTAGCCGTAGTCGGGATCGACGGTAGCGGCAAGACCACGCTTGTGACAGCGATCCGCCAATGGCTGGAGTCGGAAGTTGACGTGCTCCCGATATATTTCGGCACCGGGGGTGGTAGGCCATCGCTGCTGTTGCTGCCGTTCAAGTTGCTGGTACCGACCGTCACCCGGGCGCTTGGAACCAAGCCCGCCGGCAGCTCGCATGGCACCGTGACCGACAGTTCGCCGGACCCCCTCTACAGTATTCTGCTTGCCGTATGGGCAAGCGTCCTCTCTGTAGAGAAGCGGATGAAGCTGGTGGCCGCGCGCCGCGGTGCGGATCGTGGAATGGTCGTCGTTGCCGATAGGTTCCCTCAAGACCAGATCATAGACTTCAACGATGCTCCGCTGCTGCCCCGATTGGCCAAAGTCCCAGCCTGGCTTCGGCGTTTCGAGGCCAGCTCTTATGCGCTTGCCCGTCGTCTGCCGCCGGATCTCGTCATCAAACTGCAGGCCACCCCCGAAGTCATCATGACGCGCGAGCCGGACATGGATCCGCTGGTCGTTCGAAGGCGAGTGCCGGCCCTGCAGCAACTGACCTTCGGAGGCACGATGGTGGTGAACCTCGATGCCGGGCAACCGTTGGCCGACGTTATCGGTTCAGCCAAGGCCGCGATCTGGCAGATGCTTTGAGTACGTACGAGATCAGCTCGGGGTGGTCATGGAATAACGAGATAGTTGCAAACAGAAGCGCAACGGCAGGCTAACTGCTCCAGTGCCGGAGTACATCGGCGCAAAGACTTGCAATCGTCAGGCGACCCGATCGGGTACCGGGCGACCTTCGAAGAAGGCGGTCAGGTTCTCCACCACCTTCATGCCCATCGCCACCCGCGTTTCCTCGGTCGCACTGCCGAGATGCGGCAACAGCACGACGTTCTCCAATCGCTTCAGCGCTTCCGGAACGGCCGGTTCGTCGGCAAAGACATCGAGACCTGCGCCCGCGATCTCGCGCCGTTGCAGCGCGGCGATCAAGGCGTCCTGGTCGACGACGTCGCCGCGCGCCGTGTTGATCAGGAAGGCGCCGCGTTTCATCGACCGCAGGCTTCGAGCATCGATAAGATGGCGGTTTTCCGCGCCGCCCGGACAGTGCAGCGACACGAAATCGGATGCAGCGAGCACATCGTCCAAAGTCGGCATCTGCACCGCGCCCATGGCGCGCGTCTCGTCGTCATCGACGGGCGAGCGATTGAAGAACACGATCTTCATGCCGAAGCCGAAATGCGCGCGCCTGGCCGTCGCCTTGCCGATGCGTCCCATGCCGACAATACCCAGGGTTTTGCCCGAAACTTTCGCGCCGGCCATGTGGGTCGGCGACCAGCCACGCCATTCTCCGGCCCGCAACTGCCGCTCGCCCTCACCGGTCCGGCGCGCGACAGCCAACATCAGGCTAAGCGCAAGGTCGGCGGTGCAATCGGTCAGCACACCCGGCGTGTTGGTCACCACGATGTCGCGGTCGCGGGCCGCCGCGACGTCGATATGGCTGAAGCCGACGCCGAAATTGGCGATGATCCGCATGCGTGCTTCGCTGTCGGGAAACACCGCAGCAGGCAAGCGATCGCTGACCGTTGCCAAGATCGCGTCATAATCCGCGAAGGCGGATGTCATCGCGGCAGCGCTCAGCGGCTCATCACTGGCGTTGAACGTGGTGTCGAAGCGCTCGGCGAGGATCGCTTCGACGGCGGCCGGCCATCTGCGGGTGACAATCAAACGCGGTTTCATCGAATTTCCTGCCGATCGATGGGCCGCCGCGATGCTTGCGGCGACCTGATACAGACTTCACATTTTGCGGCCGTCACGCCGCTTTCTTGGTCCGCGCCAGCGTATCGGCCACGACCTCGCCGAACGAGGCCGGCGTCGGCACGATCACGACGCCGGCTTCCTTCAGGATCTCGACCTTTTCCTGCGCCGACTCGCCGAAGGCGGAGATGATCGCGCCGGCATGGCCCATGCGGCGGCCCTTCGGCGCCGAAAGCCCGGCGATGTAAG
>SAQE01000111.1 GCA_004020545.1 Mesorhizobium sp. | reverse complement strand
AGGAGATCGCGCCTGCCTATGTGTTTTTAGCCTCGCCGCAATGCTCCAGCTACATTACCGGCGAGATTCTGCCAATCATCGGGGGTTACTGAGCACGACCCGGAAGGACCAGAAAGGCCGCGGACAACCTGCAGTGGCCTCCAACCGCGCAACAGCGACATGCCTGTGGCCGGGCGGCCACCGTCCGGCGCAGATGCCCACGTAGAATTCGGAACAATCCGACCCGATCGGTATTGACCTCAGGGGGCGTTAGCCGGATCCGGTGGCAAAGAGAACAGGGGGTTTTCCTGCTTCAAAAGGCGAGTCGAACTCTTGTCCCGCCCGGTGAGCAACAGTTCGAGATGGGCATCGCACATGGCGCAGGACAGGAAATCCAAGACCGGCTGGCCTCAAGAGGGCTGGGCGCTAATGAAGGAAAGCGTAAGCGGCTACATCAGTGACAACGCCCTCAGCCATGGCGCGGCTATTGCGTTCTATGCCACTACTTCGCTTGCCCCGATCCTGCTGATTGTGGTGGCGGTCGCTGGCATCGTTGTCGGCAAGGACGCCGCTCAGCTCGCGCTTTCGGCCGAGATATCGGGCGTCATGGGGCCGCAGAGCGCCGATCTCTTGAAGGCGACGATCGACACCGCTTCGCGCGGATGGTCCGGCACGCTTGCCACGATCATCGGGCTAGTGACGCTCCTGATAACGGCCTCCGGCGTCTTCGGCGAGATGCAGCAGTCGCTGAATGAGATCTGGAAGGTCGAGCCAAGCGACATGTCGCTCTCAAGTCTCGTGCGGGCGAGAGCGGCGAGCCTTGGCCTCGTGGCCGCGCTCGGCTTCATGCTCCTGGTGTCGCTCACGGCGAGCACCGCGATTTCGGCATTGGGCGATTTCATCAACCAGCGCCTGCCGTTCGGCGAACTGATTGTGAGTTCCATCAATACGATCGTTTCGTTCCTACTGATCGCGCTGCTCTTCGCGGCGATTTACAAAGTCCTGCCAGACCGCAGTCTCAAATGGCGTGACATCGCCGTCGGTGCCCTGGTCACCGCGTTTTTGTTCACCATCGGAAAATCGTTGATCGGCTGGTACATCGGCAGCAGTTCGATCGCGACCTCGTATGGCGCTGCAGGTGCGCTGATGGTCGTGCTTCTCTGGGTCTACTACTCGGCACAGATATTCCTCTTCGGCGCCGAAATCACCCGCGCCTATTCGGTGAAGAGCGGCAGCCGAAAGGACCTCGCCGCTGTGGTGGCTCAGCCTCGGAACAGGCCGGTCCCGTAAGTTAGCATTGGATCTTGGGTCGCCACGCCGCCCGCGATTTCGGGCAGTGCGCGGCAGGCTCGAAATATAGGAGGTCGCTATGGGACGCGGTATATTACTTTGGCTGCTCGGAGTTCCAATTCCGATTATCATCCTCCTGTTGTTCGCACGGTAGGAGCGTCACATGGTCTCGCCAGTTACTGATGTTGAAATTTCCGGGGCAAAAGAATCTTCGTTGTCCGCCGTAAGCTGGGGCCCAATCGTGGCGGGTGCTTTCGCAGCTGCCACGCTGTCGGTGATCCTGATGCTCGTCGGCTCCGGCCTGGGGCTGACCATGATTTCACCTTGGACAGGTGCAAGCGCCTCGTCATGCGTCCGGCCTTGGCGGCTATCTCACCGGCCGCCTGCGCACAAAATGGGTCGGTATTCATGACGACGAAGTCTATTTTCGCGACACGGCGCATGGCTTCCTTGCCTGGGCGCTAGCAACGATGCCGGCGTGACCGCACAGGCATCGCGCATTCTGGTAGCGAGCGCCGTCAGGGGCGAAATCTCGGCCGAGGACAAGGCCTATCTTGCGAAACTTGTCGCCTCTCGCGCCGGCCTTTCGCAGGCCGATGCAGCGAAACGCGTCGACAGCGTCCTCGCGAGCATGGAAGATGCCAAGAGCAAGGCGAAGGCGGTGGCCACGGCCACGAAGGCAAGCGCCACTTTTGCCCTGGTCGGCGCCCTGTCGATGATCGTGGGCGCTTTTATCGCAAGTGTCGCCGCAGTGCTCGGCGTGCAGGCAGCGCGACGAAGACGAAGCGCACTTCGTTCGGCGCTGACGACCACGCCAGGAGCTTGGCTGTCTGCAGTGGCTCGAAATGCCGGGACTTCCTCTAAAGCAATTCCCAACTGAAGGATCGCAGCAGTATTACGCTTGCCGTCGAGATTATGACGCGAAGATAGGTGAATTCGTCCGGTCGAGCCTGCGCCAAAGCGTGTCGCACGAATCCGTTTCGTCACGACCCGCTTCGCCGCGCTGCGGCCCAGCCTTTGGGCCGCGGCGCCGCTCACTCAAATGGGTGCTACCAGCCCCGGCGGTTCGCCCAGTCGGTTCTTCTAGGCGCGCTGGCAGAGCAAGTTCGTTTCGAACAGGAACGATCGCCATTGTCACGCATTCTCCATAATCAACGTTCTTCAACTCTCTTTGCTGGGGTCGAACCGTGTTACCCAATGGACATGCCGCGCCAGATTGTGCACCGGGTGAGATCGCCGTCGTTGACCTAATCCCTGCCTTGCGCGCCTTTGCCCGTACATTTTGCCGTATGCCTGACGACGCCGATGATTTGGTACAGGAGACCCTGACCAAGGGGCTTGCCAATCTTGACAAGTTCGAGCCGGGAACGCGTTTGAAGTCCTGGCTTTTCACCATAATGCGCAACACGCATTACACGCGGGTCAAAGCTGCAGCCAGGGAAGCGCCAGGGCTGCTTGACTGCGCCTCCAGCCGACCGATTTCGGAAGCCTCACAAGACTGGTTCCTTCGGAGCAAGGACGTTTATCGAGCGATCCAGACGCTTCCTGAACATCAGCGTGAAGTATTGATGCTGATCGGTGTGCTCGGCGTCAGCTACGAAGAAACGGCTGAGATATGCGATTGTGCAGTCGGAACCGTAAAAAGCCGCCTGAACCGCGCGCGGACACGCGTTCTGGAATTCCTGGATGAAAGCTCTTCGCAAACGCTGGTCGAAAGACATGACCATCTCCCGGAAGACCGATGGGACCGAGGCGCTGACAGACTTCGATAAGCCCAGGCGTCAGTTCTCCGGTCTGCAGCGACGCTTCTGGATGAGCGCATTTTGCAACTCGATCGCGAGCTTCGTCAGGCGATCAGGAATTCTCTCCTGCTCGATGGCTTTCAACAAAGACGCAATCTCTTGGTCCGTGCTCAGGTTTTCCTGGGGGCCGAAATCGCGCTGGCTCGGACGAGTCATGGCATTCTCTTAGCAAACAGGTCCCTTCAGATTCATTTTGAGACCACAGACGGCCGGAGTTTGCAAGGCGGCTCCAGCCGCAGATCAGCTTCGGCTCCGCACAGGCCGTGGGCAGAGCGAAAACCTTTACTGATCCCTTTGCGCGCCTGCCGAGTCCTAAGAGAAAGAGCCGCCGCGAGCTCAATGTTTAGGGAGCCGGTTTGCGGCGTTGTCCTGATACTGATCGGACTTGATGCGATTGCTATCGAGGCCGATGCGAACTTTTTCGATGTCACGAAACCGCCGCCTCTGTTGTTGGAGGTAAGTTCTCGCCGCCGAACTAAGACCGGCAAGGAATGTTCCTTGCGGTCTGAAAATTTGCTGGCGCGATCGCCAGGCAGCGCTGACGAAGGCGCGTTGCTGCCGCACAGCGAAGGCCGGGCGTGCCGGGATGAACCTCCGCCATCCTGCGAAGTTAAAGCGCGGGAGCGATTGTCATGTCCGCAAACGTCGGCCTCTCCCTTCTGGTGGGCTGCGCATTTTGTTTTCTTGCCAAGAGCAGCAGCTGGGCCACAGCCGAGGAACTCGGCAATCAACAGGCGAATGCCGTCAAACCCGCGATCGCGCCGACAGCTCTGAGTGCGCCGCAACTCGAGCGTCCAACTGCTCCTCAAGACGCTGGTCGAGGGCTATCGCTGTTCCTGCGCAACAGTTGCGGCGCATGCCACAGCATAAGAGGCACCGAGGCCCGCGGCACGATAGGCCCTGACCTCTCCCACATCGGCTCGCGACCGGCGATCGGTGCAGGCATTCTGCCCAACACCGAGGAAGCGATTGCGCATTTCAGTTCGGCCTGATCTGCTGAAGCCAGGCGTGAAAATGCCGGCATTCGACATGCTCCCGCAAACCGAAACCCGGGCGATCGGTTATCTGAAAGCCTTGCAGCGATGCGCGGTTTTCCAGCCCGTCCCTCGCGCAAGACGTCCAATCCTGCTTCCGACGAGGAAGATACCGTTGCCCTCGACGCCGCTCCGAACTATCTCACACGGCAGGCCTGGCGCGAAGAAAAATCAGGAGGTCTGTCGGCTGGCTCAGCCGATGCCGAATTTTTTACCTGACCTGAACAGACCTCTCGATCATTCTAGAGATTAGAAGGCCATTTTCATGAGTGACGATGACAAACAGATCAGGTTCGGCAAAGTGGGCGATGAAGGTTCTGGCCGATCGTCTGGTCAGGGAGGCAGACATTACCGAAGAGCAAGCCCGCGAGCTGATCACGTTGATCGTGACCGATTGGAATTCCCTGCTTCGAGCTGTCGACGCCGGAGGAGTCCATCAGGATAACGTCATAACGCCGTCTTGGTCGGCCAGCACGGTTTCAATGCTTCGCTGCGTTGCCGCGCTGTGCAACTCGATGTTGGCTGGAAGATTGTCCTTGGCCTCACATCGGCGCGGTGCGCGCTGCGACCACCAATTTGCAGGCGACCGTGCAGAACTATCTGCTGATCGCGATGAAGAATGTCCATGCGAAACCCGCGGGGGGAGGGTGATCAGGCCTTGCCCCACTGGCGGCACATTTCCATCGACCTATTTCGGCGTCGGTTCGACGGTGGAAAGTGAAAGACGGACCCATGCGGCATGACGGGCTTGTCCTGATACTGCTCTGGCGCGATCTGGTGGCGGGGCTGCGAGCGATGCGCGGCCGCGATCTCACAGGCTTGGCGCGATGCCGAGGACGCCGCCGACATCAATGACGACCTGGCTACCGTGGACATGATCGACAGAGCCGATCTTCTCTCCTCGGGTCCGTAGTTGCGCAAGATGGATGGATTTCGCCGAGCTGAGGCAAGGCAGCAAGGCCTGTCCGCCTCAACCCTCGGTACTGCATTGCTCGATTTCTTCGCCCTGCGCAGCCGCGATGGCCTCTATCACATAGCCTGGGACAGGCTTGACATTAGCGATTCGGCGCCCCGCGGCTGCTCTGCCCGGGTGAAGGGCTTCCCGTTTTGAGAGCGCAGCCCAAAGGTAAACAGCCACTTACGAAAAAGCTATCATCCAAGGGAACATCTCAGGCGGCGCGAAGTTGGTACAGGCAAGAAGGAGCCCACGCCATGAACAGTGTCATCTATCTTATCGGTCTCATCGTGGTTGTGCTCGCGGTACTCTCCTTCCTCGGCTTTCACTAGGAGGGCGCCATGCAGCGCGAGAACGACCAGAAGCGCGAAGCCGCCGACTTCGCCGAGGCGAAGAACGAAGTTTCCGATCGACTCCAGAACGAAACCCAAAGCGCCGGCGAGGCGCTTCAGGAGGCGCGTGATGAAATAGCCCGAAGGGCAGTCGACTACGCGTCGGAAGCACAGGATGCCCTATCCGAAAGAGCCGAGGAAACGCAGCGCGATATCGGATCGAGCCTGGCGGCATTCGGCGGCGCGTTGCGCGCCGCAAGCGATCATCTGGCCAAGAAGGAGCAAAGCGCGGCCTCGAAATTCATGCTGGATGCCGCCGGCGGACTGGAAAGCCTTTCGTCCTCGTTGAAACAAAAACCGTTAGGGCAGGTGCTGGAGGACGTTCAGTCCTTCGGACGCCAGAATCCCGGCGCGCTTATTGCCGGTTCGGTGCTGGCCGGATTGGCGCTCGGACGGTTCATGAAGGCTTCCCCGCCGAAGGGGAGTGGGTCGGTTGAGGCCGAGGCCGGACCGGTCCGACAAACCGGTGTGAGAACAAGCGACTCCCGGGACAACGCGGCGCCCAATTGGGGCTCCGACGGCGGCGTTCCCGGACAGGCAGCGGAGCTGGAAAGATGAACACTCAGGACAATCCAAGTCTCGGCACGCTGGTCAGCGATCTGGCGCAGCAGGTGAGCACGCTTGTTCAGACGGAAGCCAAGCTGCTGCGGGCGGAGATATCCGAGAGCGTGACCAAGGCTGAAACCGGTGCAGTCGAGGTTCTGGGCGGTGCCATATGCCTTCTCGCCGCTCTACTGGTCCTGCTGCAGGCCCTTGTCATTGCCTTGGCGCGGCTGGGGCTGGGCGCCGGATGGTCCGCTTTGCTAGTCGGAGTGGTCGTGGCCGTTCTGGGCGTCGTCCTGTTGCGTACCGGCATGGCAAGCATGGCGCCTTCGGAACTGGCGCCGGATCGCACGCAGGAGCAGCTGAAACGCGACGCGAACGTGATCAAGGAACAAGCGAGATGACCGACAAATCCGCAGCCGAACTCGAACGCGAGGCCGAGGCCACGCGCGCGAGGGTAGTGGCGACCGCTGAATCCATTCGAGGCAAGATGACGCCCGGCCAACTGTTTGACGAGCTCGCCGGGCTTTTTAGCGGTGGTGCAGGGGCCGAGATGCTCGGCAACTTGAGGGCCCAAGTGCGGGATAATCCCTTGCCGCTGACCGTGATCGGTGCCGGGCTGGCATGGCTGATGCTAGGCAGCGGCGCTTCCGCGGCAGCCGCTGCTCCGGGCTATGCAACGCGCCACAGTTCCGGCCAACGCGACGGCGCGTCCGACTCTGCAATGGAGGCCATGACTTCGGACACCTCGGCCTCGGCTGGCGAGATGGCCGGCGGTGCGGCCGGAGCTTTCTCTGGAATGGCCGGCAGCGCGGCCGGGACCATGTCTGATATGGCGAGCGGCGCAGCCGGCACCGTATCCGACATCGCGAGCGGCACAGCGCAGACGCTGACGAACTCTGCGGCCGCCACGGCTGACATGGCGACGAAGGCCGGCCGTTCCGCGCAGCAGTTGATGGAGGACCAGCCTCTTGCAGCGGCCGCCGTCGGCCTCGCCATCGGAGCCGCGATCGGCGCGATGCTGCCCCACACGCAAGTCGAGGACGAGCAATTGGGCCGCTATCGCGAACAGCTTCAGGACAAGGCCGAAGACGCATTTGAAGAGGGCGTCGATCAGGCGAAACAGGTTGCAGCCGACGTCTATCGGACAGCCAGCGAGGAAGTCGGGCGGCAAGCCTCGAGCGAAGGCACGCTGGCCGATAGGGTCAGCGACGTCGTCAGGTCCACGGCCGACAAGACCGACGAGGCGGTGCGCCGGAAGCTTTCCCCTTCTGAGGAAGCAGCGGAGCGCGAGCAGTAGTCCTGTGTCCTGACTCTCAGGCGGCTCGAGCCGAGCGGTTGCTCGCTCGCCGCACCCATTGCGCCTCCCACGATTCCGATGCCGCAGCGCCTCGTTCATCACGCCGGCCGCAACGTCGTCGCGGTAAAGATCAAGAAAGAGATACAACAAAATCGGGGTGATTGGGAAGCAGGCACAAGGGCACCTGAACGATGCCGAATTACGAGAAGCTGCCGACGATGAATGGTGACCAAATAAGGGTCGTCGTCGAAACACCGCGCGGCGCTGCAGCGAAATTTTCCTACGATCCCAAAACCCGCGTGTTCGAATTCACTCGCCCGCTGCCTGTTGGAAACACCTATCCCTACGATTGGGGCTTCGTACCGTCGACGATCGGAGAGGACGGTGACCCGTTGGATGGATTAATCATCCATCAGGCGGTGTCCCCGCCCGGCATCGTCATCAATTGCAACCTGCTTGGAGCGCTTCGCGTCAAACAAAAGGATTCCGAAGGCTCGGAGTTTCGTAACGATCGTTTTGTCTTTCGCCCGCATAAACAGGACTCGCCCGACAAGCCGGCTATGGAGGAGAGCGTGCCCGAAGACCTGCGCCGCGAGATCGAACAGTTCTTCCAGTCATCGGTGCTGGGCACCGGCAAGACAATCAGGTTGAAAGGCTGGCGCGACGCCACGGAAGCGTCCGCTCTTCTGAGAAAGGGAATGAAAAGTTTTGCGAGGAAAAAGCGGAGAGTCCGCTGATCGCTGGAGGCCACGGTCTTAAGCTCGTGATTGGGGATGTGGATCCATAGCAGGAGATCGTCGATCTGGCCGTTTGTGTGCCATTTGACGATCCTGGTGAGCACGTTGGCGAAGTAGCCTAGTGGCTCGACCTCATTCAGCTTGCAAGCCTCGATAAGCGAACCGACGACGGCCCGTTGCTCGGCGCCGACCGTCAGCCTTAGCGGATCATGGCACGGTTTTCGCCAAAACAGCCGCGGACTGGCCGGCCCGCTCGTCGTCGATGAGCGCGAGGCCGTCGCCGTCGATCGCGACCTTCTCTGGCTGCTGCAGGACTGGCGGCTTGGCGAGGGTGGCCAGATCGCGGGTGGCTTCGGCAGCATGATGGACGCGTCGATGTCCGGCCGGGTCGGCAATCAGGTCACCATCAACGGTCGGGCGCCGACCAACCTCAGGGTGCGGGCCGGAGCGCATCAGGCTGCGGCTCGCCGCCGTCCGGCTCGCCCGCATGATGGCGCTGCGCTTCGAAGGCCACCGCCCCATCGTCGTCGCCATCGACGGGCAACCCTGCCAGCCGCACGAGTCGGACGGCGGCCGCCTGATGATGGCCCCAGCCACGCGCATCGACGTCGCGCTCGACCTGCAGGCGATCCGGGCACGCCGGGCCCGTGCCCGTTGGCGCACACGTGGTGACGCCCACGAAATTGTTTCTGGAAACGCGCTCGCCCACTCGCCGATATGTGCATAGTGGAATTGATTGGGGGCGACACAAGATGACGAACCACTCCCAATCCGCGCATCTCGATGGCCAGTCTTTCGTCGAACTTGATCGGAGAATGGAGGAAGAGATCGCCGTTTTTCAGGTGCACCACTGTCATTCGGGTCGTGAACGGAAGCGGTAACCGAATTCCGCCCACAGTCAAATATTCCAACGGGCCATCGACGATCCCGATGCCCGGCGCAAGTGGCTTGTAGACGTTAAATGGCTCGTAAAGAGAGGCACCCACGTTGCTGTCGAATCTAGCGCACTTCGGCCCAGACTGGCTACTTGCGGCGAATGCCGGCAACGGACGAACAGTCATGCTGAAGTCCGCTTCCGAATACCGAGAAAGCACCGAGGCCCAGATCCCACCCCGGGGTCCCTACAAGCCGCACCAACAAAACCCCCGGTGGCCAGAGCACTGGGCATTAACAGAGGTAGACTATATTATTGGAATAGTAAGCAACAAGAGGTTAGTTATGGCTAAATTACCTCAGCCTAAAAAATTGCTGCCGGCTGAGAATCCATACGACTTCACCCGGAAAGAAGCAAAGGACAGGATGACGCGAGAAGGTTGGAACGAAAAGCACGACGCTTTTGAGCAGCAGCTCGCAATCATAATGGACAAAACTACCGACGACATCGCAGCCATCGTAAGCGCTGGCGACAAGTTCATGATCGACATCCGCGCAGGCGGACACGACATCCAACTTACCTATTGCTGGGCTCATGCTCGTCGCAAGCTGGTCGAGATCACCCGGAACGGATCAGCGCCGATAGAGGAAGGCGTGCCGCGGATCGGCGAACTCTATCGGATCGAGGCAGAGCTGCGCGGTATTTCCGCCGAAGCTCGTCTCACCGGGCGGCAGGAACGATCAGCGCCGTTAATCGTGGACATGCGAAGCTGGCTCACCCATCATCGCGCCCGCGTCGCTGGCAAGTCACCGCTCGGCGAAGCGCTCGCCTATCTCGCAAAATACTGGGACGGCCTCTGCATCTTCCTGGCTGACGGTCGTATCGAGATCGACAACAACAGCGTCGAGAGAACTATCCGGCCGATTGCGACGATGCGTTCATTGTGCACCCCTCTCTCAAGTACCTGGAAACATTGGAAGT
>SAQE01000110.1 GCA_004020545.1 Mesorhizobium sp. | reverse complement strand
CGGCTCGTGATCTCTACCTCACCCCACGCGCCCCTCCCGCTTAGCGGGTTCGTTCTCCGGCCCCAAATCTGATGGTCAGCAATGTGCCTTATCTCTGCCGAAGAGATCGGTTCTGCCCTCTCCTGGAACCAGACAATCGTCAGCCGCCCCTGGAAGTCAAAGCTCTCGTAGGGTGAACAATCACAAAGGAACTTTATTTCGAAAATGACCCTACGGGCCGGTACCGGACCTCCTTGGCACGAGAGGCTGCGGAGCCGACCGCTTTCTCGGCAGCCGAACCAAACTCACCGTCGGGCTGCAACGCAGTGCGGGCAATGTTCCAGGCGGATTCGACATGCCTACGCGCGGCGGCCTCGGCCGCCTCCGGCTTGCGTGAGCGGATAGCATCCATGATCTCGTGCATTTCGGCGATCGCCGGCTCGCGTCGGTTCGCCGAGGCGATCGTCATCGATCGCAGCTGATTGATGCGTACGTTGAGCCCGCTCACGATCTCCCACGCGACGCGTTTGTCGGCCGACTCGAACAGCGCCTCGTAGAACTTGGTCGTCGCCCGCATCACCTCGGCCGGCACGCCCGAAGCCCATGCTTCGAGCAGCTTTGCCAAGGCCGCATCGAGCAAGGCGATCTGATCGTCGGTAGCCGAGGCGGCGCAGGCCTTCGCCGCTATGCCTTCCAGCAGCGCGCGCAACTCGTAGATCTCGTCGGTCCGGCCGAGATCGGGCTTGGCCACCGCCGGCCCGTGCCCTGGTATCATCTGCACCAGGCCCTCGGTCTCCAGCTGCCGCAACACCTCGCGCACCACCGAACGGCTGACCCCAAGCTGATCGCAGAGCGGCCGCTCGACCAGCCGCTCGCCGGGCTGGAAATGGAAATCCATGATCGCCTCGCGCATGCGCTCCAGCGCCAGCGTCCTCAACGTCTTGGCGGAGCGGTCGATGCGAAGCGTGTCGTCAGCCATTTTTCCCTGAATCCCTAGCCTTGTTACAAAAACAGATTCCACGACCGGTTGACAAGGTACGCGGCACTCCATAGCATGGTATACCATAAGACGATATGTAAATCGATGCAGCCGCGAGCGCGGCTCCATGCCGAGGAATTCCATGCAGCCGGCCATTCGCAAGATCGTGACCTATACCGAGAACACGCTGATCGAGGGCGGCAAGGCGGCCCCGCGGCCTTTGCGCCTGATCGGCGTCGCCGCGGTGCTCACCAACCCTTGGGCCGGACGCGGTTTCACCGAGGACCTCTCCCCCGAGATCCGCGCCTTCGCGCCGGTGCTCGGCGAAACGCTGACCAACGAGATCATCGGCGTGGCGGGCTCGGGCGAAGCGATCGAAGGCTACGGCAAGGCCGCCATCTGCGGCACGTCGGGCGAGGTCGAGCATGCCTCGGCGCTGATCCACACGCTGCATTTCGGCAATCACTATCGCCGTGCCGTCGGCGCCAAGACGTACCTTGCTTTCACCAATCTGCGCGGCGGTCCAAACACGCCGATCGTGATCCCGCTGATGGACAAGAACGACGAAGGCCGCCGCTCGCATTATCTGACCGTGCATTTCCAGATCGGCGACGCGCCCGCGCCCGACGAACTGGTGGTGGCGCTCGGCGCGTCCATCGGCGGCCGCCCGCATCACCGCATCGGCGACCGCTACCAGGATTTGAAGGAGCTTGGAGACCTGCATGGCTGACGCCGCGACGATCCGCAGCAAAGCCCCCGACGGCACCGGCTTCATCCGCGCCGGGTCGGGCGCGTCGGCCCTGTTCATCCACGGCGTCGGCATGGATGCCGCGATCTGGCAGCCGCAGATCGAAGCCATGCAAGACCGTTTCGACGTCATCGCCATCGACATGCTCGGCCATGGCGCTTCGCCTTTGCCCCCGGAGAATGCCGACCTCTCCGACTTCGCCGATCAGGCGATCCGCCTGCTCGATCATCTCGGCCTCGATCGCGTAGCCGTTGTCGGCCACTCGATGGGTGCGCTGGTCGCGCAGGAGCTCTCGCTCCGCGCTCCGTCGCGGGTCGGTTCGCTCGTCTGCCTCAACGCCGTCTTCCGTCGCCCGCCCGAACTTGCGCAGGCGGTGCGCGAACGGGCGGCAGCACTTGGCGGCCCCGGCGATCCGTCGGCGATTGCCGCCACGATCGCCCGCTGGTTCGGCAATCCGATCCCGCCGGCGCTGGCAGGCGCGGCCGCGACAGCCCGCGCGGCGCTCGAAAGCGTCGACGCCGAAGGCTATGCCCGCACCTACCGCCTCTTTGCCAACGCCGATACCGCGCATGCCGATCGTCTGGCCGATCTCATGGCGCCCGCGCTGTTCATGACCGGATCGGAAGATCGCAACTCGACCCCTGCCATGTCCGCCGCGATGGCACGGCTTGCGCCAGCCGGACAATGCCTGGTGCTCGCCGGCGAAAAGCACATGATGACAATCGCTTCACCGCAAAAAGTGACTCAGCGCATCACTGCCTTTCTCGACCAGGTGGCAGATGTTCCCGCAAGCGCCGAGGCGGGTTCGGCGTTCGACGCCCCCGCATTCGACGCCATGGAGTTCCGGCGCGCGCTGGGTTCGTTCCTGACGGGCGTCACCATCGTCACCACCATCGACGAAACAGGCGATCCGCGCGGCTTCACCGCCAACTCCTTCACCTCGGTCTCGCTCGATCCGCCGCTGGTGCTGGTCTGCATCGCCAAGAAGGCGCTTGGGCATCAGGCTTTCTCGACCTCCAGGGGCTTTGCCATCAACATCCTGGCGGAAGCCCAGAAAGCCGCGTCCGGCATCTTCGCCTCGAAGGCCGCCGACAAGTTCGCGTCTGTCGCGTGGCAGCCCGGGCAGACCGGCAATCCGCTGATCGAGGGATCGGTCGCGGTGTTCGATTGCGGCATGGAGCAGCTGGTCGATGCCGGCGACCATTCGATCCTCATCGGCCGCGTCCATGACTTCACGCACAATGGCGCCCAGCCTCTCGGTTACTGCCGGGGCGCCTATGTCACGCCGGGCCTCAGCCAGGAAGCGCTTGCGGCTGCGGCTCCGCCCGGAACCGAGGTCGGCGCCATCCTCGAGAATGAAGGCCGCGTGCTCTTCTTCGAAACCGCCGAGGGATCCTACCAACTGCCGGCCGGTCGCGGCCTTGGTGCCGCGAACGATGCTCGCAGCCTCAGGGGAAAACTTGCCGCCAGGGCGATCGATGCCGAGCTCGGCTTCCTCTACGCCGTATGGGACGACGCGACGGACGCCGCGCGCACCCATGTCTATTATCGCGGAACGGTGGATGCACCGGTCTCCGGCGACCGCCAGATCCGCTTTGTCGAGATCGAACGGATCGCCGAGTTGAAGATCGCCGACCCGGCGGTGCGTTCGATGCTCGCGCGCTACGCGCGCGAGCGCGCCGAGGACACGTTCGGCGTCTATGTCGGCAACGAGGTCGAAGGCGAGGTCCGGCCGCTCGCCAAGCCGGCGCCATTCCATTGCGGCCAGCGGTGAGACCGATGAAAATTTCGCTTTTCGTCCACATGGAACGCTCCGATCTCGCCAAGCCGCATTCCGAATTGCTGGCGGAACTGGAAGAGCTGGTCTTGCTGGCGGAAGCGGCGGGTTTCGAGACGGCCTGGATCGGCGAGCACCATGGGATGGAATTCACCATCTCGCCGAATCCGTTCATCAACATCGCCTATCTCGCCGCGAAGACGAAGACCATTCGTCTCGGCACCGGCACGATCATCGCGCCCTTCTGGCATCCGATCAAACTCGCCGGCGAAGCGGCGATGGCCGACGTCATCACCGGCGGCAGGCTGGATCTGGGAATCGCGCGCGGCGCCTACAGCTATGAGTATCAGCGTGTCTTCCCGGGGCTGGACGCCTGGGGCGCCGGCCAGCGCATGCGCGAGATGATACCGGCGATCCGCGGCCTCTGGGACGGCGACTACGGGCATGCCGGCAAGTTCTGGCAGTTCCCGCCGACCACATCGTCGCCGAAACCTATGCAGAAGCCTTACCCGCCGATCTGGGTGGCCGCGCGCGACCCGAACTCGCACGACTTCGCGGTCGCCAACCGGTGCCAGGTCCAGGTGACGCCGCTTGCCTCCGGCGATGGCGAGGTCGCGAGCCTGATGGAGCGCTTCAACACCGCCTGCCAGGCGCATCCCGACATAGCGCGGCCGGAAATCATGCTGCTTATGCACACCTTCGTCGCCGAGGATGCCGCAGACGCCGACCGCCTGACCCAGGACCTGTCGCAGTTCTACTGTCAGTTCGGCGCCTGGTTCCAGAACAAGAAGCCTGTTCATCAAGGCGTCCTGGAACCGCTGACCGAGGACGAGATCGCCGCCATGCCGCAATACGCGCCCGACAAGATCCGGCAGAACCTCGTCATCGGCGAGGCGGACGAGGTGATCGCCAGGCTGAAGACCTACGAGGCGCAGGGCTACGACCAGTACTCGATCTGGATCGACAGCGGCCTCTCGCATGAACGCAAGAAGAAATCGCTGCAGCTGTTCATCGACAAGGTGATGCCGGCTTTCCGGGAGGCGGGGTCGCGATGAGCAGCACCGCCTTCAGGAACTACATAGACGGCCAGTTCGCCGAGGCCGCCTCCACCTTCGAAAGCATCGATCCATCCACGGGCCTGCCCTGGGCCACAATGCCGGCCGCTTCCGTCGCCGATGTCGACCGCGCCGTGGAGGCCGCGCACCGGGCGCTGCGTTCCGGCCCCTGGGCGGCGATGACCGCGACCGCGCGCGGCAAGCTGCTGGTCAAACTCGGCGATCTCGTCGCCGCCAATGCCGGCCGCCTGGCCGAGCTGGAAACGCGCGACACCGGCAAGATAATCCGCGAGACCCGCGCCCAGATCGCCTATGTCGGCGACTACTATCGCTACTATGGCGGGCTGGCCGACAAGCACGAAGGCGCCTTCATCCCGATCGACAAGGCCGACATGGAAGTGACGGTGCGGCCAGAGCCGATCGGCGTCGTCGCGGCCGTCGTGCCGTGGAACTCGCAGCTCTTCCTGTCGGCCGTCAAGCTCGGCCCGGCTCTGGCCGCCGGCTGCACCGTCGTGCTCAAGGCTTCCGAGGATGGTCCGGCGCCGTTGCTTGCTTTCGCCGAGCTCGTCCATGAGGCCGGCTTCCCGGTCGGCAGCGTCAACATCATCACCGGCTTCGGCCACGATTGCGGGCAACGCCTGACTAGTCATCCGCTCGTGGCCCGCGTTGCGTTCACCGGCGGCCCTTCGACGGCGCGGCGAATCGTCGCCAACACGGCCGAAAACCTCGCCTACACAACGCTTGAGCTCGGCGGCAAAAGCCCGGTCGTCGTCTTCGCCGACGCAGATCTCGACAGCGCCGCCAACGCCGTCGTCGCTGGCATCTTCGCGGCCACAGGCCAGAGCTGTGTCGCTGGCTCGCGGCTCCTTGTCGAGCGTTCGGTCAAGGACGATTTCCTGGCGCGGCTGAAGCGCAAGGCCGAAGCCATCGTCATCGGCGACCCGCAGAATCCGGCGACCGAGATGGGTCCGCTGGCAACCGCGCGCCAGAGCGAAAGGATCGAAGCGATCGTCGCGGAAAGTATCTCGGCAGGCGGACGGCTGGTCACCGGCGGCACGCGGCCGAAAGATAAAGCCGACGGATACTACTACGCGCCGACCATCATCGAAGCGCAGGACCAGGCTCTCGCCTGCGTGCGCGAGGAACTGTTCGGACCGGTGCTCAGCGTGCTCGCCTTCGACAACGAGGCTGAAGCGCTAGCTCTGGCCAACGACACGCCCTTCGGGCTCGCTTCCGGCGTCTTCACCTCGAATCTCGCCAAGGCGCATCGCATGGCCCAAGGCATCCATGCCGGCGTCGTCTGGGTCAACACCTACCGCACCGTCTCGCCGCTGGTGCCCTTCGGTGGCCACGGCCTGTCCGGCCTCGGCCGCGAAGGCGGCCTCGGCGCCATCCGCGATTACACGCGCTCGAAATCGGTGTGGATCCGCACTTCGGACGACCCGATCCCCGATCCCTTCGTCATGCGCTGAAACGGCGTGACGGAGGTTGGACTGACAAGAACAAGAAACGGAACAACCAATCAGAGGAGAATGACATGAAACTGATTTTCGCCGGCGTCCTTGCCGGGTTGATGGCGACCACCGCCGCCAAGGCCGACGAGATCGTGTTCACCAGTTGGGGCGGAACGACCCAGGAAGCCCAGACCAAATCCTGGGCCGAGCCCTTCGCCGCTTCGTCCGGCATCAAGGTGCTGCAGGACGGGCCGACCGACTACGGCAAGCTGAAGGCCATGGTCGACGCCAAGAACGTCACCTGGGACGTCGTCGACGTCGAGATGGACTTCGCCATCAAGGCGGCCAAGGACGGGTTGCTCGAGCCGATCGATTTCGCTGCCGTGCCGAAGGCCGATCTCGACCCGCGCTTCTCGAACGAGAACGCCGTCGGCAGCTTCTACTATTCCTTCGTGCTCGCCTGGAACAAGGGCGCCGTGACCGGCGAGCCGGCAAGCTGGGCTGACATGTTCGACACCAAGAAATTCCCCGGCAAGCGCACCTTCTACAAATGGTCGGCGCCGGGCGTGATCGAGATCGCGCTGCTCGCCGACGGCGTGCCGGCCGATAAGCTCTATCCGCTCGACCTCGACCGCGCCTTCAAGAAGCTCGACACCATCAAGTCCGACATCGTCTGGTGGGGCGGCGGTGCTGAATCGCAGCAGCTGATCGCCTCGGGCGAAGCGGCCTTCGGCCAGCTCTGGAACGGCCGCGTCTTCGCGCTGGAAAAGGACGGCGCCGATGTCGGCGTCTCCTGGAACCAGAACCTCACTGCAGCCGACGTCCTCGTCGTGCCGAAGGGCGCCAAGAACAAGGACGCCGCCATGAAGTTTCTCGCCGCGGCGACCAGTCCAACCGGTCAGGCGAAATTCGCCGAGGCGAGCGGCTATGCGCCGATCAATACCAAGGCCAAGGCAGAGATGCTCGCCGACGTGGTCAAGGGTCTGCCCGACGCTCATGTCGAGGGCCAGATCAACCTCGACATGAACTACTGGGCCGAGCATCGCGACGAGATCGCCACGCGCTGGTACGCCTGGCAGGCGAAGTAGACGCCCGTCCTTTCGTGACAGGGATCGGGGCGGCGCTGGCCGTCCCGATTCGCAATCCGGGATACCGAGATGTCGGTGGAAGTACAGCAAGGGATCGCAACCCCACGCATACCGGCAGGCCTTGGCGGCCTGCTTCCGGCGTTGATCCTGATCGGGCTCTTCTTCGTCGTGCCGGTGCTGGCGCTCTTGCTGCGCAGCGTCACCGATCCTGCCCTCGGCCTGCAGAATTATGCGGCGCTGCTCGGCGACGGGACTTACGCGCGGGTGTTCTTCAACACCTTTCTCGTCGCCGCCGTCGTCACCATCGTCACCGTGCTTGTCGCCTTTCCGATCGCCTGGATGCTGGCAATCATGCCGCAGGCGCTCGCCTCGATCCTCTTCGGCATCATCATCCTGTCGATGTGGACGAACCTCTTGACCCGCACCTATGCCTGGATGGTGCTGCTGCAACGCACAGGCGTCATCAATCGAGGACTGATGGCAGCTGGCATCATCGACCAGCCGCTGCCGCTCATCAACAATCTGACCGGTGTCAGCATCGGCATGGTCTACATCATGCTGCCCTTCATGATCCTGCCGCTGGTCGGCACCTTGCGCGCGATCGACCCGATGACGCTGCGCGCCGCAGCCCTTTGCGGCGCCAGCCCGCTCGCCGCCTTCCGCCGTATCCTGTTGCCGCTCTCGCTTCCCGGTATCGCCGCCGGCGGCCTGATGGTCTTCGTCATGTCGCTCGGCTATTTCGTCACGCCGGCGCTGCTCGGCGGCACGTCGAACATGATGCTCGCCGAAATGGTCGCACAGATGATCCAGTCGCTGCTCAACTGGGGTCTGGGCAGCGCCGCCGCCTTCATCCTGCTCGTCGTCACCATGGCGCTCTATGCGCTGCAGCTGCGTCTTGTCGGATCAAAACGCGCGGCGGGAGGCGCCTGAGATGCTGCTCGACTATGACCGCCTCGGCTGGCTGAAAGTCGCGCTGCTAGGCTTCACGGCGCTGGTCGCCGCCTTCCTGCTGCTGCCCGTGGTCTTCATCGTTCTGCTCTCCTTCGGCTCGTCGCGCTGGCTGGCCTTCCCGCCGCCCGGCTGGACGCTGAAATGGTATCAGGAGCTGTTCGCCGATCCGTCCTGGATCGAGGCGGCGCTGACCAGCGCCCGCATCGCCGCGATGACGGCGGTGCTCGCCGTCGCCATCGGCCTGCTCGCCTCCTTCGCGCTGGTGCGCGGCCAGTTCCGCGGCCGCGAGATCCTGCGCGGGCTGCTGCTCACGCCGATGGTGCTGCCGGTCGTCGTCTTTGCCATCGCTATCTACGGCTTCTTCCTGCGGCTTGGCCTCGGCGGCACCACGATCGGCTTCGTCATCGCGCACACAGTGCTGGCGTTGCCCTTCGCCATCATACCGATTGCCACCGCGCTCGAAGGCTTCGACAAATCGATCGAGGACGCGGCAATCGTCTGCGGCGCGAGCCCGCTCCAGGCGAAGCTCCGGATCACCCTGCCGTCGATCCGCATCGGCATCTTCTCCGCCGCGATCTTTTCCTTCCTCGCCTCCTGGGATGAGGTGGTCGTGGCGATCTTCATGGCCAGCCCGACCTTGCAGACATTGCCGGTCAAGATCTGGGGCAGCCTCCGCTCCGACCTCACCCCTGTCATCGCCGCCGCCTCCAGCCTGCTGGTCGCGCTCACGCTGGCCCTGATGATCGTGACGGCACTCTTGCGCCGAAAGCTGCAGACATGACTCAAGCCTTTCTCTCGATCCGCAAATTGCGCAAGGCATTCGGCGCCTTCACCGCCGTTCACGATGTGACGCTGGATATTCCCAAGGGCGAGTTCCTGACTTTCCTCGGTCCGTCCGGCTCGGGCAAATCGACCACGCTCTACGCCATCGCCGGTTTCCAGGATCCGACGTCGGGCGACGTGTTGCTGCAAGGCAAGTCGCTGCTGTCGATCCCCTCGCACAAGCGCAACATCGGCATGGTCTTTCAGCGCTACACGCTGTTCCCGCATCTGAGCGTCGCTGAAAACGTCGCCTTCCCGCTCCGCGTCCGCCGCCGGCCGGACGGCGAGGTCAAGCGCAAGGTCTCCGACATGCTGGCGCTGGTGCGTCTCGAAAACTTCGCCGAACGGCTGCCTGCCGCGCTTTCGGGTGGCCAGCAGCAGCGCGTCGCGCTTGCCCGCGCTCTGGCCTACGATCCGCCGATCCTTTTGATGGACGAGCCGCTGTCGGCGCTGGACAAGAAACTGCGCGAGGAAATTCAGGCTGAGATCCGCCGCATCCATCGCGAGACCGGCGTCACCATCCTTTACGTCACGCATGACCAGGAAGAAGCGCTGCATCTGTCGGACCGGATCGCGCTCTTCCGCGACGGCCGTATCGTGCAGATCGGCACCGGAGAGGACCTTTACCTCAGGCCGGCAACCGATTTCGTCGCCGGCTTCATCGGCAACTCGAATTTCCTCGCCGCCGAGCATCTGGAGACGGTGGGCGGAACCGCCCGTGTACGGCTGGCCGACGGCTCGATCATCAAGGGCGTGAAGGCGACTCACAAGCTCGAACGCGGCCAGAAGGCCAGACTAATGGTGCGGCCGGAAGCGTTCCGCCTGAGGCCTGCCGATGGGAACGCATCACTCACTGTCGAGATCCTCGATACAGCCTTCTTCGGTGACCGCCGGCGCGTCGTAGCCCGCACCGGATCGGGCGACGAGATCGATGCCAGGCCAACTTCAGATTCCGCAGAAGCGAACAGCGTCGATGCGGTTTCCGGTCGGCAGATCTTCTTCGATCCCGCGGCGGCATTTCTGTTTCCGGCCTAGACTTAATCTGGTGTCGCACCTTGTCCATATGAACCCGCAATTCGGGTTGAGGAGCGACCAAGAAAGTTCGAAAGCTCCCAGGAACCCAGCTCACTGGATGCCTTTCGGCACTACGCGTCTTCGACAGGATTTGGTGTACTCGGACGATCATGTCCCGGGCTGTGGTGTAGCTGGCGGCATTGGTCGCCGAGCTCTCCGGCATGGGCCGGGCTGAT
>SAQE01000010.1 GCA_004020545.1 Mesorhizobium sp. | reverse complement strand
AGATTGTCACCCATGTCTTAGGTACAAACTGTTACCGATGTCTCCGGGCCGGACACACATCCAGTTTGGCTGGGGCGCCAGGATTCGAACCTGGGAATGTCGGTACCAAAAACCGATGCCTTACCACTTGGCGACGCCCCAGCAGCCGGGGCATTGCCCGCTGCGCGCGGCCTTATAGGACGGGGCGGGCGAAAGCTCAATGGCTGGAATAGGGGAGTAAGGCAGTAAGTGAGGAACATCCTGGACTGCACCCCTGTCTCACAACAGGGGTGCAGTTCACATATTCCCTTACTGACTTACTCCCTACTCCCTTGCTATTCGCCCCAGACGGCGAGCTCGTTGCCAGCCGGGTCGGTGAAATGGAACCGCCTGCCGCCGGGGAAGGAAAAGATCGGCTTGACGATGGTGCCGCCGGCATTCTCGACAGCCGCCTGCGTCTCCTCCAGGTTTTCGCAATAGAGCACGGGCAGCGGCTTAGGCGGCGCTTCGGCGGCATCGGCCTGGAAACCGCCGTCGAGCCCCTCGGTAAAAGCGGAATAGGTTGGTCCATAGTCGGTGAACGACCAGGAAAACGCCGCGCTGTAGAACGACTTGACGCTGTCCAGCGTGCCGCCGGTCGCCGGCAATTCCAGATAGTCGAGTTTTCCGTTGAGTTTCATCATGCCACTCCAACTATGTTCTTGTTATGTTCTATATCGCGGATCCGGCGCCGGCAAGTCTTTTTGACGCAGCTTTTGCTTAATCGATTGTAGTTCCCGGCCTGACTTGCCCGACACCTTGCCTTTCGCACTGCAGCATCATATCGCTCGGACCGGAAGGGCGGGGAACCGGGCCGTGGTCCGGGTGTTGTCTATCTTCCAGCGACTCGGAGGGCGAGCATGACCAAGTGGGTTTACACCTTCGGCGACGGCGCCGCCGAAGGCCGTGCGGGCGACCGCAATCTTCTCGGCGGCAAGGGCGCCAATCTGGCCGAGATGTGCAGCCTCGGCCTGCCGGTGCCGCCGGGCTTCACCATCACCACGGAAGTCTGCAACGCCTATTATGCCAATGGCCGCACCTATCCGGCCGCGCTCGAGGCCAATGTCCTGTCGGCGCTCGACCACATCGGCAGGCTCACCGGCCGCCGTTTCGGCGACCCGTCCAAGCTGCTTCTGGTCTCTGTGCGTTCCGGCGCCCGCGCGTCGATGCCCGGCATGATGGACACCGTGCTCAATCTCGGCCTCAACGACGAGACGGTCGAAGCGTTGGCCACCGATTCCGGCGACGCACGCTTTGCCTATGACAGCTACCGCCGCTTCATCCAGATGTATTCCGACGTCGTCATGGGCCTCGACCATGAGGTGTTCGAGGAGATCCTCGAAGATCAGAAGGCGAGCCTCGGCCATGAGCTCGACACCGAGCTGACGGCCATCGAATGGCAGGGCGTGATCGCGCTCTACAAGGCTAAGGTCGAGGAAGAGCTCGGCAAGCCGTTCCCGCAGGATCCGCGCGAGCAGCTCTGGGGCGCGATCGGCGCGGTGTTTTCCAGCTGGATGAACAATCGCGCCATCACCTACCGGCGCCTGCACGACATCCCGGAAAGCTGGGGCACGGCGGTCAACGTCCAGGCCATGGTGTTCGGCAATATGGGCGACACCTCGGCCACCGGCGTCGCCTTCACCCGCAACCCCTCGACCGGCGAAAAGCACCTCTATGGCGAATTTCTCGTCAACGCCCAGGGCGAGGACGTGGTGGCCGGCATCCGCACGCCGCAGAACATCACCGAGGCGGCGCGCATCGCCGCAGGCTCGGACAAGCCGTCGCTGCAGAAGCTGATGCCGGACGCTTTCCAGGCCTTTGTCGACATTTCCGACCGGCTGGAGAAGCACTACCGCGACATGCAGGACCTCGAATTCACCATCGAGCGCGGCAAATTGTGGATGCTGCAGACCCGCTCCGGCAAGCGCACAGCCAAGGCGGCGCTCAAGATTGCCGTCGACATGGCGAAGGACGGGCTGATCACCAAGGAAGAAGCCGTCGCCCGCATCGACCCCGCCTCGCTCGACCAGCTCCTGCACCCGACCATCGATCCGAAAGCCGCGCGTGATGTCATAGGCGTCGGCCTGCCGGCCTCGCCCGGCGCCGCCACCGGCGAGATCGTCTTCTCGTCCGGCGATGCCGAAGACGCCAAGGCGCAAGGCCGCAAGGCGATCCTGGTGCGTATCGAAACCAGCCCCGAGGATATTCACGGCATGCATGCCGCCGAAGGCATCCTCACCACGCGCGGCGGTATGACCAGCCACGCCGCGGTTGTGGCGCGCGGCATGGGCAAGCCTTGCGTGTCGGGCGCCGGCTCGCTGCGCGTCGACTACAAGGCCGGCACGCTGATCTCGATGGGCCAGACCTTCCGCAAGGGCGACATCATCACCATCGACGGCGGCAACGGCCAGGTGCTGAAGGGTGCCGTCGCCATGCTGCAGCCCGAGCTGTCCGGCGATTTCGCCGCCATCATGGAATGGGCCGACGCGACGCGCCGCATGAAGGTGCGCACCAACGCCGAAACGCCGCTCGACGCGCGCATGGCGCGCTCCTTCGGCGCCGAAGGCATCGGGCTTTGCCGCACCGAGCACATGTTCTTCGACGGCGATCGCATCGTCGCCATGCGCGAGATGATCCTGGCCGATACCGAGAAGGACAGGCGCTCTGCACTGGACAAGCTCCTGCCGATGCAGCGCTCGGATTTCCTCGAACTGTTCGAGATCATGGCCGGCCTGCCGGTGACGATCCGCCTGCTCGACCCGCCGCTGCACGAGTTCCTGCCCAAGACCGAGGCGGAGCTCGCCGAGGTCGCGACGGCCATGAACGTTTCGGCCGACAAACTCAGGCAGCGCACCGAGGCTCTGCACGAGTTCAACCCGATGCTCGGCCATCGCGGCTGCCGGCTTGCGGTCTCCTATCCCGAGATCGCCGAGATGCAGGCGCGCGCCATTTTCGAGGCGGCGGTCGAGGCCGGCCGCAAGGCCGGCGCGCTGGTGGTGCCGGAAATCATGGTGCCGCTGGTTGGCCTGGTGAAGGAGCTGGAATACGTCAAGGCGCGCATCGATGCGGTCGCGCAAAGCGTCATGCAGGAGACCGGCACCAAGATCGAATATCTGACGGGCACGATGATCGAGCTGCCGCGCGCGGCGATCCGCGCCCATGTCATCGCCGAGGCGGCCGAATTCTTCTCCTTCGGCACCAACGACTTGACCCAGACCACTTTCGGCATCTCGCGCGACGATGCGGCCTCTTTCCTTGAAACCTATCGGCAGAAAGGTATCATCGAGCAGGATCCTTTCGTTTCGCTGGACGTTGACGGCGTCGGAGAACTGGTGCGGATCGCTGCGAAGAAGGGCAGGCTGACTCGGCCGGACATCAAGCTCGGCATCTGCGGCGAGCATGGCGGCGATCCGGCCTCGATCCGTTTTTGCGAAGAGGTAGGCCTCGACTATGTGTCATGCTCCCCCTACCGCGTGCCGATCGCCAGGCTGGCTGCAGCGCAAGCTGCCGTGCAGATCGCGAAGTCCGCACGGCGTGCCTGAGAGGCCGCCGCGAGCTTACGCTTTTGTAAACAAAGTCACGCGAACGTGCGCGTGACGGCCCCCAATCTCGACACTGTTTCCACCCAGTTTCGCGGTCTCGGACCCGCTGGTGTAGAGAAACAGATGTTGCAGATTTCCCCCGCCACATTCCAGTCCATCCTGATCCTGCAGACCAAGTTCATCGGCGACATCGTGCTTGCCTCGGCATTGTCGAAGAACCTGCAGCTCCAATATCCAGGCGTCAGGATCGTCTTCCTGTGCGAGGCCCGGTTCGCCGGTTTCCTCACCGCGCACGGCATCGCTTCGGAGGCCGTGACCTTCCGTCGTTCCCATATGCGCGGCACACCCCTGCAGCGCGCGCGGGAACTCGTTCAGACGGTGCGAAAACTGCGTCGCTATCGTTTCGACATGACCATCGATCTCGCCGATTCGAAGACTTCGCGGGTCGTTTCGGGGCTTGTCAATGCAAGGACTCGCATCGGATACCATCCGACCGAAAAGCCATTGCGCTGGCTTGAGCGCCAACCCGCCAATGTCAGGGCAAAGCCGTTCGGCTATGGCGAACGGCACTATCTCTATCGTTATCTTTCACCGCTGGAGGCGCTCGGCGTGGATCTGCGTGTGCGGGTCCCCGCCATCCGGCCGCTGCCGTTCGAGACGACACGAGCGGTGGCGTTGCTGGACAAGCTCCACCTACGGCAGAACGCCTTTGTGGCCGTTCATGCCGGAGCCAGCTTCCCCGGCCGCCGCTGGCAGCCCGAGCGCTTTGCCGCCGCGATCGACCGGATATCGGCCGAGACCGGCCTGAATGTCGTTCTGGTCGGCGGGCCCGACGAGAACGAGGCGACGGACAAGATCATGGCGACCGCGAAAACGCCGGTCGTCAATCTGGTCGGCGCGCTCTCGCTCGAAGCGCTGCTGGCGCTGCTCAAGGAGGCGCGGCTGTTCCTTGGCAACGACAGCGGCCCCATGCACATGGCGGCAGCGGCAGGCATTCCCGTCGTCGGTCTGTTCGGCCTGCAGAACCCGATCGTCTGGGGCCCGGTCGGCGTGCCGAGCATTTCGCTGCGGCCCTCGATGCCCTGCGACTGCGTCGGCGGCGATCTGTGCCGAAAGACCGATCCGGGCAAGGCATGCTGCGTCTGGCGCCTGGGAGTGGACGCAGTGGTCGACGCGGTTCGGGAACTTCTATCGCGGACGGAGGCGGCTCCGGAGCAGGCGGTCTAGTCCAGGTGGATGTCGCCCAAAACTGCATCGCGATTTTGGGGATGAAGACATGCACAAAACAAGCGGTCCACGCAAATTGTCGCGTCGCTTCTTTTCGGATGCGGGCCGACCCGATTTTCGCCTAGATCGGGGTCTTGTTGGCGCCCTGCGTTGAACGGCTCCACATGCCTGGCTTGGGAAGAATGACGGGTCTGCTTCGGAAATCTCTTTGCACGATCGCGCTGTCGCTCGCGGCGGTCTCGGCCGGCAATGCCGCGACGCTCGTCGAACCGACGTTGCATCTGAAGCCGCAAGGCGAAGGCGGCGGGCGCGTAGCGCTCACGCTGGACGCCTGCGGCGGGAAGACCGATACGCGCATTCTGTCAGTGCTTGTCGAGAACCGGATCCCCGCGACCGTCTTCGTCACCGGCATCTGGCTGAAGCACAACGCGACGGCCCTCGAGATCATGCGGGCGCATCCGGACCTGTTCGAACTGGAAAATCACGGCGGCCGTCACATCCCCGCGGTCGACACGCCGCGCAAGATCTACGGCATCAGCAGCGCCGGCAGCCCCGATGCCGTTCAGGCCGAGGTCGAGTCCGGCGCCGCTGCACTTGCGAGCGCCGGCGGCCCGGCGCCGAAATGGTTTCGCGGCGCCACCGCCGAATACAGCCCGTCGGCGATCGCCATGATCCGCAAGCTGGGCTTCAAGATCGCCGGCTTCTCCGTCAACGGCGACGGCGGCTCGCTGCTTGGGGCGAAGGAGACCGCCAGGCGGATCGCCGCCGCCAAGGACGGTGACGTCATCATTGCCCACATCAACCAGCCAACCCACGCGGCGGGCGAGGGGGTCGTTCAAGGCCTGCTGGCCCTGAAGCAGAAGGGCATGACCTTCGTTCGGCTCGACGATGCCGAGGATGTGGGCAACGACGGCACGACGGACTGACCGGTTCAACAAATGACCGGGCAGTGTTGAGGTCGGGTCAGGCCGGCCGCACCCGGATATCAAACAGCCTCAGTCCGGCGTGGCTTCGACCGTGACCTTGCTCGTGTAGAACGCACCGTGATCGCGGATTTCGGCCATTTCGTCGAAGGGGTGCTCATAGGCCCACATAGCGTCCTTGGCGCCTTCGCCGGCCGGCAAGACACTCCAGTAGCTCGCTTCGCCCTTGTAGGGACAATGCGTCGAATGCCCGGTCCTGGCGAGCTTGCTGAAATCAATGTCGTCGAAGGGGATGTAGAAAACAGCCGGGTAGGGCGGTTCCGACAACAGCCTGGCCCGGGTCGACCTGGCGATGACCGTATCGCCTGCGCGTACCGCGACGCTGCCGCGATAGGGCTCGACCGTTATCACCTTGTCTGGGTTGCGCTGAAAGCCGGGGGCGGGGTTGGCAAGCTTGTCCATGCGGATCTCCTTGGGGGAGACTTACATGTGTCGAGCACAGCCACGGCGCAAGCTCGCGCCATATGCGGCGTCATCACCATTGATTGAACGTTTGCCGTCCGACCCTCAGGCGGCGGTCTTGAACGCGTCCATGAGCCCGGCATAGGCGGCGGCGATGCCGGCCACCGGATTGGTGCTTCTCGCCGCGGTCTCGAATTTCAGCGCCCCGCCCATGGTCGGCAGCGTCAGCAGCAGGAACTGGCGGTTGCCGCCGTCGCCGACGCATGCGGCAGCCACATGCTGGCTCTCGCCGTCATTCTCTACACACATCTTGAACAGCAGCGTTCCGCCGACAGCCTCCAGCGCGCCGCCGACGACTTCGGCAAATTCGTCGTCGGAAACGGTTTTGGAGTCCGGCGTCAGATCGTCCAGACTTTCGGCAAGCGTGCTTTCGAGGGCTTTGTCTTCGAGCTGCGCGTCCATGCGAATCTCTCCATTCGCCAATCTCACCCAGCCCATTAATGAACCTTAACGGCGACGATGGCCGGATTATGGCGGGTTTCACGGGTCGTTCGATCGATCCACCGCTTTGGACTTATGGCTGGACAATCCGCCGGATCATTCCACAATGCGTGAAACAACGACGCAAAAGCGCGAAGGGGAGGAACCGAGATGCTCGGACTGATGCAGGAATGGCCGCTGCTCTGCCACAAGCTCATCGACAATGCCGAACGGCAACATGGCGGACGCGAGATCGTGTCGCGTTCGATCGAGGGGCCGATCGTGCGCACCACCTATGCCGACATCCATCGCCGGGCGCTCCAGGTCGCCGAGCGGCTGGAGCAGGATGGCTTCCGCCTAGGCGACCGTATCGCCACGCTTGCCTGGAACACGGCTCGGCATATCGAGGCCTGGTACGGCATCATGGGCATCGGCGCGATCTACCACACGCTCAATCCACGCCTCTTTCCCGAGCAGATCGCCTGGATCATGAACAATGCCGAGGACCGGGCGATCTTCGTCGACCTGACCTTCGTGCCGCTGCTGGAAAAGATCGCCGGCCAGGTGAAGTCGCTGCGGCAGGTGATCGTGCTGACCGACCAGGCGCATATGCCGCAAACATCCTTGCCGAACGCCGTTGCCTATGAGGAATGGCTGGCCGAGGCCGATGGCGTTTTCGCCTGGAAGACCTTCGACGAGAATACCGCCGCCGGCATGTGCTATACCTCCGGCACCACTGGCGACCCGAAGGGCGTGCTCTACAGCCATCGCTCCAACGTCCTTCATGCCATGATCGCCGCAATGCCGGACGCCATGGGCATATCCGCGCGGGATGTGATCTTGCCCGTGGTGCCGATGTTCCACGCCAACGCCTGGGGACTTGGTCAGAGCGCGCCGATGATTGGCGCCAAGCTGGTCATGCCGGGCTGCAAGATGGACGGCGCTTCGATCTACGAGCTGCTCGACACCGAAAAGGTCACGTTCAGCGCCGCCGTGCCGACGGTCTGGATGATGCTGCTGCAATATATCGAGGAGACCGGCAGGAAGCTGCCTTATCTCAACAAGGTCGTCATCGGCGGCTCGTCCTGCCCGCGCGCCATCACCAAGAAATTCCAGGACAATTACGACGTCCAGGTCGTGCACGCCTGGGGCATGACCGAGATGTCACCGCTCGGCACGCTGTGTACGATGAAGCCGGAACACGAGAACCTCGAAGGGGAAGCCCGCCTTGATCTGCAAGGCAAGCAGGGTTTCCCGCCCTTCGGCGTCGAAATGAAGGTGACCGACGACGACAACAACGCGCTGCCCTGGGACGGCAAGACCTTTGGGCATCTCAAGGTGCGCGGTCCGGCGGTTGCCCGCGGCTATTACGGCGGTGTCGGCTCCGAACAGTTCGACGCCGAAGGCTGGTTCGACACCGGCGACGTCGCGCATATCGACGCCAGCGGCTACATGCAGATCACCGACCGCGCCAAGGATGTCATCAAATCGGGCGGCGAGTGGATATCCACCATCGATCTCGAGAACCTTGCCGTCGGCCATCCCGATGTGGCCGAGGCCGCGGCCATCGGCGTGCCGCATTCCAAGTGGGGCGAGCGTCCGCTGCTGGTTGTCGTGCGCAAGCCGGGCAAGGAGCCGAGCAAGAACGACATCCTCGCCTTCATGAACGGCAAGGTCGCCAAATGGTGGATGCCCGACGACGTCGCTTTCGTCAGCGAAATTCCCCACACCGCCACCGGCAAGATCCAGAAGATCAGCTTGCGCCAGCAATTCAAGGAGTATCGGCTGCCGACGGACTGAGGATTGTTCAATCTTTCGGCTTCAAGCCCGACGCGAAAACCTCTAAGTCTCGGCCCGGGTCGGGCAGCACGGCGAAAAATGGTTACAATTCCTGAACGGCAGACGTCGAGGGCGGCCGGCTGGTCGCGGCGGATCGGGGCATTCTCGCTCGTCCTTTTGTTGACCGTTCTTGCCGGCTATCGCCTCGATTTGGTCGACACGCCGCCTTTCCTGTGGGTGCTGGCGATCGTCGCGCTGCTTGCAGCACTCGCGCTGCTGCTTGCCGGGCTTGCGCTGTCGAGACTGTGGAATTTCGGCGATCGCGGCGGCCGCGATCTCAGCGTTGGCGCGCTGCTGGCGCTGCTGGTGCTTGCCCCCTACGGCATCGCCGCCTACTGGGCGACGATCTATCCGCCGCTACGCGACATCTCGACCGACCTCGACGACCCGCCGGTGCTGGACACCAGCGATCGGACCAGCGACATGAACGCGCTGTCGCCGCCGACGCCCGGCGAGCAGGGCCTGCAGGCGCAGGCCTATCCGCTGGTCACCGGGCGCAGCTACAACCTGCCCTTCGAAACCGTGGTCGACGCCGTCGAAACCGTGCTCGACCGGCGGGACTGGCAACTGACCGCGCCTTATCCGGATATCAACGGGCAAAGCGAGGCGACCATCAACGCGGTCGCCAGGGGCTTCGTGGTCGGGCTGCCCGCCGACGTCGCCATCCGCGTCACCGACGATGGCGATTCGGTCATCGTCGACATGCGCTCGGCCTCGCGCTACGGACGTTATGACTTGGGCGACAATGCCGCCCGCATCACCGATTTCCTCGGCGAGCTCGATCAGGAGGTCGCCGGCCAGGTCGGCGCGGCGCGGGCCGAATGAAAATCTAGCGCGTCGGCGTGAATATACCGTCGATCGCCGGATCGCCTTCGGTGGCGACCAGGCCGCGGACCACCAGGTCCTCCAGATGGGCAAGCACTGAAAGGCCGGCGGCGCCGTGCAGCCGCGGGTCGGTGTCGCGATAGATCGCCGCGACCATGTCCTTGATTGTCCGGTCGCCGGTGCGGATGCGCTCCAGGATCGCTCGTTCGCGCATCTTGCGGTGCGTTTTCAGCCCGCGCATGAACTTTCGCGGCGCGGTCACCGGTCCGCCATGGCCGGGAAACAGCAGGTGGTCGTCGCGCTCGATCAATTTGTCGAGCGACCTCATATAATCGGCCATCGCGCCATCCGGGGGCGCGACGATGGAGGTCGCCCAGGCCATGACATGGTCTGCCGAAAACAGGACGCCGGTTCCCTCGAGCGCAAAGGCCGCGTGGTTGGCGGCGTGACCCGGCGTCAAGACCGTTCGGATCGTCCAGCCGTCGCCATGGGTGAGGGAACCGTCGGCCAGCGCGACATCGGGCATGAAGTCCAAGTCGGCGCTGGCATCGAGCGGGTTTACCTCGCCGATGCGCAGCGGCCGCGCCGGCCGATGCGGACCTTCGGCAAGCACGGTGGCGCCCGTTCGCTGCTTCAGCCGCGCCGTCAGGGGCGAGTGGTCGCGGTGGGTGTGGCTGACGAAGACGTGGCTGACGGGCCTGCCGCCGATCGCGGCGAGCAAGGTTTGGAGATGCGTGTCGTCATCCGGTCCGGGATCGACCACTGCGAGCGTCTCGCGGCCGACGATATAGCTGTTGGTGCCGTGGAAAGTGAACGGACTTGGGTTGTTGGCGGTGATGCGCAGCACGTCGGGGGCAACCGTGACTGCATGGCCATAGGCCGGATCGAAGCGTATGTCGAATTCAAGCGCCATGCCGGGCTCCGCTGCGACGCGGCAAAATGATTGCCGCCTGATACGGAAGCCAATATAGGAAAATTAAAGCCAGAAAATCAGCCACAACGGGGAAGACCATGGCAACTGCAACCACGATGCGTCCGCTCGTTTCTCTCGCTCTGCCCGACCAGGGCGCCGCGCGGCTGGCGACGCAGCTCTTTCTGGCGCTTGCCGGAACCCTCCTGCTAACGCTCTCGGCCAAGACCAAGGTCGTTCTCGGCCCGGTCGACATCTCGCTGCAGACGCTTGCCGTCCTGCTGATCGCCGCCGCCTTCGGCATGCGCCTTGCCGTCGCGACGCTCGTTCTCTACCTCGCCGAAGGCGCGTTTGGCTTACCCGTTTTCCAGGGCACGCCGGAAAAGGGCATCGGCATCGCCTATATGCTCGGCTCCACCGGCGGCTATCTCGCCGGCTTCGTGGTGATGGCGGCGATCGCCGGCTGGGCCGCGGATCGCGGCTGGGACCGCCATCCGTTCAAGCTCTTCGGCGCGATGCTTACCGCCGAGGTCATCATGATGGCGATGGGCTTCGCCTGGCTGGCGGCCCTGATCGGACCGGAAAAGTCGTGGCAGTTCGGCGTCGTGCCGTTTATTGCCGGCGACCTGATCAAGGTGGCTTTAGCCGCCAGCCTGGTGCCGGCCGTCTGGGCGTTGTTGCCAAAGCAGCCCTGAAAAATCCGTTCGAACAAAGCCAACAAAGCCGGCGCTCACCCGCCGGCTTTTTATTTGGACCGTTGTCGCGCTTCGATGTCTGCCATTTGACCGAAATCGGCGACGCGGCTGTGCGCTGTTTCAGCCGGAGATTGACAAGCCGTTTCGCGAAACCTAAGCACGGGCAGCTTGCAGGGCCGGGGGGCTCGGCAACTCAAGGAGACCTTCTTGAAGGGAACTATCCTTTCTGGAGACAGAGGAACACTCCTTTGTCCGGTAATATTAGAGAAATCTAACGAATTACCTGGCAGGCCGCTTAAGTGGCTCGCTCTATAGGGGCGCGTTATTCGATGCTCCACACGCCATCACGCTGTCGCAGGTTGCGTAACATGATGTCAGTTTGCCTGACTTGCGCCGAATTCGGAAAGGATGGCAGAGGGTGACTTTGAAGTTTGGCACCAGTGGACTGCGCGGCCTCGTCAGCGAGCTTCGAGGACCGCCGGCATTCACATACACGGCCGCGTTCGTGCGCACGCTCCAGGATCGGGGCTCCCTGAAAGCAGGCTCGAAGGTTTATGTCGGACGTGATCTTCGCGCTTCCAGCCCCGAGATCGCGCAGCTTGTTCATGCGGCGATCGCCGAGGCCGGCTTGGTGCCGGTCGATTGCGGAGCCTTGCCTACGCCCGCACTTGCGCTTTACGCCAACGGCGAGAACGCTCCGGCAATAATGGTCACCGGCAGTCACATTCCCGAAGACAGAAACGGGCTCAAATTCTACCGGGCGGATGGTGAGATCGACAAGCGCGACGAGGGCGACATCGTCGAAATCCAGGCGGGCATCAAGGATAGGGCCCCGTCGCTGCCGCCGGTTGAACCGGCGCGGGCGGGCACCGAGCCGTCCCGCCGCTATGCCGAAAGGTTTCTTGGTTTCTTTGAGAAGGGCAGCCTTTCCGGTCTGCGCGTCGGCGTCTACCAGCATTCGTCCGTGGCCAGAGACATCATCGTCGACATTCTTGGCGGGCTTGGGGCCGAAACGATACCTCTGGGCAGGTCCGAACATTTCATTCCAGTCGATACCGAAGCGCTCAGGCGGGAGGATGTGGCGCTTCTCAAGGACTGGGCGGCGGCAGAGCGGTTCGATGCGATCGTGTCCACCGATGGCGATGGCGACAGGCCGCTCGTGGCGGATAACAGCGGCATTTTCGTGCGCGGCGATCTGTTGGGCGCAATCACCGCAAATGTCCTGGGTGCCGACTGCGTCGTCACACCGGTCAGTTCCAACTCGGCTTTGGAGCGTTGCGGGTATTTCGCAAGGGTCGTTCGCACGCGCGTGGGCTCGCCCTACGTCATTGAAGGTATCGGCAGGGCTCTCGCCGAGGGCGCAAGATGTGTCGTGGGGTTCGAGGCCAATGGCGGCGTTCTCCTGGGTTCGGCTGTCGAGAAGGGTGGGCGCACCCTGCCGGCCTTGCGAACGCGGGATTCGCTATTGCCAATTCTTTGCGCGCTTTCGGCGATCGCAACGACCGGCCGCCCACTCGCCGAGATCGCGGCCGATTTTCGCTTTCTTGCCGGGGCAAGCGGTCGGCTTGAAGGAGTGCCGACCGAGAACAGCGCGTCCTTTCTCGGCAGGTTGGCAACCGATGCAGCCTATGCCGACAGGATCTTCACGGTTCTCGGGGGTGTCGCGAATGTTGACAACCATGATGGTGTGCGTATCACCGCCGGCAACGGAGAAGTTGTGCACTTCCGCGCGTCGGGCAATGCACCCGAATTGCGTTGCTATGTCGAAGCAAAAGCGCAATCCCGCGCGGACGAATTGCTCGGTTGGGGCCTCGCTCTCGGCCGAACCCAAATCTTGGAAAGTTGAAGTTTGATCAACATCGTTCCTGTCATCATAAGCGGCGGCGTCGGTTCCCGGCTCTGGCCGATTTCCCGCGCGTTGCATCCGAAGCCCTTCATCCCGCTGCCGCAGGGTGGGACGCTTATCGGCAAGACCTACGCCCGCGCCGTGGGACTCGAAGGCGTCGATCATGTCGTGACGGTCACCAACCGCGACCTGTTGTTTCTCACGGCCGATGAATATGCTGAGGTGGCCGCTCCGGGCGTGAAGAACACATTCCTGCTGGAGCCGTTCGGCCGCGATACCGCGGCCGCGGTTGCGCTGGCGGCATTGCATGTCGCGCGCGAAAACCCGGACGCCATTCTCGTCGTGCTCCCCGCGGATCATCTGATATTGGACCAGGCCGGCTTCCGCGCGAGCGTGGCGAAAGCGGCGACGCTTGCGGCTTCCGGCCGGATCGTCACGTTCGGGGTGAAGCCCGATCGCCCTGAAACAGGCTTTGGCTATATCGAGGCCGAGGGGGACAGGGTCCTTCGGTTCGTGGAAAAGCCGAATGCGGCGACAGCGGCCCAATTTATCGCCAGCGGCCGTTTTTTCTGGAACTCGGGCATGTTCTGTTTTGCAGCCCGCTCGATGATCGAAGCCATGCAGGACCTGTGCCCGGATGTCTTGTCCAGTGCGCGCGCGGCACTCGAGAAGGGCAGGGCAAGCGAGGCCATGGATCGACTTACCGTCGAGGTGGACAGGGATAGCTTCGCCGCCGTTCCCGCCGTTTCCATCGACTATGCGGTGATGGAGAAGGCAAGGAACGTGGGGTTCGTGCCTTGCGGTTTCGATTGGTCGGACATCGGCTCATGGACCGTGCTGTCGGAGCTTGTTTCGGCCGACGACAAGGGCAACCGAGCCACCGGCGAAGCGATCCTGCACGATGCGGCGAACTGCTACGTGCACAGCGAAGACCGGCTGGTTGGCGTTGTCGGCGTTTCGGATCTTTTGATCGTGGACACGCCGGATGCACTTCTGGTCGCGCACAAAGACAAGGCGCAGGAGGTGAAGGACCTCTACAACCGCCTCAAGGCGGAGGGGCACGAGACGGCAACGGTGCATCGCACCGTACATCGCCCATGGGGCACCTATACCGTCCTGGAGGAGGGGCATCGTTTCAAGATCAAGCGGATCGAGGTTAAGCCGAACGCCCGCCTGAGCCTTCAGTCGCATCATCACCGCTCCGAGCACTGGGTTGTGGTGAGCGGAACCGCGAAGGTCGTCAATGGCGAGAGTGAAATCCTGCTCACGACCAACCAGTCCACTTATATCCCCTGCGGCCATAAGCATCGCCTGGAAAACCCGGGTATTCTTCCGCTCGTCATGATCGAAGTGCAAAGCGGGGAATATCTCGGCGAAGACGACATTGTGCGCTTCGACGACGTCTATGGTCGAACCTGATTACTGACCGGGCTTGCGGGGCCCGGGCCGAGCAATCATCAGATATATCGAGAGCATTGATGACAAAGACAGCATTGATAACCGGCATCACCGGGCAGGACGGCGCCTATCTGGCGGAGCTCCTGCTCGCCAAGGGTTACGAAGTTCACGGACTTGCACGGCGATCGAGCACGGCCGACGTCAACACGACGCGCCTGAAGTGGCTGGGCATCGAGAAGGACGTCCGGATCGTCGACGGAAATCTGACGGACCTGTCCGGCCTGGCGCGCACGATGCGCGACATAAGCCCGGACGAAGTCTACAACCTTGCGGCTCAATCCTTCGTTAAGTCCTCATGGCAGCAGCCGATCCTGACGGGCAACGTCACCGGCATGGGCGTGACCAACGTGCTCGAGGCGCTGCGCCTGGAAAGCCCCGGTGCGCGTTTCTATCAGGCCTCGTCGTCGGAAATGTACGGTCTTATCCAGGAGCCGATGCAGTCGGAGGCCACGCCCTTCTACCCGCGCTCGCCTTATGCGGTCGCCAAGCTCTATGGCCACTGGATCACCGTCAATTATCGCGAGAGCTTCGGCCTGCATGCATCGAGTGGCATCCTGTTCAATCACGAATCGCCGCTTCGCGGCATCGAGTTCGTGACCCGCAAGGTCACCGACGCGGTCGCGCGCATCAAGAAAGGCATGGCCACGCAATTGCGGCTCGGCAACATCGATGCCAAGCGCGACTGGGGCCATTCGAAGGACTATGTCCGCGCCATGTGGCTGATGCTGCAGCAGGACCAGCCGGACGACTATGTCGTCGCCACCGGCAGGACGACGACCGTGCGCGACATGTGCCGGATCGCGTTCGAGCATGTGGGGCTGAAGATGGACGACCACCTTGTAATCGATCCCGATCTGTTCAGGCCGGCGGAAGTCGAGGTGCTGCTGGGAAATCCGGCCAAGGCCAAAGAGAAGTTGGGCTGGGAGGCGACGATCTCGCTGGAAGAGATGATCTGCGAGATGGTCGATGCGGATCTCGAACGGCATGCCAACCCGCCGAGACGCGGGTGATCGGAAAGCCCTTTTTTTGACAACATGGTCGATACGTTGACGCATCGCATCCTGGTAACCGGAGCCAGTGGGTTTGTCGGTTCGGCGCTGTTGCAGTTGCTGGAGCGGGAGCACGCTGGCTGCAAGGTGTTCGTGCTCGGTCATGGCGAAGGGCGGCGAAACCCGATCGATCTGCGGGACCGGGAGGCGATCGATGACGCCGTCCGCGAAGTCCACCCCACCGCGCTTGTCCATTTGGCCGCGGTCGCCGCGCCTTCCGATGCACGCAACGACCCGCGGCATGCCTGGGATGTCAATGTGACGGGAACGATGAATCTGGCCGAATCCGTGATGCGCCATGCTCCGGAGGCCAGGTTCGTCTACGTTGGCAGCTCGGAAGCCTACGGGGCCTCTTTCCAGAGCGCGACTGGTCCCGTGACCGAAAACACACCGCTCCGGCCGGTGAACGTCTACGGTGCCACCAAGGCCGCCGCGGACCTGATGATCGGGCAGATGTCCTATGACGGCCTGCGCGCCATTCGCTTTCGCCCGTTCAATCACACTGGCCCCGGCCAGTCCGACACCTATGTCGTCTCCGATTTCGCGCGCCAGGTCGCCGAAATCCTGTCGGGCAAGCGCGAGCCCGTCATTCATGTCGGAAATCTGGACGCCGAGCGCGACTTTCTCGACGTTCGGGACGTCGTGCGCGCCTATGCGATCGCCGCGATCCAGGACTCCAAGACCGGACTTGACAGCGTCTATAACATCGCGTCCGGACGACCTCGCGGAATTCGAGCTATCCTGGACGCGCTTATCGCACAGTCCGGCATCGACATCGAAGTGCGTGCGGACCCGGAAAGGTTTCGTCCGAACGAGATCCCCGTCGCCTGTGGTGATGCATCAAAGGCACGCGAAAGGCTGGACTGGACGCCTTTAGTGCCATTCGAGCAAACAATAGCCGACGTCTTAGGATATTGGCGCCGGATATGCAGCGCCCGCTGATGCTACAAGCGCGCAAAGGTCGAATTTATGTTTCGAACCCTCTGGCAATACCGTCATTTCATCATCTCCTCCATCAGAGGCGATCTCAAGGGGCGCTTCGTGCGCTCGCGCTTGGGCGGCCTGTGGTTTATCCTTCACCCGCTGGCGCAGGCACTGATCTTCTCGATCGTGTTGTCGGAAGTTCTCAAGGCGCGGCTTCCGGATACGGATGCCCCGGCGGCATATCCAATCTACCTTCTGTCCGGCATGGCCGCCTGGTCGTTGTTCAGCGAGATTCTGATGCGTAGCATGACCGTTTTCATCGAGCAGGCGCCGGTGATGAAGAAGATCGCGTTTCCGCGTCTGTGCCTGCCGATCATCGTGGGCGGCACGGCGCTGATCAATCACCTGCTGCTGCTGGTGGCGCTGTTCGTCATCTTCATCTTCCTTGGACACATTCCGGGCCGCGCCCTCGTCCTGCTACCGGTCGGGATCGTTCTGATCGCCGCGATCGGATTCGGCCTCGGCGTCATTCTCGGTGTCGTCAATGTGTTCATCCGCGACGTCGCGCAGGTTATGACTATTGTCTTGCAGCTCTGGTACTGGCTGACGCCGATTGTCTACCCGGTCAATGTTTTGCCCGAAAAATACGGTTTCTTGATCGGCCTCAATCCGATCGCGCCGTTGGTTGCGCTGTATCAGGACGCGCTGTTGTTCAACCGCTGGCCAGACCCGGGTAGCCTGATCATGCCGGCAATGCTCGGACTTGCGAGCATGGCCTTCGCGATTGTTTTCTTCCGGCGCGCAAGCCCCGAACTGATCGACGTGCTATAGCCATGACCGTGCTTTCAGTCAGTAACCTGTCGAAATGCTACGCGAGCTATGCCAGCAACCTGGAAAGGTTCGCGGGTTGGTTCGGCGCGCCGGTCAAGCCGACCGAGGAATTCTGGCCGGTCAAGGATGTTTCATTTTCCCTTTCAGCCGGTGAGGCGCTCGGGCTTATCGGGCAGAACGGCGCCGGCAAGAGCACGCTGCTTAAGCTGATCACCGGAACGGTGCGGCCGACCGGAGGGACGGCGCATGCCAGCGGCCGCATCAGCGCCATCCTGGAACTCGGGCTCGGCTTCAATCCGGAGTTCACCGGGCGACAGAACGCTTTCCATGCCGGCGGGCTCATGGGGCTTTCGCAGGCGCGCCTGAGCGAACTCATGCCTTATATCGAGGACTTCGCCGAGATCGGCGAGTTCTTCGATCAGCCGCTCCGGACCTATTCGAGCGGCATGCAGGCGCGCCTGGCCTTTGCCCTTGCCACCGCCGAGCGGCCGGAGGTCCTGATCGTCGACGAGGTGCTGTCGGTCGGCGACAGCTATTTCCAGCACAAGAGCTTCGACCGGATACGCAGCTTCAAGGCCGACGGCACATCGATCATTCTCGTTACCCACAGCATGGGCGATGTGAGATCGCTATGCGATAGGGTGATTCTGCTGGACAAGGGACATGTCCTGAAAGACGGGCCGCCCGACGAGGTGGTCGACTACTACAACGCCCTGATCGCGACCAAGGAGAACGACAAGCTGACCGTGGAGCAGCGGCGGGAAAAGGACCAGTGGCTCTATAGCCGCAGCGGGACAAAGGCGGTTGCTGTCGAATCGGTGGCCCTGACCGACAGCGACAGCGGAGCGCAGATCAAGACCGCCGTCTCCGGTCAGAGCGTGACGGTTCGAACCCGCATTGTCGCGAAGGAGGATATTCCGGAGCTAGTTATCGGTTTCATGCTGAGGGACCGAGCCGGCCATACCGTTTGGGGGACCAACACCTGGCATACGGGACAAGTGCTTTCGAACATTACAGCCGGTGACAAGGTCGAATGCCGCCTGCGCCTTGCCTGCGCTCTTGGCCAGGGTTCATATGGCCTCTCGGTAGCGCTGCATACGGGAGACGTGCACATCGACAACAATTACGACTGGATAGAGAACATCGAGGTTTTTGACGTCATCAATTCAGACCGTCCCGTCTTTGTCGGGACAAGCCGCCTTGAACACGCGTTCGAGATCATCCGATGAGCAAGAGCTTTGACGATCTGTACAAAGCCTTCGAGGATCGTTTTCGCGGGTCGAGAGAACTGGTCAAGGAACGGCTCAATATCTACCGACCCTTGTTGGCGCAGGTGCCGAGACAGGCAGAGGGACCGACCCTTGCGATCGATCTTGGCTGCGGACGCGGCGAGTGGCTGGAGGTGCTTGCCGAGGCTGGGCTGGAAGCGGTGGGCGTTGACACGAATGCGCGCATGGCGCAGGAGGCCATCGACAAGGGCCTCAAGGTCGAGTTGCAGGACGCGCTCGAACATCTAGGCGGCAGGCCTGACAACAGCGTGGCGGTCATTTCGGCCTTTCACATGGTCGAGCATGTGCCGACCGATTACCTGATCGGGCTGCTCGATGAATGCCAAAGGGTGCTGACCGACGACGGCCTGCTGATCCTGGAAACACCCAACCCGGAAAACATCTCGGTCGGCACGCACACTTTTCATCTCGACCCGACCCACAAAAGCCCCTTGCCGCCGGATCTGCTGGAATTCCTAGTGGGACAGGCCGGCTTCGCGGAAACGGCGATCCTGAGGCTGAACGGCGCGCCAATGATCGAGGCGGGGCCGATGGAGCGCAGCGTCCACCTCATGTTCGAAGTGGCGCGCGACTATGCCTGCCTGGCGAGGAAGCGTGACAAACGGTCGGCAGAAGAACCGGGGTCGCTTGCCGCATTTGTCTATGCATCATCACAACCGGCGCCCACCGATACGGGAAAAATAAAAGAATGGATCCGTTCCGCCGATGACGAGATTGTCGGCATGTCGAAAGCGATCAAGGCAACCATGTCCTCCACTGCGGATCAGCTTCGGCAAATGACCGACAACCTCGCCGCCCAGTCGGAGCTGGTGCGAACCGAAAACATTGCGCTTCGGGACACGATGGCTTCCCTCTCCAGGCAATTGGAGAATGCCAAAGCAAAAGATAACGCTCTGGCTGAGCGAGACGCCGAAATAGCTCGCTTGGGCGAACGCGCCGCGACTCTCCAGAAAGAGGCTAAACAACTGACAGATCAGGTAGCAGCGTTTCAGAGTTCGACCTCGTGGAGAGTCACCGCGCCAATTCGTGGTCTTGCCGATAGCTTCCGCGCCATTGGCCGAGTTCCAAAGGCAAATATCAAACTTGTGATGCAGCATGGCCTGCTATGGTTGCGTCGAAGACCCCGCACGACCGCTGTTGTCCAACGGGTGGTGAGGTTCGCTCCGCCGCTCGAACGCCGCCTCCTGGGTTTCGCAAGGGCAAACAGCGGTTTGGTCGCCATCGACACAGGTTGGAAGCTCGATCCGGATCCTGTTGTGCTTGGTGCGTGGCGGAAACGCCTCAGGGCCGGAAGGCAGATATGACGTCACAGCCATTGAGACTGTGGGTCGACGGCCAATGTCTGCAGACGCATAGCCGAAAACGTGGAATTGGACGCTACGTGTTGGATTTGCTCCGCGCGCTTTCCCATGAAAGCGGCATTGAACTTCTGGTTTCGCTCAACGCCGCGATGCCTGAGGCTACAATTGCCGCGCGATCGCTGCTTTCGGGTATCTTGCCGTCGGACCGCATCTATGTCTGGCATGGGAAAGTCGAAGGGGGGGAAGCCGACTACGGCCACACGGCGTGGCGCAGCCGCAGCGAATTGGCACTCGTCCATCATGTCAATAAACTCGGTCCAGACGTTGCCCTCTCCGCGAGTCCATTCGAAGGCGCCGTCGACCTGGCTGTCCCGTATCTCGGCGGCCCATTGGCGGCGGTCAGAACAGCAGCCATTTTTTATGACGCGATCCCGTTCAGATTTCCTGACAAATACATGCGCGATACTCGTCAACGGGAATATTACTATCGCCGCCTTTCAAAATACAAGAATTTTGATATGACGTTCACCATTTCGGGTTTCTCTTCTCAGGAATTCCGGCATTTCTCTGGATTGGCGAATGAATTATGTGTTGGAACCGGTATATCTGACAGTTTTGTTCAATTTGTAAATGATAATACCGAAAATAAAAAGAATAGTGAAAAATATATACTTTATGTAGGCGGTCTAGATTGGCGAAAAAATCTTGAAATAGTCCCCGCGGCGTTTCAAAGAATTTCAAAATCGCTGCAGGAATGTTTGGCGTTCGTTATCGCGGGAGAGATTAACGCCAGCGAAAAAGGCGAATACTCCAGCATCTGGCAATCGCATGGCTTGTCGGCTGACCGGATCGTATTCGCAGGCGCGGTCGACGACAGAACGCTGGTTCGCTTATACAAGGGAGCGATAGCCCTGGTACAGCCCTCGTTCATGGAAGGCTTCGGGCTGACAGCGCTTGAGGCAATCGCTTGTGGAACACCTGCAATCGCGGCCAGGGCAGGCGCAGTTCCCGAAGTTGTCGGAGATGACGCTCTGCTCTTTGACCCCGCATCGCCTTCGGACCTTGCGGAGAAGATCGAAACAGTAGCAGCGGGCAAACTCGACGCGAAAAAGCTGGAAGAACTCGCGCGGGACAGAATTGACACGTTCAGTTGGCGGAACGTCGCGGACCATGTCGTTCAAGGCCTGCACAGACTCGACCGCCGCATCTCTGCGCCGCAGGTCGACCTGGTCGAAGCGCTTGGCACCATCAAGAGAAATGAAGAGGAAGACGTGTCGACCTTGATGGCCCTCGCCGAGCCTGAGGCCACAAGGCCGCGGCTGCTGGTGGACGCAAGCGCGACACTGATAGACGACCACCGAACCGGCATTCAACGCGTCGTTCGACGGATCTGCGAAAGTATGTTCCCGAGCGGATCCACCGACGAGAGCAAATACATCTCGTTCTGCGACGACCACACCGGCTGGTACTTTGCAAGCGAATGGACGGCGCGCCCGCCTTCGAAGCAGGAGTCGAACCGGCTCCGGCCGCTAGCCGGCGATACGGTCTTGATGCTCGACAGTTCCTGGCCTTTCCATACCCTTCATCCAGCGTTTCTCCGCCCGGTCTTGCTCAAAGGCGGTGACGTCATATCCTGCCTCTACGATACGGTTCCTTTGCGTTCGGCAGCCTTTTGCCATGAAGGCATGCCGCCCATTTTCAGCGCTTGGTTTCAAACCGCGCTCATCTATTCCACCGGCATTATCTGCATCTCACGCGCAGTTGCCGACGAATTGCTGGATTTACTCGCAGGCATCCGGTTTCCGCGCCGAATGAAAGTCGGCTATTGGCAGCTCGGCGCGGATTTCGCGACAATGGAGTCTCCACCGAAGCCAATTCGGCGCAGCAAGGACGCGGCCCGCCCTCGCTTCCTCATGGTCGGAACGCTGGAACCGCGCAAGGGCCACCGCGTGGCGCTTGAAGCCTTTGAGGCATTGTGGGCCGAGGGTGTCGACGCCGAACTCGTCATCGTCGGAAAGATCGGCTGGGGCATCTCGCATCTTGCACAGCGCATTCGCAACCATGCTGAATTTGGCAAGCGCCTGCATTTGCATGAAAAGGTCGGCGATAGCGAACTGGGCGCTCTCTACGAGACGTGCGACGCCTTGATCGCGGCATCCTTTGCCGAAGGTTTCGGCTTGCCTATCGTCGAGGCAGGCCATTTCGGCAAGCCTGTGCTCGCCAGCGACATTCCGGTGTTCCGCGAAGTGGGCAAAGGTGCGGCCGCAGCGTATTTCTTCGAGGTCGGCTCGCCTGCGGCGCTGGCCACGCAGGTCAAGAGCTTCCTGAAGGGCTCGCCTGCCAAACCCCGCGAGACGCCGTGGCCGACCTGGTCCGAAAGCGCGGCGCAGCTTCAAGACGTCGTCGTCGGGCAGAAGTGGTACAAGGTCTATGAGCCACAGTTCCCCAGGCCTTTCGCACCACCGGCGGACCTTGGCGACACGCGGATCACGGCAATCCTCGAGGGGGAGCAACGCGCCCACCGCCTCGATCTCGTGGAAGGCCCATATAGGACCGATGACGGCACCGCGCTGAAGATCGTTGTCAGTGTAACCAACCTGTCCGGGACAGTGTGGTCGAGCTTCGGCCCGACCGACAGGTACTTGGGAATAGCGCTAGGCTATTATGCGGTCGACATTGCTGGCGAGCGCTTTCAGTATGACAATGCGCGCTCTCACATCCCGTTTGTGCTGGCGCCAGGTGATACGCACTATATGGCCATTAACATACCCGCCTCATTAAAAGAGCGCGGCGGCGCGTTCGTCGACATCGAACTTGTACAGGAGGGTGTCAGTTGGTTCGGCAACCCGCTGCGCGTGTCGTTGTAGACGGGTGGCCCGGATGTCTTGGTTGCGGCTCAAAACCGGATCGTCGGGGTTCCGGGGTGGACAGAAGGCAAGAGGCATGATCAGACGCGACGATGTCATCGCCGGGTACGAAGAACTCCTTGGTCGTGCGCCTGAATCGGATGATGTCATTTCCGCGCACCAGGCGGCACACGATAGCGTCGAGGCGTTTAGGGCGAGTCTCAGTCAATCGCCCGAATACCAAATGAAAAATCGCAGCTCGGCCAGCGATACGGCCTCGTCCACGCGACGGTCGAATTGGCGGCATGCGAAGACAATCACGCCAGGCAATCTCGATTCCTTCATAGGCAGTTCCGACAATCTCGGACCGCCCGGCTCTCCCGAGGTCGAGGAGTTCTGGCGTGGCATGCGATATGTCCCAGAGACGAGAGTGAACCAGAAGCTGGACCCGTTCGGGGAAGAGTATGTCGCACAGCAGATTGCCGTATATCGCGAGATCGCCCGACGCGACATCGATCAGCATTCGAACGAGCTGACCGACTTCGCGATGGCGGATCACATTGCCGGATCAAATCCCTATACCCATCAGCCGCCAACGTCGGTGGCGCTGCATGTCGGGCGTGTGTCGCGAGCCATCCACTACTCAGGGATGCAGATCGGCGACCATGTTCTGGACATGGGTTGCGGCTGGGGTACCAGTTGCGAACTGATGGCCTTCTGCGGACTTGAAGTAACCGGTCTCGACATCAATCCGCGCTTTGTCGAGTTGGTGAACACCAGGGCAAAGCGAATCGGCCACAAGGTCGGCGCCGTTCAAGGCAGCTTCGAGGACATTCCCGGCAACGGGCTATATGATGCCGTGCTCTATTATGAGAGCCTGCACCACGCCATAAAGCCATGGGAGACGCTGTCGCTTGTGCACAGCAGGTTGAAGCCAGGCGGAAAGCTCATGCTGGCGGGCGAGCCGGTTAACGATATCTGGAAGCATTGGGGCATCCGCACCGACCCACTGTCGATCTATTGCATCCGCAAATTTGGCTGGTTCGAAAGCGGATGGAGCGCCGACTTCATCTCGAAATGTGTGAAGCGATGCGGCTTCGAAGTCGACCATTTCGCTGAAGAGCCGGGTTCGATCGGCTGGATCATGATCGCACGCAAAGTGGATTGAGAATTTACTCCAGACCGATCGCCAGTGAAGCCGGATCACACTCAACCAAATCTTGCGTTGGGCACTCGCGGAAAGCGACTACCTGCAATCGACACCAGGCCCGGCGTCGCGGTCATCCCTTCCAGTGCTACTGTAAGCTCGTCCATGCGCCTCCATATAGCCTCGCCTCTTGAAGGCCTCTTCAACATTGGTTTAATGGGCATTTGGGGCCAAGGAAACAGAGATGAATGCCGAGCGGTATCGCTGCATTGATGTATGTCGCGGCTTGGCTGCCGCGTCCGTCCTGATCTGGCACTATCAGCATTTCTTCTATCCGACGGCCGGCGCGCTCTTTAACTCAGCGAGACAGCCGATCCAGCCATTCTACGACTTCCTTTGGCCCTTTTATCAGTTCGGCGGTCTTGCCGTGGAAATGTTCTGGGTCGTTAGCGGGTTTGTTTTCGCGGCGACCTACCTCGCGCAGCCTATCGACGGATGGTCGTTCTTCGTCAACAGATTGGCGCGGCTCTACCCGCTCCATCTCGTAACGCTGGTCCTGGTTACCTTCCTGCAATATCTGTCGTGGCTGTCTGTAGGGCACTTTCAGATATACCCCTTCAACGACGCTTACCACTTCGTTCTCAACCTGTTCATGGCTCAATTCTGGGGATTTCAGAGCGGCTACTCCTTCAATGCGCCAACGTGGTCGATATCGATTGAGGTGGCGATCTACGCCGTCTTCCTGGTGAGCCTCCCGCTGCTCAAGAAGGCACCCCTCCCTGTCGCCATCTTTTGCGTCGGCTGCGCGCTCCTCTGCATGATGTCGGGCTCTGTCAGCAATTTCGTTCTCTGTGGCTTGTTCTTCTTCCTTGGTGTCGCCTGCCATAGCCTGTCGATTCAGTCCCCCATCGCGGCGGCTGCGATAGCGGTGCAGGCCATTACCGGGTTTTCGATATCGAGATGGTTCCGCGAGGGGAGCCTGACCCACTTGGAAATGTGCCTTCTGTTTTCAGGGATCGTGCTGCTTGCCGCTTCGCTGGACGGGCTGAAGGTCCTGAAAACGGACCGGTTCGACTGGTTCGGGAACGCCACCTACAGCACTTATCTGCTTCACATCCCGCTGCAGATCACCACTCTCACCGTGATCCAATGGGCCGGCATCGACCCTGCCTACGTCGCCACGCAACCGGTGTTCCTGCCCGCGTTCATAGTCACTGTTTTTGTGGCCGGCATCGTCTGTTTCCGGTTTTTCGAGAGGCCAGCGCAACGCTGGCTCAAATCGGTTCTACTGCCGAGCGCCGTTCAACTGGATGGCCAGTCCCTGTCGTCAGCGAAGTCGGCCAGGATAGGATCCACATCCTTCAGGGCGAAGGCTTCAAGCGGAACTTTCACCCCATCACCCGCTCAGTTTGGCTCAAGAGTCCGGGACTAGCGACAATGAACGTAGCGCAAAGCCGAGCGTACGCGGATCGGTTGAGATGCCGAGTTCCAAGGGCGAGTTGGGATTGCTTATCCTGAACGTGAGCGAGAGGTCGGTCTTTCCACGCAGAAACTCAACTGGCACATCAATCGCAGCCTTTTTGCTCGGCGCAGCCACGTTGAAAAGGATTGTCCCCAAATGCGCTTCTCCTGAATAGACCTCTACCGTCTGGTTGGGCGATTTGAGGTTAACCAGAGCAAAGCCGTCCACAATCAGTTTGCTTGGTCGCTCAGATTGAACGTGGACGGTGGCTCCCGCGGATGTTCCCGATGTCCAGGAGCCCCATTCTTCAGCAGCGTTCCAACCCGCCAAGAGGCGATAACTTGGAATTACATCGGGGTCTGGAGTATCATCCGAAGGAGAATAGATTGTTGTCGAGATGCACTTCTCGACGACGTTGTTTGGTGGTCCAATCCACTCGACATCGTTATTGGAGCCCTGAATCTGTTCCAAGAACGCCCCACACACTTTGGGGAGTGAAGTCTCCTCCTTTACGTCAGGGTCGTTTTGTTTTCCGTTGATCGGAACTGTCGGTATGCCGTAGATGAAGGTCAGAACTGAAGCAGTTGGCGAATACGTCGATAGATAGAAGGTGCGGTTTCTTCTCGTTAGCTCGGCTGCAAGGGCAGCGTAGCCGGTTCTCCAATTACTTTGGAGCGGGACAAACCACCAGTTCTTGGCCATTGCGTTTTGTTGGAAACAGTACAGGAAAGCGAGCGATAGCGCCGCAATCTGGGCGGCAAGCTTGTGTTTGATACTGAAACGAGAAAACGCGTACGTTACCAACATAAGGGTAGCCGGTATGGTGTAGGGTACCCAACGTCGGGCACCCCAAGGGTGGTCCGGCGTGATGCGCGTATAAAACAGAAAGAGCATAATTAGAATGAGCGCCGGGAGCGCCACGACCACCCCGTCAGGACGGCGATCCGATATCAGGAGGTAGGCGCCGTAAATGGCGAGAAACAAGCCCGGAACTGTAATATACCAAGTCAGTTCTCTAGGCGCGCGTACCAGAGTGAAGGCAAGGTACATATCATAACGCGTGTCATCGGCCACCACGCTATGGACCAGCGCATATACCGCCAAAACTGCACAAAGTGGAACGAAAGCCTTCGCCAGACCTACGCCCCAGCGCTCTACCGACGGCGAATATCGATGCCACGTCGTAGGCAGTAGTTTCGCAATAGCGACGATTGCAATTGAAACTGAAAGGCAAGCAACCCCAGCAGCAACGCTTTGCTTAAGGCCGATCGGCCATAACGCTATGAAGTAGCCGTTTGAGAATGTACGCAAATCAACCACGCTCCACACGAGGAATATGGCGGTCGTGGAGATTGCCAACATTGTAATCTTGATATTCTCCAATGAATGTCTAGCAAGGGCGAATGTAAGCAGCGGCAAAAATGGGAGCGCCAAGTAGCCGTCTACCCTTGACATCATCAGCAGCCCCAGTCCACCCGATGCGAAGAGAGCGTTTGTAGCAGACGGTTTTTTGAGCGTCAGCGAGACAAAAAGCACGGTCATTGCCACGGCGGCGACGGCAAATGTTTCAGTTAAGGAGGACCGGGATACGTAGACGAATGCGACGTTAACTATAAGGCCCAGAGTTCCAAATACCCACCAGCCACTACCAATGATTTCCCAGAGCGCGATCGCAAACAGGAAAACCGCGATTCCTGCAAGAACCGCATTGGACGATGCAAGCTCATGATCTCCAAATACATCGACGAATGCTGCCCGAAGCGCTGGGGTTAGGTGGTTGAATTGTGCGTGAGCATCTGACGCGGCGCCGTAGATGCCAGGGTAAAACCCGAGGTTCTCGACGCCAATTCGAGCGATGACGTCGTCAAGCTGAGGCATGGCAACTGAAACTTTGCCATGTTGTGCAATATTGTACGCTAAGAGAGAGTACACGCCGTTGTCGCGTCCAGCATCTAGATCCTCGCTCGAATAGAGAAAAGCATATGTCGCGAATGAAATTGCCAGAACAAGTGCTGATATTACTGGGCTTCTTTCGTGGCCATTTGGTCGAATTATCATGGCGGCAGCGATAGCCAGAGCAAACACCAGATAGCCGCTAAAGTGTCCGAGTCTGGAAAGGATGATTGCTGCCAGCGACGCGATTAGCAATCCTGCGGAAATGCGAATTGCAAGAGACATAAAACTGGGACCCCTCGTTTGCGATTCTTGAGCGAGCATTATAGTCCGCTCCCTTGATTTACCCAAACGTCCGGCAGGCTCAAACGATCTGCTGCGAATTAATCTCGCAAGACTATTCTGTTTCCTCGGAGCGCCAGAAGGGCGATTCCCAAAGCAAATCCTATAAGATCGGCCAGGGTTGCGGCCAGTCGGATCAGGAGGGCGAGCATTGCAGCTTCCGTCGCGGAAAAGACGGGGTTGAGGAGAAGGACCGTCGTCGCCTCACGAACGCCGATGCCTCCCGGCGATCCGGGCGTAATGTACCCGGCCAGAAATGACGCGGAGGCCACCCCCAGACATGCAAGCATGCCGATCTGCCTGTCCGGAAATAGCAATGCCGCCGCCGACCACAATGCCAATCCATTTAGTGCAAAGTTGACAAGATCGATGGCTCCCACGACGAGAAGCCGGCTACGCGAGGCGGCCAAATCCGCCAATAGTTGTCGGATAAAAGGAGCTGTCCGACCCCGAAATGCCAAGGTCGTTGCCATGGCAACCACGGCAATGGATAAAAGAACTATTGCGAGCCACATCGAATCGCCCATAACTTGCAATGCCTTGACAACCCATTCGTGTAAAAGCATCGCGGCCAAGGCGAAGCCGACGCAAAGCAAGGCCATCGTCTCGACGATCATCGCTTTCGTCGACGCGCCAACGGATATCTCGTAAGACTTGAGCATCACCGCTCTTCCGATGAGATGCCCAACATTACCGGGGAGATACTTCCCGATCTGCGTAGAGAGAAAAACCGGTCCGACGAGAGCAAGCGTGCGACCCGCCCCGAAAACGCCAAGCAGCATATGCCAGTTGAAGGCGGCGAGCAGCAGGCTGCAAAAAATCGCAGCTGTTCCGATCAGCAGCGAAGACCAAAAGAACGGAGCGACGGCGGCTTGGATAAGCACCTCGGGCGAACGAGCAAACGCCGCAATGAAGAATACCAAACCGGCCAGCGACAGCGCGATCCCGACAATGCGGAGTGCTTTCACCTTTGCTTCCTCGCCACGAATATGAGCGTCGGAACAATTCCCCTCGTTGACCTAAAGATGAAATCCGGAATGTTGTTGGCGATTCTGTAGGCGCCGACATTACCTTCCAAATCGCCGACAACGCGAATCGCGTCAATCGTTTTATCTTCCGCTTCGAACCCGGCCTCACTCAATAAGGTTTCAGCTTCCCCCCGAGAGAGAGGTCGGCAGTCATAGCGGTGTTTCGCTCCGCGAAGCCGGATGTAGCGATCCGCGATTGGAGCAGGCAGCCAACTGAGGAGCGGAAGTTTGTAGTGGGCTTCGAAAAAACGCCACTTGTTGGGGACCGCAAAGTACAGAATTCCATCCGGCTTGAGGCAACGGTGAATTTCGTCGAGATGCCGTCGTTGCTCTGCGAGGCCACCCACATGCTCGATTACGTGATTGGTGACAATGAGATCGAAGTGTTCGTCCGGAAAGGGCAGCCTCGTGTCGTCCACCTTGCGGAACGAATAGCCCTCGCTGACCTGGCGCTCGTCATTGATATCGGTGGCGAACGTCCCACTCGGACCAAAACCGAGCTTGGAAAAATAACTGGCGATGAAGCCAGAGCCACAACCGACCTCGAGCATGCGCATACCCGGATTCGGTGCAGTCATGCCGGAGAGCATCGCAATCTTCCGAGCCTTGGCATTTCGGCTTTCCGCGTCGAGAATCGCGTGTGAAAGGCGAGGAGCTTCCATAGGCGGCGCCTATCCCCCTTTCAATTCCGACGCAAGGCTGCGCCAGGTCAGCCGCTCATTGGTTGCCTCGATGGCTTTAGGCTCATACCACCGGTCTTCATCCATGACACGAGACAAGGCACCCGCAAGGGCGTCCACGTTTTCCGGCTCGAACAGAATGCCCGTCCCAGGCGCAACAATATCCGGAAGGCCGCCGATCCGGCTTGCGATTACAGGCTTGCGGTAGTTGAGGGCAAGCGCCGCGACGGCGCTGCCCGAGGCTGACCGATAGGGTAGGACTACCGCATCTGCACGTGCGAAGAGATTCGCTGCCGACTGGTTCGAGACGTAAGCATTCAACATATCGACCTTTTCGGAGAACCCGCCTTCGCTAATGATCCTTTCATAGGATGCAACCCCGTCCCAGCTTTCCCCGGCAATGGTGAGATGGAAATCCCTGTCGGCAAGTTGGGCCAAAGCGCGTAGAAGTATGTCCAAGCCTTTATATGGCCGGATCAGACCAAAGAAGAGGAGTTCAGTTCTCGCTTGTCTCGGCAATTTCGTGTCCGGCGCAGGAAAAGCATCGTAAGCGGGAATCGGATGCATCCGGATCGACGCTTCCGGAAACATTTCGCCGAGGATTTCACGATGGCGGCTGGAGTGCACGAACAATTCCTTGCAGCCGCGTAACGCGAGGCTGCGAAGCCTGACTTTCCAACCGGCGGATTCGTGGTCGTCAACGTTGTGGCAAATCACCACCATTCGTTTGCCGCTGCGCCTGGCGAGCCGTTTCATCCAGATGATGAACGGTGCCCAGTAGACGTGCCACCACTGCACGACGATCAGATCCGGATTCAGGGATTGGATGCGACGGCCAATCGCCGGCCAGGTGAGTGGATTGGCGGCATCGATGATGTATTCGACAGCCGGCAGATATGCATGCGGCTCCGGTTCCTTGTCGCTTCCACCGGGATACATGAATGCCGGGAATTGACGCGAAAAGGATATAGTGAATTGCTCGTCTGACTCAGCAAGGGCCGCGTGCAACTGAGCGGTATATTGAGCTATTCCTCCGCGATAGGGCGGAACGGGACCGATCAGGACTACGCGCATCAACGCTCCGGGTTCCGAACGAAGTCGGCCCGCTGCGTGTAGCGGATATCTTCGAGCAGCTTGCGGTTGGCCGCGATCACATCGGCCAGGAAGGCGACGAGAAGGCACTGGAAGCCCATCGACATGAGAGCGCCCGCCAGGATCACCGACTGTATGTGGCCGGTGCCCGTTCCAGTCAGGTAGAAATAGAAGAAGCGCAGGCCGATCAGGAAACCAAGTCCGAAAAGAACCGCCGCGACAATGCCGAAGAAGCGGGCCGGCTGATAGATGACGAAGATGCGCACGATGGTGAAGATCGAGCGCTTTATGTACGATGGAATGCTCTTGACCAGCCGCGACGGCCGCAAATCGCCGTTGACGCGGATCGGCACCGAAACCACGCGCATGTTCTTGCGACCGGCCTGGATGATGGTTTCCAGCGTGTAGGTGTAGTTGTTGAACACCATCAGCCGCTGCGCAGCATTTCGCGAGATCGCGCGAAATCCACTCGGGGCATCCTGCACATCAGTGCCACTGCTGACCCGAACCACCCAGCTGCCGATCTTCTGCAGGAGCTTCTTGATCGGGGAGAAATGCTCTATCTCCGATATCGGCCGCGCGCCGATGACCATATCCGCGCGCCCTTCCAGCACCGGATTGACGAGGGCCGGAACGTCGGCGGCATGGTACTGGTTGTCGGCATCGGTGTTGACGATGACATCCGCGCCACGGGCCAGGCAGGCTTCGATACCTGTCATGAAGGCATAGGCAAGACCGCGATTGCTGGTGTGCCTTACGACGTGGTCGACGCCGTTTTCCCTGGCGACCCTGACCGTTTCATCCGTGCTTCCGTCATCGATCACCAACCATTCGACGCTGTCGAAGCCTGTGACGGTCCGCGGCAGATCGCTCAGCGCTATCGCCAGTGTTTCGGCTTCGTTGTAGCAAGGAATCTGGATAATCAGCTTTGGCAGAAGATCGCCCTCGAATTGTGGAATGGGATCACCGTGCATCTACCATCCTCAGGCTGAGGCGCAAGCGATTTTCCCCAAACGAGACTGTCTTTCCACCTTCGCGTTACCGAACTGGCGAGATGTATGCTAGGAGCCAGCCTCGCAATACGCTCCAGGCGCATTGCGTCTCCAACGCCTCTCCTATCCACGGTGCAAATGTCCGGAATCCTTCGCTCAGCTCATTTCCGGAGACACCGTTGAAAATCGGCATCGACGGCAGGAACCTCTTATCGGCTACCGATGGGATCGGCCGGTTTGTTCACAATGCGATCAAGGCCCTGGCCGCGCTCGGCGCCGATGTGGTGGTCTATGCGCCGGGTGAGATAAGCGCGCAGTACGACATTCCGCATGGCGTTTCCCTTCGGACCGCCAGGTTCAAGGGACCTCTCGCCCGAACCGTCTGGGGCCAGACCATGCTGCCTTCCCTGGCGCGGCGCGATCGGGTTGAGGTCCTCTGGGGGCCGTCGCATCGCCTGCCGTTCGTTCTCGACAGCCGGATCGCACGCGTGGTCACCATTCACGACCTCGTCTGGATGCATGCGGCCGAGACCATGCGCACCCGGACCTGGATCGGCGAGCGCCTGCTGATGAAGCCGGCGTTGCAGGCCGCCGACATCGTTGTCGCGGATTCGACGGCTACGGCGAGCGCGTTGACGCGCGCATTCCCCTGGCTGAAATCGCCGGTCAGGACAGTCGCCCCCGGCACGGCCGCGTTGCCGGCCCCCGCGGATGTTTCGAGCCTCGAGGCACTCGGGATCACCAGGCCCTATGCGCTTTTTGTCGGCACGCTCGAGCCCCGCAAGAACCTCGCCAATCTGATAACGGCCTATGGCCTGCTGCCGGCCGGCACCCGCTGCGACCTTGTCATCGTCGGCGGCAAGGGATGGAAGCAGACGCGCCTTGCCGATCAGGTGCGCGGCGGCGGGCTCGAGGCCAACATCAAGTTCACCGGCTTCGTCGACGATGGCGTGCTTGCCACGCTCTATGCGAATTGTCTGTTTCTGGCGATGCCGTCGCTTTATGAGGGTTTCGGCTTCCCGATCGTCGAGGCCCAGTCATTCGGCAAACCTGTGCTGACGTCGAACACGTCGTCGATGCCTGAAGTCGCCGGAGACGATGCCGTCCTCGTCGATCCGAACGATACGGCGGCGATCTCCGCCGCATTCGACCGCCTCTCCACCGACGCGCAATTCCGCAACGGGTTCGCCGTCGGCGCGCGCGAGAATGCCGGACGATTTACCTGGCATAATCACGCCACAGGCATGCTGCAGATCTTCGGGCAGGCCATCCGGCAAAGACGAAAGACCGACGCTTGAAAGTCCTGCATTTCTTCAAGACATACTGGCCGGACAGCTTCGGCGGGGTGGAGCGGACGATCCATGCCATCGCTCAAAGCACCGCTCACCATGGCATCGAGACCGAAGTGCTGTCGCTGAGCCGTGCTCCGGACGAAAATACAAAACGTCTCGACGACCACATGGCCCGCAAAGCCAAGCTGGATTTCGAGCTGGCGTCGACCGGATTTTCGCGCGAGGTCTTTCGCAAGTTCGGCGCGCTCGCCAGACAGGCCGACCTCGTCCATTACCACTTTCCGTGGCCGGTCATGGACATGGTGCATTTCCAGTCCCACCACGGCAAGCCGGCTGTCGTCACCTATCATTCCGACATCGTCAAACAGCGGCTCATCCTGCCTTTCTACCGGCCTTTGATGATGCGCTTCCTGGGGGATGTCGATGCGATCGTGGCGACATCGCCCAACTATCTGGAGTCGAGCCCCGTGCTCAGGGCGTTCAGGGCCAAATCGAGGGTCATTCCCATCGGCATCGACGAGGGCGCCTATCCCCCGCCAGGCGAGGCCGACGACATTTGGTGCCGATCGACGGTCCCGGAACCGTTCGTGCTGTTCGTCGGCGTGTTGCGCTACTACAAGGGGCTGGATGTTCTGATCCAGGCCGCCTCGCAGGCGCGGTGCAAGATCGTCATTGCCGGCTCGGGGCCGGTCGAAGGGGAACTCAGGCAACAGGCCGAGACACTGCGCCTCGACAATCTGCTTTTTCTTGGCGAGGTGTCCGAGCCCCGCAAGATGGCGCTGCTGCGCAATTGCCGCGGCCTGGTTTTTCCCTCGAACCAAAGGTCGGAGGCCTATGGGCTTTCGCTGGTCGAGGCGGCCATGTGCGGCAAGCCGATGATTTCCTGCGAAATCGGAACGGGTACCAGCTACGTCAACAAAGCCGGCCAGACCGGCCTCATTGTCCCGCCATCGGATCCGGCCAGGCTTGCCGAGGCGATCAATCGGCTGATCGACCAGCCGGACGAGGCGGCGAACTGGGGACGGGCCGCGCGCGATCGGTATGTCCGCCTGTTTACCGCCGAAAGGATGGGGAAATCCTATGTCGAGCTTTACCGTCAGCTCGGGGGCCGCAACGGCTGAACAGCAGGGCCAGCGCGGCCTCCGCGAACGCCGCGAGGAGCCGCGCCGCCCTTCCGTCTGCCGCCAGGGTTCATGACGCTTGGCGGACCGCTGCTCCCCAAAAAATCTCTGGCGGTCTTTTCAACTCCGCGCTAATGCGATGGCGGGTGACGGGGTTGGGGATGTGCAATCTGGAGTGGCGGCGGTCGATGGTCGAACCGGCGCCGTTCTGGTAGTTATGCCCCTGCGCCTGGAGTTCAGTACCACCCAATGACCGCATACGTAGAAGCCGTATCGGACCTCCGACCGAAGATGCGGCGCGCCATCATCATGGTTCAGGACCTCGTCATGGTCCTGGTCTCGGTGGCTCTCAGCCTCACCCTGTCGCAGTCACGGCTTTCCTTCGACGCGTTCTCCTATGGCGGGCTGGCCTGCTGGGCGGCCATCGTGCTCTTCGCCCATCTGCTGTTTCGCTATTGCGGCCTCTACAGCACCGTCTGGCGCTTCGCCTCCACCCCCGATTTCTTCAACATCCTCAAGGGCTGCGGCAGCCTGACGGTGGTTCTCTACCTGGCCTCGCTTGCCTTCCGTTCCTTCTTTCAGCCTGTCTCCGGTCTCAACGAACGCCAGTTCATCGTCTTTTTCCTGGTCTCCTTCACCATCATTTCGGCGCCCAGGCTCTACTATCGGTTCCTGCGCGATGGCGCGAGCTGGCGCATCCTGCGCCGCGCTCCCGGCGACGCGCCGATCAACCAGGCGTTGTTCATCGGCCGGCTGAGCGAGGCCGATGTGATCGTCCGCTTCACCCGCACCGCCGCGCCGGCCGAGTATGCCATTGCAGGCATCATGGCGACCGAGGCCGACGCGCCGCTCGGCACGCAGATCCAGGGCGTTCCCGTGGTGGCGGTACCGCCGCGCCTGGTCGAGGTGCTGGAGGACTATGTCAGGGGCACGGAAAGCCTCGATCTGCTGATTTTTGGCAACGGCGCCGAGCGCGAGATCGAGGACTACGCCGAACTGGTGCGCGTCGCCCGCCACAGCGGCATTGCCGTCGTCCAGTTCTCCGGTCTGTCGGAGCTGGGGCAGGGCGGCAAGCTGGTTCTCGACGCCGTCGAGATGGAAACCATCATGCGCCGTTCGGCGGTGGCCACCGACGTCAAGCGCATCGGCGCCTTCGTCGGCGGCAAGCGCGTGCTGGTCACCGGCGGCGCCGGCTCCATCGGCCGCATCCTGGTCAAGCGCGCGCTGGAACTTGGCGCCGAGGCGGTGCTGGTGGCCGACAATTCCGAGTTCGGCATTTTCCAGCTCGATCAACTGATCGGCGAAAAGGATCGCGACCGGCTGACAAGCCGCATCGTCGACGTCACCGACCGGCCTCACATGATGCGCCTCGTCAGCGAGTTCAAACCCTCGATCGTCTTCCATGCGGCGGCGCTGAAACACGTGCCGCTGCTGGAAGAGAACTGGGAAGCGGCGATCGAGACGAATATTTTCGGCACGCTCGCCTGCGCCGAGGTCGCCGCCAAATGCGGGGTGCCCCAGTTCCTGCTGATTTCCAGCGACAAGGCCGTCGACCCGACTTCGGTGCTCGGCGTCACCAAGCGGGCGGCCGAGCAGATCGTCTCCTCGCTGCATGAAACCCATGCCGAGCTGCCCGATCAATATAGAGGCGCGGTGAACGGCCATCGCCCCGGCGTCCCGGACACCAAATTCATCGCCGTGCGCTTCGGCAACGTCTTTGGCTCCAACGGCTCGGTGGCGACCATCTTCCAGAAGCAGATCGAGGCCGGCGGCCCGGTCACCATCACCGATCGGCGCATGACCCGCTATTTCATGACGGTGGCCGAGGCTGTGGATCTCGTCATCATGTCGGCCGCCGACGCCGAGCAGCGCCAGGGCAGGGACGATTACGCCATCTACATGCTCGACATGGGTAAGCCCGTGCCGATCCTCGAAGTCGCCGAAACCATGATCCGCATGGCCGGCAAAAGCCCCTACACCGACATTCCGATCCGCTTCACCGGTATCAGGCCCGGCGAGAAGCTGCACGAGACGCTGCATGGCGAGAACGAAGAGGTCGTCAAGCTCGACACCGCCAAGATATTCGGCCTCAGGACCGATGTCGTGGAATGGCCGAGGATCGAGGCCGCGCTGGCGGCGCTGCAAGCCGCGTTGCGGGACCGCGACAAGGCAGCCGCGCTTGCCATCCTGGCGGGGCTGCACCGGGCGGAGGAAAGCACCGGCCGCGTGCCCGAGCAGGCAGTGTCGGAAACGGCTGGACAGATCGGTTAGACCCGTGCCGCCCGTCCGATTGGCTGTTGAAGCCCTGTTCGAACGCCTCGCAGGTGAAGCCGTGACCAGACAGAATCAGCGCGTGGCCGTTCTCTTGGGCACGAAGGATGGCGCGGTATTCACCGGCGACGGGTCTCAATCGTGACGGCAAAGCGGGCTTTCGACCTGATTATCGCGGCCGCGATGCTGGCGGTGACGTCGCCTGTCGTGCTGGCCGCCATACTGGCTATCCGGGCGACGTCGCCTGGGCCCGCCATATTTTCGCAGCGCCGCGTCGGGCGGCAGGGCGCTCTCTTTGCCTGCCACAAGCTGCGCACGATGCATCAGGACACGCCTTCCTTGCCCACTCATGAGGCGCCGGCCAGTTCGGTCACCGCGGTCGGCACTGTGCTGCGTGGGACGAAGATCGACGAACTGCCGCAGCTCTGGAACGTGCTGAAAGGTGAGATGAGCCTTGTCGGCCCCCGTCCATGCCTGCCGACGCAGACCGAGCTCATCGAACGGCGAAGGCAGTTGGATGTGCTGGCCGTGCTCCCGGGCATAACGGGGCTCGCGCAGATCAAGGGCATCGACATGTCCGACCCGAGGCTCTGCGCCGAGACCGACGCGGCCTATGTAAAGACCGCTTCGATCGGTCTCGACGTCAAAATCTTGCTTGGCACATTTTACCGGGCCCGAGCAGCATGACGCGCCAAGTCGCGAAGCCGGTCGACGGTATCGGTTTCCGGCGTCCAGCCTTCCGATGCCAGCAGCGATGGATCGCAGATCTGCGTTGCGGTCAGGGCTCGCCACGAAGCCTGCTTGCCGAGTAGCATCGCCGCCAGCCGGAGCGGCAGGGCCGGCGTTGGCAAAAGGCGCGGCGGACGGTTGAAGCCCTGCCGGAACGCGGTGATGATTTCGGACATCGCAACAGGGGATGCATCGGCCGCGACATAGGCCGGGCGAAGCGGTCCCGGATGGCTGAGAAGGTGCAGCACCGCGTCCGCGGCCGTCTCGCACGAGATCAGCGAACGCAAACCTGCCAGGGCGCCGGCCGGCAACGGCAGGGCGCTGTCGGCAAGCCGCAGCAGCGCTCCCATATTGCCCTTCATGCCCTCGCCGTAGACGGGCGGCAGGCGCAGCGCCGTAGCGTCCGAGCGTCCTGCCGACGCGTAGGCATTGAGCATCACGATCTCGCCTTCGCGCTTGGAGCGGCCATAGGCGCATTGCGGGGCAGGGGGCGTCGCCTCGTTGATTGTACCGCTGAAGCCCGAGCCGGCCACGGCGCGGATCGAGGAAAGGTAGATGAAGCGCCCGCTGGCACATGCGGCTGCCACCTTGGCCAGCCGCCCGGTCAGCGTCGCATTGGCGGCCCGGTAGCCGGCTTCGCCGGCGTCGCGGTCGTTGTTGAGCGCCGCGCAGTGGACGACATGGGTCACATCGTGCATCAGCGCCAGGAAAGCTTCGTCCGGGGCTTCGGCGCCGGGCAGCGGAAGCGCCTCGCCGATAGCCGACGGCCTTTCTGGTTGCCGGGAAACAACACATATGTCGAACTTGGCCTGGCGCAGCCGGCCGACGACCTGTCGTCCGATCAGCCCCGTAGCGCCGGTAACCAGGACCTTCATGATCGTTGGCCGGCGGCCGATGGGATGGCGGCGGCGCTCTTGCCGGTCGGCGACACCGTTCGTCCGCAAGCCAGATAGGTTCCGCAAACCAGGAATACCATCAGCGTCGCATCGAGAATGTCGTGGCCGACCAGAATGCCGGTGAGGCCGCCGATGAGATAGGTGATGACGGTGACGATGATCATTGTTGCGCCGAACCGCTCCACGGGATCGACACTGAGACGCAGCACCCTCGCCGCGTTCCAGGCCGCGACCACAAAGATCGCCGCCAGGAAAAGCGCGCCCAACACGCCGGCCTCCACCAGCGCGGTGATAAAGCCATTGTGGAAATGGCTGAAACCTTGATCCAGGCCAAACTGGTCGTGGAAGCCCTGTTTCATCAGCGCTCGGCTGCCCGAGATGCCATGACCGAAAATCGGCATCTCGCGGAACGCGCCGAGACCGATCCGCCACATCGCCACGCGCAGGCCGAGCGGCGTCAAGTAGTTGCCCTTGGTGGCCAGCGCGTCCCATTCGCCGAACAGGAAATCGGTGCGGTCCATGATGATGGGGAAGCCAATTGCCGCGACCACCAGGCATGCCGCGCCTGCTGTTATGACCAGACGTGTCAAATTCACCGCTGCGAACCTGCGCCGGTTGACCAGGAGAACGGCGACGGCGCCAATCAGCATGGCCACCCAGATCATGCGCGACTCGGAATAGATGATGGCCACTGCTCCGGCGAGCGCCGCGACGGCCAGCAGCTTCCATCCTTTCACGATGCCGGAGAGCGCGCCAGCAAGGCACATCATGACCGCAAGGCAGGTAACCGTCGCAAACACGATTGGATTGCCGGCGCCGCCCTCGGCCCTGACGCCGCTCCAGTGATACTGGGCGATGGCGATCGCCACCGCGCCGAAACACGCCGCGGCGCTCGCCAACACGGCTATGCGCGCGAGGGTGGCTTTCTCCGTGATGCTCCAGGTTGAATAGGAGATCGGGAAGAACAGCAGAGTGATCAGCGGCAGGAAATATTTCAGATCCGGCCCGAGCGCACCGTTGACGATCGAGGCCAGCACCATGGCTCCGCAATAGGCGTAGATGGCCACCGTCATGGTGAGCATCGGCCGGTCGATGTTGAGCTGCCGTCGCCCGGAGGCCAGCAGAAACACGGACCAGAGCGCGCCGCCACTGAAGACGAAGCTGACCACCGACCCCAGTACAGGCGGAGAGAAGAAGCAGACGATCGAGAAATAGATATTGATCTGTGTCGGCGTGAGCTGGCGCCGGAGCGATGTGAACGGGTTCAATGCCTTGCTTCGCAATCTTCCAGTCGCACGCGGACCCGCGGTGGCGGGCGAACAGCTGCCCTCCCCCCGGTTCTGTCGCGTCTCGCCCCGTTCCCGCGCCGGTATAGCGGCTGGCCCCGGTTTCTGATAGGGGCGGCCGAAGCATGTTCACCTAAAAATCGCCGGTAGGGATGAAAGACCTTGGATGTCCAGCCTGCCCGATCAAGGCAATAGCTTTTTCATCGCCCTTCAACTGCTCAGTGTGTCTGGCAGGAATTTCCACTTTATAGGGCTTACTTGGAAAATTCGTTCGCGAACCATGCCGCTTGGCGCGCGTCTTGCATTGTTATGCGCGACGCCGATCTGCTAGAACGCCCGCGAGAAGTGTCCAGGGCTTGACGGGCTGTTTGAGGGAACCGCGCCAATCGCCTGCTGCAAGATCTGGCCGGCACGAAAGAACGCTTGAAAAGTCCATGAACATCGCGCTCACGCATCTGCAGCGGCTCGAAGCCGAATCCATCCACATCTTCCGTGAGGTCGCGGCCTCTTTCTCCAAGCCGGTGATGCTCTATTCGGTCGGCAAGGATTCCTCCGTGCTGATGCATCTGGCGATGAAGGCCTTCTATCCGGCCAAGCCGCCTTTTCCCTTCCTGCATGTCGACACGACCTGGAAGTTCCGCGAGATGATCGCCTTTCGCGATCAGATGGCGCAGAAGCTCGGCTTCGACCTGCTCGTCCACGTCAACGAAGACGGCGTTCGCGACAACATCAATCCCTTCGATCATGGCTCCAACACCCACACCCATGTGATGAAGACCGTGGCGCTGCGCCAGGCGCTCGACAAATACGGTTTCGACGCGGCCTTCGGCGGCGCCCGCCGCGACGAGGAGAAGTCGCGCGCCAAGGAGCGCATCTTTTCCTTCCGCAACGCTCACCACGCCTGGGATCCGAAGAACCAGCGGCCGGAAATGTGGAAGATCTTCAATACCCGCATCGCGCCGGGCGAATCGATCCGCGTCTTCCCGCTGTCGAACTGGACCGAGCTCGACATCTGGCAGTACATCTTGCAGGAGAATATCCCGATCGTGCCGCTTTACTTTGCCAAGGAGCGGCCGGTCGTCGAGCGCGACGGCATGCTCATCCTCAAGGACGACGACCGCATGCAACTGCGTCCCGGCGAGACGGTCGAGAACCGTCTCGTGCGCTTCCGCACACTGGGCTGCTACCCGCTGACGGGCGCCATCGAATCCGATGCTGATACACTTGAAGCCATCGTCGGCGAGATGCTGACCGCCCGCACGTCTGAGCGCCAGGGCCGCCTCATCGATCGCGACGAGGCAGGTTCCATGGAAAAGAAGAAGCGCGAGGGGTATTTCTGATAATGCGCCACATCATGGCCAAGAGCCTCGCCCCGACAGACTCGATCCGCGACTACATGGCCGCGCAGGAGAAGAAGTCGCTGCTGCGCTTCCTCACCTGCGGCTCGGTCGACGACGGCAAGTCGACGCTGATCGGCCGGCTGCTCTCCGACACCAAGCAGATCTTCGAGGACCAGCTCGCCGCGCTCGAGCGCGATTCGCGCAAGCACGGCACCACCGGCGACGACGTCGACTTCGCGCTCCTGGTCGACGGTCTGGAGGCCGAGCGCGAGCAGGGCATCACCATCGATGTCGCCTACCGCTTCTTCGCCACGCCGAAGCGCAAGTTCATCGTCGCCGATACGCCCGGCCACGAACAATACACGCGCAACATGGCGACTGGCGCATCGACCGCCGATCTCGCCATCGTGCTGATCGATGCTCGCCAGGGCGTGCTGCGCCAGACCAGGCGCCATTCGATCATCGCCTCGCTGCTCGGCATCCGGCACATCGTGCTTGCCGTCAACAAGATCGACCTCGTCGGCTTCGATAAGGCCGTGTTCGACCAGATCGTGGCGGACTACAGCGAGTTTGCGCAGAACCTAGGCTTCACCAGCATCGTGCCGATCCCGATGTCGGCGCGTTTTGGCGACAATGTCACCAGTCGCTCGGAGCGCACGCCCTGGTACTCCGGGCCGTCGCTGATCGAGCATCTGGAAACCGTGTCGGTCGACGAGGCCGTCGTTGAGCTGCCGTTCCGTTTCCCGGTCCAGTATGTGAACCGTCCCAACCTCGATTTTCGCGGCTTTGCCGGCACCATCGCCTCTGGAACGGTTTCGCAAGGCGATGAGGTGGTCGTCGCCAAATCGGGCAGGGCCTCTCGCGTTAAGCGCATCGTCGCCCATGGCGGCGATCTCGAGCGGGCGGTTGCCGGCCAGGCCATCACGCTCGTCCTCGAGGACGAGGTCGAGGTGTCGCGCGGCAACATGCTGGTGTCGCCGGCCGCGCGTCCGCAGGTCGCCGACCAGTTCGCCGCCAACATCGTCTGGTTCGACGAGCAGGCGCTGCTGCCCGGCCGCTCCTACATTTTGCGTACCGAGACCGACCAGGTGAGCGCAACCGTCACCGATCTCAAATACCGGGTCAACGTCAACGACTTCGCGCATGAGGCGGCGAAATCGCTCGACATCAACGGGGTCGGTGTCTGCAACATCTCGACGCGGGCGCCGATCGCCTTCGATCCTTTTGCCGAGAACCGCACGACCGGCGCTTTCATCCTGATCGACCGCATCACAAACGCCACCGTCGGCGCCGGCATGATCCTGCATTCGCTGCGTCGCGCCGAGAACATCCACTGGCAGTCGCTCGATGTCGGCAAGCGCGGCCGCAGCGACCTGAAGAACCAGCGCCCGGCGGTGTTCTGGTTCACCGGCCTGTCCGGCTCGGGCAAGTCGACCATCGCAAATCTCTTCGAGAAGAAGCTGTTCGCTTCGGGTCGCCACACCTACATCCTCGACGGCGACAATGTCCGCCACGGCCTCAACCGCGATCTCGGCTTCACCGATGCCGATCGCGTGGAGAACATCCGCCGCGTCGCCGAGGTGGCCAAGCTGATGGCCGATGCCGGGCTGATCGTCATCGTCTCCTTCATCTCGCCCTTCAGCGCCGAGCGGCGCATGGCGCGCGAGCTGATGGCCGAGGGCGAATTCGTGGAGGTGTTCGTCGACACGCCGTTCGAGGAATGCGCCCGGCGCGATCCGAAGGGTCTTTACGCGCGAGCGCTGAGCGGCGAGATCAAGAATTTCACCGGCGTCGATTCTCCTTACGAGGCGCCCGAGAACCCCGAAATCCATCTCGAGACTCTCGGCAGGACGCCTGAGGAGATGGCGGAAGCCCTGGAACACTGGCTGACCGAGCGAGACATTGCCCAAGAGCAGTACGACAATGGCGGCGGCATCTGACGACGAGGCGATGCTCGGCGTGTTCGAGCGCCTGGCGCTCGATGCCGGGCGCGAGGTGATGCGCGTCTTCCACGAAGGATGCGCTGTCGATGAAAAATCCGACTCTTCGCCGGTGACGGAAGCTGACCGCGCAAGCGAGAAGATCATCCTGGCCGGCCTGCGCGCCGCTTATCCGGACATCCCTTGCGTGGCGGAGGAGGAGGTTGCGGCGGGCGTCGCGACGCCCGATCTCGACAGCGCCTTCTTCCTCATCGATCCGCTCGACGGCACCAAGGAATTCGTCAACCGCCGCACCGATTTCACCGTCAACATCGCGCTGGCGCGCCATGGCGTGCCGGAAGTGGGCGTCGTCTTCGCGCCTTGCACGGGACGCCTTTTCTCCGGCCGCCCGGGCAAGGCTGAGTCCATCGACGTGGACAGCGACTTTCGCATCGTCGGCCGCCGACCGATTGCCGTGCGCGAAGCGAGCGCGCCGCTAGCCGTCGTCGCCAGCCGCTCGCACAACACGCCGGAAACCGAGGCCTTTATCCGCGATCTCGGCGCCGCCGAAATCGTCTCGATCGGCTCATCGCTGAAATTCTGCCTGCTCGCCGCCGCCGAGGCCGACATCTATCCGCGCTTTGGCCGCACCATGGAATGGGACACGGCGGCAGGCGATGCGGTGCTGCGCGCAGCCGGCGGCATGACCCGCACGCTGGACGGCGAGCCGCTCGTCTACGGCAAGCGCAACCAAGTGAGCGACACGGATTTCGCCAACCCGCATTTCATTGCCAGCGGCAAAGTCGCCAGGCCAAGCTGATCATGATAGCGTCGCTGGCCCGATCAACCACGGCGCGGACCACATCGCCGAGATTGGTGGCGACGAGCGTGCGTCGAAGCGCACCAGTGTATTGTACGCGCCGCGATGACGCTCATCTTTGTTGCTGAACGCCAGCAGGTACGGTGCAGCTGCATGACGTGGTTTCGGTCAGATCAATCGCATCGAAATGTGAGAAGATCGTTTCCATCACTTGCGCATAACCGGCGACCTCCTGCTCGTCGCGGGTTTCGAAGGATTTGATGTCGAGGTTGGCAAGGAGCCGCTTCACTTCGGCGTCCGTAAGCTCACTGCCTTCGATACGGGTAGAAGCGCCAATGTTCTCGATGGTCGCAACGCGGCGCAGAGCCGATAGGCGCTCTGGCGCGAGCGTGCCCAGCGCCCGCCAAGCCCCTTTGAACTCATCAATCTCTGGATTGCGGGGGTAATCTGCAGGGAATCGATCTTCAGAGTCATACCCAAAAATATACCCATAAATACCCAAACGACGGTGTCTCACCAGGTTGCGGCCCCGCATTCCGCTTGAGTATCCGTCGTCGCCGCTCAATTTGTCCGAGGAGGGCGATATGAGAACCACACTGGCAATCGATGACGACGTCTTGATCGCAGCCAAGGCGATGGCCCGGCAGTAGAATCGCAGCGTCGGCGAGATCATCACCGATCTCGCCCGACGCTCTCTGCGCCGCCCGCAAGCCGGCGGCAAGCGCAACGGGATTCCTCTACTGTCACCTCGGCCGGATGCACCCTCCTATCACGCTTGACACGGTCAATGCCTTGCGTGACGAGCTTCCATGACCTCCTGCGCTGGTCGATCCTGGTCATGTCGCCTATGACGACGCGCATATGGCTGGTTCGAAGCGAATACCTTCTCGCGGCCATACTGACGAACTTCAACGCACGTATCGGCCTGTCGGAATACGTCACGACGACCGGAACAGCCTAGGGCATCATGGCGTTGGCGCCGCGATCGGCGCCTACTGCTGGAGGCATACCCGCCGAGACCGTGATCTCGCGTATGGGGCTCTTTACGCCGCCGCGACGTGCGCCGAGTTCGAGCCGATGTAGTTGCGGATCGTCTCGATGATCTTGTCCTGGTCGGCTTCGCCGAGATAGGCGTGCATGGGCAGGCAAAGAATCTGTTTCGGCAGCTTTTCCGAAACGGCGAGGCCGGTCGGCGTGCGCGGATAGTCGCGATAGGCGACCTGCTCGTGCAGCGGCTTCACATAATAGATGACCGACGGGATGCCCTTTTCGCCGAGATGGGCCTTCAGACCGTCGCGCTTCGGCGTCTCGATGGCGTACTGCGCCCAGGCCGAGCGGCCGTGACCCAGATTGCGTGATGCCTTGACGATGTCGCCAAGCCCTTTGGCATAGCGGTCTGCGACGGCCTGCCGCGCCACCATCTCTTCCTCGAGGATGGCAAGCTTCTCAATCAGGATTGCCGCCTGCAGCGTGTCGAGGCGCGAATTGATGCCGACGCGGACGTTGTCGTACTGGGTCTCGCCTTTGCCGTGGAAGGCGAAGGATCTGAGCTTGTCGGCCAGCGCAGCATCATTGGTGAACATCGCGCCGCCGTCACCGTAGCAGCCCAGCGGCTTCGCCGGATAGAAGCTGGTCGAGCCGACATGGCCGAAGGCGCCGCACATCTTGGCGTCGGCGGAACCGCCGATCGACTGGCCGTCGGCGGAGCCGCCCATCGATTGGGCAGCATCCTCGATCACCAGCAGGTTCTCGCGCTTGGCGATCGCCATGATCGCCTGATAATCGGCGGCAAGCCCGAAGAGATCGACCGGGATGATCGCCTTCGGCTTCAGCCGGCCTTCCTTCCTGATCATCTCGATCGCCGCCTCGAGGCTCGCGATGTCGATATTGTAGGTGTCGGGATCGACGTCGACGAAGACAGGCTCGGCCTTGGCGAGCGCTACCACTTCGGCCGTCGCGGCGAAGGTGAAGCTCGGCACGAACACGGCGTCGCCCGGACCGATGCCGGCGGCAAACAGCGGCAGAAGCAACGCATCGGTGCCGTTGGCGCAGGCCACCACATGCTTGACGCCGACGTAAGCCGCGAGCTTGTTCTCGAATTCGGTGACCTGGGGCCCGAGGATGTAACGCCCGTCTTCGACCACGCGGTCGATCGCGGCTTTCAGCCGGTCGCGGATTCGTTCGCGCTGCGCGCCAAGATCGATGAACTGCATGTCGGCCTCAAATGCTGCCAGTAAACCGGCCCGCTGGTATCAGACTTGGCACGGCTGAGAAAGTCGACCGTGGGCAGGCAAAATTGCGCAAGTGTCGCAGCCTGTCACCGTCTTTTGCCGGCATGTTGCCCGAGGAAGCCGGGAATCCGGGCTTCCAGGCGCATTTTCGGCGCCCCTTATCGCGCTGTTTTGGCCTTCGGAAACATAAAGTGATCGGCTGGGCAGGGCCTCTCGGACAGCCCAATCAGGCGATTTCGTGCCGCCATGGTGGATTGGCGCCGGCGCGCGACACCGTTACCGCAGCCGCCTTAGCGCCTAGTTCCAGCGCCTTGCGGATCGCGTCCTCCGACAGGCTGCCGATCGCGGCCTTGGTGAGCAGGCCCTGCTCGTGCAGCGAGGCGAGGATGCCGGCATTGAAGGTGTCGCCTGCGCCGACCGTGTCGACCACCTTCACCTTCTGCGGCACGACCGTGACCTTATGCTCGTTGCTGTAACCGACCGCGCCTTCGCTGCCATGAGTGACGACAATCAGCTTGGGGCCGCGGTCTAGCCAGTTGCGCACGACATCCTCATGCGAGCCCGCCTCGTCGAACCAGTTGAGGTCCTCATCCGACAGTTTCACGATGTCGGCCATCGCCATCATCTCGCGGATACGCCTCAAATGCTTGGCCTTGTCCGGGATGAAGTTCGGCCGGATGTTGGGGTCGAGCATCATCACCCGGCTGTCGTGCTCGCGCCGCATGAACTCCTCATAGGCGGATCCCGCGGGCTCCGAGATCAGGCTGATGGCGCCGAACAGCATCGCCTCGATCTCGGCGCCGAGCTTCGGCAGGTCCTCGATGGTGAGCATGCGCCCGGCGGTGTTCTCGTCGTAGAATGTGTAGGTCGCCTGGCCGTTGGTGAGCCGCACGAAGGCGAGCGTCGTGGGCTTTGGCGAGGTGTGCGCGTAGGTGGAGCTCACCTTGCTTGCTCCGAGCGCCTCGCGGAGCTGGCCGCCGAACAGGTCGGAGGAGAGGCCGGAGAAGAAGCCCGCCGGGGCGCCGAGGCGTCCGAGCGCGATCGCCGTGTTGAACACGGCCCCGCCGACATAAGGCGCGAAGGCCGCTTCGCCTTCCGTCGTGGTGCGCGGCAGCATGTCGATCAGGGCTTCGCCACAGCAGAGGATCATGTCTTGTCGGTCTCCGGCGGATGGATCACGCCCTTGCGGATGATGATGTTAGCGTAGAGCATGGGTTCGCTGGTCGCGACGATCGCGTGCGCGGCCTTGACGCGTGCATAGAAGTCGGCGCCGGCCAGGGCAATCACCTTGTGGCCCGGCGCACGTCTCGCGCAGACCTCTTCCATCTCGCGATGCACGGGATCGGCAAGCGCCGGATCGCCTTTGACCGAGGCGCGGAACAAAGCCTCCGGCACCGCCTCGTCCACCGGTAGCACGCTCAAGACGGCGTCGAGTACTGGAATGACGTGATGGCCGTCGGCGCGGATCAGCCTGCGCGCCTGTTCTTCAGCGGGATAATTGCCGTCGACGATAGCGATCTCGTCGCCATGGCCCATGGCCCTGAGCGTCGCTAGAAGCTGCGGGCCGAGCAGCGGCGGGATGCCGATCAGCATGGTCAGGCGCTCCTGAAAATCGTTGTCGATCCGATCAGGAAGCGTTCGGACAGCGGCAGGCTGGCGCCACCTAGCGCCCGCGCGTGGATGCCTACGGTTCCTTCGCGCACGATGGGCAGTTTCAGTCCCTCGGCGTCGATGCCGGCGATGGCATCCGTGACCGCATCGACGAGCCGCCGCCTTACGGTGAGGGGCATCCAGCCGTCGATAACCGCCGCTTCGAAATCGATGACCGAGGAGGCCGCGACGATCGCATAGGCGAGCGCCTTCGAGGCGTTGGCGATCCACTCGTCGAGTTCTGCGCCTATGTCGCCCCAATCCTGCGGCGATGTCCAAAGATACGAGCCGTCGATGCCCTTGGCGCTAAGCGCCTTTTCCAGTATGGCGATCGAGGCGACGTCGATAAGCTGCGTCGGCTTGCCGTCGGGCCCCGGCACCGGCATCGAGCCCAGCGCGCCGGCATTTCCGGTCGGTCCGCCGAACAGGCGGCCGTTGAGCACGATGCCGCCGCCGGCAAAGGCGCCGATGTAGAAATAGACGAAGTCGCGCGCCGCACCCGCCTGGCCGAAGACGAGTTCCGCACCGCAGGCCGACGTGGCGTCGTTCTGCAGATAGACCGGAAAGTCGCACTGCACCTGGATGTCGGAACGGATATCGCGATGGCGCCATTCGTCCATGATCTCGCGCGGCGCGCCGGCGGTGTCGGCCCAACTCCAAAGTTCGAACGGCATGGCGATGCCGAGGCCGGCAATGCGCTTGTCCTGCGCCGGCGTCAGTTCTCCGCGCATTTTTTTGATGCCGGCGCTGACGAACTCGACCGTCTCGCGCGGCGCGGGATAGCGATAGGAATTGTGCAGCATCGAGCGCACATTGCCGAGGAAGTCGATCAGCACCAGTTCGGCGCTGCGGCGGCCGATCTTGAGTCCGATGAAGAAGGCGCCCTCCGGATTGAGCGCCATCGGGATCGACGGCTGGCCGATCTTGCCCCGCAAGGGCGCCTGGCGAACGAGCAGCTTGTCCTCTTCGAGCTCGCGCATGATTACGGACACCGTCTGGGCCGACAGCCCGGTCATGCGCGCGATGTCGGATTTGGCGAGGCTGCCATGCTGGCGCACCAGCGACAGCACCAGCCGTTCATTGTGGTCGCGCATACCGCTCTGGTTGGTGCCGCGATGTAAGCGGCTCTCCAGAGCCTCGGGCGAACCGTGCCTCGCAATGCCGGTCTCCACCCTGTTCCTCCCGTTGGTTTCCCCACACTGCTTTTCGTTCAGAATGAGTGAACGGCGCAAGTCTGTCAATAATAAATAAGAGTGATTTAATTATTGACAGACGTCTCGGACTGGTGTCTTTTGAGGTGGCATCCACGCTGGGAGAATGGTTGGATGCGCTCGAGGCGCCGGGTAGGCCGGCGTCCGGAATGGTTCCACTGGGAGGAAAATCGTGACCAAGAAATCGCTGCTGAAGTCTACCGTGTTCGCGGCTGCCGGGCTGGGCTTGATGGCGTTCGCCTCGTCCGCATCGGCCGCGGGCGTCGGCGCCTGCCTTATCACCAAGACCGACACCAACCCCTTCTTCGTCAAGATGAAGGAGGGTGCGACAGCCAAGGCCAAGGAACTCGGCGTCGATCTCAAGACCTATGCCGGCAAGATCGACGGCGACAGCGAGAGCCAGGTCGCGGCGATCGAAAGCTGCATCGCCGACGGCGCCAAGGGCATCCTGATCACCGCTTCCGACACCAAGGGTATCGTGCCGACGGTCAAGAAGGCGCGCGACGCCGGCCTACTGGTGATCGCGCTCGACACGCCGCTCGACCCGATCGACGCCGCCGACGCGACCTTCGCCACCGACAATCTGGAGGCCGGCAAGCTGATCGGTGCCTGGGCAGCCGCCACGCTCGGCGACAAGGCCAAGGACGCCAAGATCGGCTTCCTCGACCTCACCCCCTCGCAGCCGACCGTCGACGTGCTGCGCGACCAGGGCTTCATGATGGGCTACGGCATCGACGTGAAGGATCCGAACAAGATCGGCGACGAGGACGATCCGCGCATCGTCGGTCATGACGTGACCAACGGCAACGAGGAAGGCGGCCGCAAGGCGATGGAGAACCTCCTGCAGAAGGACAACACCATCAACGTCATCCACACCATCAACGAGCCGGCCGCCGTCGGCGCCTACCAGGCGCTCAAGGCCGTCGGCCTCGAAAAGCAGGTGCTGATCGTCTCGGTCGACGGCGGCTGCCCCGGCGTCAAGTCGGTGACCGAAGGCGTGATCGGCGCCACCTCGCAGCAATACCCGCTGCAGATGGCGGCGCTCGGCATCGAGGCGATCGCCGCCTACGCAAAGGACGGCACCAAGCCGAAGCCGACCGAAGGCAAGAACTTCTTCGACACCGGCGTCAACCTGGTGACCGACAAGCCGGCCAACGGCGTGAAGTCCATCGACACCAAGGAAGGCCTGGCCAAGTGCTGGGGCTGATGCTGGCCTGACAGGCGCATAAACCTTGCGGCCGGGGCTTGATCCCCGGCCGCATCGGGTGGACGATGCGCTTTCGCAAGCGCAGATAATCCCGGCAATAGACCGGAATGCGTGAACGGCGCGTGGAGCAATGAGCAAGCTCCGCGCAGACGGGAGGTCACATGTCTCAGATGCAGGAATTCGAGAAGGTGCTTACGGGTAGCGACAGCAGCGTCGCCGCCTTCGAGGAGCACGGCAAGTCGTTCGTCAAGCGCGCCCAGCATTTTCTGCATTCCACGCCGGCGGCGGTGCCGCTGATCGTGCTGGTGCTGTCGATCATCATTTTCGGCATTGCCATAGGCGGACGTTTCTTTTCTTCCTACACGCTGACGCTGATCCTGCAGCAGATCGCCATCGTCGGTATTCTGGGCGCTGCCCAGACGCTGGTCATCCTGACCGCCGGCATCGATCTTTCGATCGGCGTCATCATGGTGATCTCGGCCGTGATCATGGGCAACTGCGCTCTCACTTACGGGATGCCGACTCTTCTCGCAGTGATCGTAGGGCTTGCCGCCGGCAGCGCCTGCGGCCTGCTCAACGGCCTGCTGGTCGCTTACATGAAGCTGCCGCCCTTCATCGTCACGCTCGGCACCTGGAACATCGTCATGGCGACGAACTTCATTTATTCCGCCAATGAGACGATCCGCGACGCCGACGTCGACGCCCAGGCGCCGTTGCTTCACTTCTTCGCTCTTAGCTTCAGGGTCGGTTCCGCCGTGCTGACGGCCGGCGTCATCGCGATGGTCCTGCTGGTGATGCTGCTCTGGTATGTGCTCAACCACACCGCCTGGGGCCGCCACGTCTATGCCGTCGGCGACGATCCGGAAGCGGCGAAGCTCTCCGGCATCCAGACCAAGAAGGTGTTGATGGCCGTCTATACGCTTGCCGGCCTGATCGCCGCGTTCGCGGCCTGGGTCTCGATCGGCCGCAATGGCTCGATTTCGCCGTCCGCCGCCGTCACCGACTACAATCTGCAGGCGATCACCGCGACGGTGATCGGCGGCATCTCGCTCTTTGGCGGCCGCGGCTCGATCCTCGGCACGCTGTTCGGCGCCATGATCGTCGGCGTCGTCTCGATGGGCCTCAACATGCTGGGCGCCGACCCGCAATGGAAAGTGCTGCTCACCGGCGTCCTGATCATCGGCGCCGTCGCGATCGACCAGTGGATCAGAAAGGTTTCGGTGTAACCATGACCCAGCAACCTGTCCTCACCGCGCGCGGCCTCACCAAGCGCTATGGCCGCGTGACCGCGCTCAACAACTGCGACTTCGATCTCTATCCGGGCGAAATCCTGGCGGTGATCGGCGACAACGGCGCCGGCAAGTCGACCCTGATCAAGGCGATCTCCGGCGCCGTGCATCCCGACGAGGGGGTGATCGAACTGGACGGCAAGCAGGTCCATTTCAAATCGCCCATCGAAGCCCGCGAGGCAGGCATCGAGACCGTCTACCAGAACCTCGCTTTGTCGCCGGCGCTGTCGATCGCCGACAACATGTTCCTCGGCCGCGAGATCCGCAAGCCCGGGCCGCTGGGAAGCTGGTTCCGCATGCTCGACCGCCCGGCGATGGAGAAGCGCGCCCGCGACAAGCTGACCGAGCTCGGCCTGATGACCATCCAGAACATAAGCCAGGCGGTGGAGACGCTCTCGGGCGGCCAGCGCCAGGGCGTCGCGGTGGCGCGCGCCGCAGCCTTCGGCTCCAAGGTGGTGATCATGGACGAGCCGACGGCCGCGCTCGGCGTCAAGGAAAGCCGCCGCGTGCTGGAGCTGATCCTCGACGTCAAGAAGCGCGGCCTGCCCATCGTGCTCATCTCGCACAACATGCCGCATGTCTTCGAGGTGGCCGATCGCATCCACATCCACCGGCTTGGACGGCGTCTTTGCGTCGTCGATCCGAAGCAGATTTCGATGTCGGATGCCGTCGCGCTGATGACCGGCGCCAAGAAGCCGCCTGAGGACGCACTGGCGGCCTAATTCCCATTCACCACGGTAAATAGCCGCAGGGGCACCAGATGGACATCGTTGCCTAAATCGATTTAGTATATGCTGCAGCGCGGCAAAGTGGGGTAGGAGAAGCGGTGAAAGCCGGTATGATCAGGCCAACCGAACGAGAGGCGATATGACACCCGCCATGACGATCAAAGCCCCCGCTCTCGACCATCCCGACCCCAAGACGCTCGCCGAAGAAGTCTTGATGTCGCTCAAATACCGGCTCGGCAAGGACATCACGGTCGCCACGCCCTATGACTGGCTGACCGCCTCGATCAAGGTCGTGCGCGACCGCATCGTCGATCACTGGATCCAGGCGACCAAGGAAGCCTACGACCAGCAGGAAAAGCGCGTTTATTACCTTTCGCTCGAATTCCTGATCGGGCGCCTGATGCGCGACGCCTTCTCCAATCTCGACCTGATGGAGAACATGCGCGAGGCGCTCGCCTCGCTCGGCGTCGACCTCGACCTCATCGCCGGGCTCGAGCCGGACGCAGCCCTCGGCAATGGCGGCCTCGGCCGGCTCGCCGCCTGCTTCATGGAAAGCATGGCGACCGTTGACATCCCCGCGCACGGTTACGGCATCCGCTACGCCAACGGCATGTTCCGCCAGGAGATCCACGACGGCTGGCAGGTCGAATTGCCGGAAACCTGGCTCGACCACGGCAATCCATGGGAGTTCGAGCGGCGCGAGCGTTCCTTCGAGGTCGGCTTCGGCGGCTCGGTCGAATCGATCACCTCCAAGGACGGCCGGCTGGAGCGCCACGTCTGGAAGCCGACCGAGCATGTGCTGGCCGTCGCCTATGATACACCGGTCGCCGGCTGGCGCGCCAGGCGCGTCAATACGCTGCGGTTGTGGTCCGGCATGCCGATCGACCCGATCCTGCTCGACAAGTTCAACGCCGGCGACCACATCGGTGCGCTCTCCGAAAGCAACAAGGCCGACGCGCTGTCGCGCGTGCTCTATCCCGCCGATTCCCACATGGCCGGGCAGGAGCTCAGGCTGAGACAGGAATATTTCTTCTCGACCGCCTCGCTGCAGGACATCGTCCAGCGGCATCTGAGCCAATATGGCGACCTGAAGTCGCTGCCCGACAAGGCCGCGATCCATTTGAACGATACCCATCCGGCGGTCGCCGTGGCGGAGCTGATGCGGCTCTTGATGGATGTCCACGGCATGGATTTCGACCTCGCCTGGGATACCACCAAGCGCACCTTCGCCTACACCAACCACACGCTTCTTCCCGAGGCGCTCGAAAGTTGGCCGGTGCCGCTCTTCGAGCGCCTGCTGCCGCGCCACATGCAGATCGTCTATGCCATCAACGCTGAGGTGCTGCTGGAGGCACGGGCGACCGGAAAATTCTCGGTCGACCAGATCGCCCGCATTTCGCTGATCCAGGAAAATGGCGACCGCCGCGTGCGGATGGGCAATCTCGCCTTCGTCGGCTCGCATTCGATCAACGGCGTCTCTGCCCTCCACACCGAGCTGATGAAGGAGACGGTGTTCGCCGATCTTCACAAGCTCTATCCCGGCCGCATCAACAACAAGACCAACGGCATCACGCCGCGGCGTTGGCTGATCCAGTGCAATCCCGGCCTGACCGCGCTTGCGCGCGAGGCGATCGGTGACCGTTTCATGGACGACATCGAGGCGATCAAGGATCTCGATCCTCTCGCCGACGATGCCGCCTTCCGCGAGAAGTTCGCCGCCGTGAAGCGGCAGAACAAGGCGAGGCTTGCAAACCTCGTCGCCGACCGGCTGGGCATCAGGCTCGATCCATCGGCGCTGTTCGACATCCAGGTCAAGCGCATCCATGAATACAAGCGTCAGCTTCTCAACATCCTCGAGGCGATCGCGCTCTACGACCAGATCCGCTCGCATCCGGAGCGGGACTGGATGCCGCGAGTGAAATTCTTCGCCGGCAAGGCGGCGCCCAGCTATCACAACGCCAAGCTCATCATCAAGCTGGCCAACGACGTCGCCAAGGTCATCAACCGCGATCCGGCGGTGCGCGGCCTGCTGAAAATGGTGTTCGTGCCGAACTACAATGTCAGCCTGGCCGAGGTGATGATGCCGGCCGCCGATCTTTCCGAGCAGATATCGACCGCCGGCATGGAGGCCTCCGGCACCGGCAACATGAAGTTCGCCCTCAACGGCGCGCTGACCATCGGCACGCTCGACGGCGCCAATGTCGAGATCAAGGAGCATGTCGGCGACGACAATATTTTCATCTTCGGCCTCACCACCGCCGAGGTCGCCGACCGGCGCGCCAACGGCTACGATCCGCGCGGCGTGATCGAGGCTTCGCCGGAGCTGTCGCAGGCGGTGTCGGCGATCTCGTCCGGCGTCTTCTCGCCCGACGATCCCAACCGCTACCGCGATCTCATGAATGGCCTGTATCAGGGCGACTGGTTCATGGTTGCGGCCGATTTCGATTCCTACGCGGCCTGCCAGCGCGAGGTCGATGCCGTGTGGCGCAACAGTCCCGACTGGTACGCGCGCGCCATCCGCAACGTCGCCCGCGTCGGCTGGTTCTCGTCCGATCGCACCATCCGCCAATATGCGAAAGAAATCTGGAACGTACCTGCCTGATGTGATTGCATGAGGTCACGAACGATGTGGCCCCCGGTGCATGCCGCCCAAAAGTGCCTAGCGGTTTTGGGATTACGGCATGCACCAAGGAAAAAAACCGGCGCGGGTCACGCTACGACACGCGCCAAGAAAGTGACTGATGCCCGGGGAGGGCGACCGCCTGATGAGGAAGCCGCGCGCGACCGCTGCGACAAGCGGGCCGGACGGACTGGCGCCAGCCGGCGATGTCGCGGCGATTGTCACCGGAACGCATGGCGATCCTTTTGCTGTTCTTGGCGTGCATGAAGCCGGTAAAGGCTTCGTCGCCCGCTGCTTCGTGCCCAATGCCGCGTCCGTCACGGCCTATACGCTGACCGGTAAGGAGGTCGGCGAACTCGACCGCAGCCATGATGCCGGCTTCTTCGAGGGCAAGCTTTCGATCCGCAAACATCAGCCGCTGCGCTACCACGCGAAAAACGCCGGCGGCGACTGGTGGCTGACTGATCCCTATTCTTTCGGCCCGGTGCTGGGACCGATGGACGACTACTACATGGCCGAAGGCTCGCACCTAAGGCTCTTCGACAAGCTCGGCGCCCATATCATCGAGCATGAGGGCGCGACCGGCGTGCACTTCGCCGTCTGGGCGCCGAATGCGAGGCGCGTCTCGGTGGTGGGCACCTTCAACGACTGGGACGGCCGCCGGCACACCATGCGCTACCGCAAGGACACCGGCATCTGGGAGCTGTTCATTCCCGATCTCCGCGCCGGCCAGCCCTACAAGTTCGAGATCATCGGCCCCGACGGTGTCAGGCTGCCGCTCAAGGCCGATCCCTTCGCCTTCGAATCCGAGCTGCGTCCGGCGACCGCGTCGGTCACGGCGTCGCCGATGGCGCATCAATGGGGCGACGAGGCGCATCGCAGCTTCTGGCAAAAAACCGATCCCAGGCGCGAGGCGATCTCGATCTACGAGGTCCATGCCGGCTCGTGGCAGCGCCGCGACGACGGCACTTTCCTAACCTGGGACGAGCTCGCCGCGCGGTTGATCCCTTACGTGGTCGACACCGGATTCACCCATATCGAGTTCCTGCCGATTTCCGAGCACCCTTACGACCCGTCCTGGGGCTACCAGACGACCGGCCTCTATGCGCCGACCGCCCGCTTCGGCGACCCCGACGGCTTTGCCCGCTTCGTCGACGGCGCGCACCGCGCCGGTGTCGGCGTCATCCTCGACTGGGTGCCGGCGCATTTCCCTGTCGACGAGCATGGGCTGGTGCAATTCGACGGCACCGCGCTCTACGAGCATGCCGATCCGCGCCAGGGTTTCCATCCCGATTGGAACACCGCGATCTACAATTTCGGCCGCCGCGAGGTGGTGTCGTTCCTCGTCAACAATGCGCTGTTCTGGGCCGAAAAATACCATGTCGACGGCCTGCGCGTCGACGCCGTCGCCTCGATGCTCTACCTCGATTATTCGCGCAAGGCCGGCGAGTGGATCCCCAACGAGAAGGGCGGGCGCGAGAACCTGCAGGCCGTCAGCTTCCTGCAGAAGATGAACAAGGAGCTTTACGGCCACCATCCCGGCGTGATGACGATCGCCGAAGAATCCACGTCATGGCCGAAGGTCTCGCATCCGGTGCATGAAGACGGGCTCGGCTTCGGCTTCAAGTGGAACATGGGCTTCATGCACGACACGCTGGAGTATTTCTCCAAGGAGCCGATCTATCGCAAGCACCACCACAACGACATCACCTTCGGCCTGATCTACGCCTTCTCCGAGAATTTCGTCCTGCCGCTGTCCCACGACGAGGTCGTGCATGGCAAGGGCACATTGCTCAACAAGATGGCCGGCGACGACTGGCAGAAATTCGCCACGCTGCGCGCCTACTACGCCTTCATGTGGGGTTATCCCGGCAAGAAGCTTCTGTTCATGGGGCAGGAGTTCGCCCAGCGCCGCGAATGGAGCGAGGCGCGCGCGCTCGACTGGAACCTGCTCGACTATGCTCCGCATCGCGGCGTCTGGCAGACGGTGCGGGACCTGAACTACCTCTACCGCTCGCGCCCGGCGCTGCATGCGCGCGACTGCGAGCCGGAAGGCTTCTCCTGGCTGATCGTCGATGATCGCGACAACTCCGTCTTTGCCTGGCTGCGCAGCGCGCCGGGTGGCAACCCGATCGCCGTCATCTCCAATTTCACGCCGGTGCCGCGCGAGAACTATCGCGTGCCGTTGCCGAAGGCAGGCGAATGGCGCGAGATCATCAACACTGACGCCGCCGTTTATGGCGGCTCCGGCATGGGCAATGGCGGCATGGTCGTGGCGAGCGGGGAAGGGGGCGGCACGTCGGCGACGATGCTTTTGCCGCCGCTCTCGACGATCATGCTGGAATTCGTCGCGGACTGAAGCAGATGATATCTCATCTGGCCAAGGCAATGGTTCGGGCAGCTTACTTGGGAGGGTAACAATGGCAGAGATCAAGAGAACCCAGCCGCTGGCACGCGATGCCATGGCCTATGTGCTTGCCGGCGGGCGCGGCAGCCGCCTCAAGGAGCTGACCGACCGGCGCGCCAAGCCGGCGGTTTATTTCGGCGGCAAGACGCGCATCATCGATTTTGCGCTCTCCAATGCGTTGAACTCCGGCATCCGCCGCCTCGGCGTCGCCACGCAGTACAAGGCGCACTCGCTGATCCGCCACCTGCAGCGCGGCTGGAACTTCCTCAGGCCGGAGCGAAACGAGAGCTTCGACATCCTGCCGGCCTCGCAGCGTGTCTCCGAAACGCAGTGGTATGAGGGCACTGCGGATGCCGTCTACCAGAACATCGACATCATCGAGGCCTATGGCCCCGAATACATGGTGATCCTCGCCGGCGACCACATCTACAAGATGGACTACGAGCTGATGCTGCGCCAGCATGTCGATGCCGGCGCCGACGTCACCGTCGGCTGCCTGGAAGTGCCGCGCATGGAAGCGACCGGCTTCGGCGTCATGCATGTCGACGCTAAGGACAACATCATCGCTTTCGTCGAAAAACCCGCCGATCCGCCCGGCATCCCCGATAAGCCGGAGTTCGCCCTGGCATCGATGGGCATCTATGTCTTCAAGACCAAGTTCCTGATGGAGCAGCTGCGCCGCGACGCCGCCGAACCTGGTTCCAGCCGCGACTTTGGCAAGGACATCATCCCTTACATCGTCCAGCACGGTAAGGCGATCGCCCACCGCTTTGCCAAGTCCTGCGTACGCTCCTCGCATGAGGCCGAGCCTTACTGGCGCGACGTCGGAACGGTGGACGCCTATTGGGAAGCCAATATCGACCTGACCGACATCACGCCCGAGCTCGACCTCTACGACCGCGACTGGCCGATCTGGACCTATGCCGAGTTGAAGCCGCCGGCAAAATTCGTGCATGACGAGGACGGCCGCCGCGGCGAGGCGATCTCCTCGCTGGTGTCCGGCGACTGCATCGTCTCCGGCGCATCGCTGCGCCGCAGCCTGATCTTCACCGGCGCGCGCATCAACTCCTATTCCAAGCTCGAGGAAGTGGTGATGCTGCCCGACGTCCAGGTCGGCCGCAACGCTCGCCTCAAGCGCGTCGTCATCGACCATGGCGTCCATATCCCCGAAGGACTGGTGGTCGGCGAAGACCCGGCGCTCGACGCCAAGCGCTTCCGCGTTTCGGAAAAGGGCATCTGCCTGATCACGCAAGACATGATTAACAAGCTGTCAACCCGATAGGGGTTGATCAGCTGTCAACCTGATAGGGTTGATCAACGAGTTGTCAATTTGATCAACAAGCTGTCACTTTAAACGCGGAATGTTTGGCGCATGCAGGTTCTGTCGGTCACGCCCGAGATCTTTCCGCTGATCAAGACCGGCGGGCTTGCCGACGTGACCGGCGCGCTGCCGATCGCGCTCGCCGGCAAGGGCGTGGCGATGCGCACGCTGGTTCCCGGCTATCCGGTGGTGATGGAGGCTTTCAAGAAAAAGAAGGCCGTCTACCAGTACCCGCTGCTGCAGGGCGGCAAGGCTTCGGTCCATGCCGTGAAGATCGGCCAGCTCGACCTTTTCGTGCTCGATGCGCCGCATCTCTTCGACCGCGTGGGCGGGCCCTATGGCAACGCCTCGGGTGCCGACTGGTCCGACAACTGGCGGCGCTTCGCGGCGCTGAGCCAGGTCGGCGGCGACATCGCCGGCGGCGCGATCTCCGGCTACCAGCCCGACATCGTGCACGCCCATGACTGGCAGTCGGCGATGACGCTCGCCTATATGCGCTACGGCAAGGCCGTCGGCGTGCCGTCGCTGATCACCGTGCACAACCTTGCCTTCCAGGGCCAGTTCGGCGCCGGCATCTTCGGCGAGCTCGGCCTGCCGGGCGTGGCGATGCAGCTTGACGGCGTCGAATACTATGGCGGCGTCGGCTATCTCAAGGCCGGCCTGCAGGCCGCCTGGGCGATCACCACGGTGAGCCCGACCTACGCGCAGGAGATCCGCTCGCCGGAATTCGGCATGGGCCTCGACGGCCTGATCAACATGCGCGCCGTCGACCTCCACGGCATCGTCAACGGCATCGATGTCGATATCTGGAACCCGGCGACCGACAAGCATCTGGTGGCCAACTACGCGGCCGACACGCTTGCGGCCCGCGGCCTCAACCGCAAGGCGGTCGAGGATCGCTTCAACCTCGAGAATGACGACAGCCCGATCGTCTGCGTCGTCAGCCGGCTGACCTGGCAGAAGGGCATGGATATCCTGGCCGCGGTCGTCGACGGCATCGTTCAGCGCGGCGCCCGGCTGGCGGTGCTGGGCTCGGGCGATGCCGGCCTCGAAGGCTCGCTGCTTGCCGCGGCCGCCCGGCATCGCGGTCGCGTCGGCGTCGTCGTCGGCTATGATGAAGGCCTCTCCCACATCATGCAGGGCGGCTGCGACGCCATCGTCATCCCGTCGCGTTTCGAGCCCTGCGGGCTGACCCAGCTCTACGGCCTGCGCTATGGCTGCGTGCCGGTCGTCGCCCGCACCGGGGGGCTTGCCGACACCATCATCGATGCCAACGAAGCGGCGCTTTCGGCCGGCGTCGCCACCGGCTTCCAGTTCGCCCCGAACAATGGCGGCGCGCTGCTGCATGCCATTCGTCAGTTGGTAGAGGTTCATGTCAGGCCGGCCGCCTGGGCCTCGATCCAGCGCCAGGGGATGAAGGCCGATGTCTCCTGGGACAAGAGCGCCGAGAAATATGTCGAACTCTATCGCTTGCTGCTTTCAAAAAGGGCTGCCTGAGGCATGATCAAAACCGTCCCCACCAAACCCTACACCGACCAGAAGCCCGGCACCTCCGGCCTGCGCAAGAAGGTGCCTGTCTTCCAGCAGGAGCACTATGCCGAGAACTTCATCCAGTCGATCTTCGACGCGCTGGAAGGTTTTCAGGGCAAGACGCTGGTGATCGGCGGCGACGGCCGCTTCTACAACCGCGAGGTCATCCAGAAGGCGATCGCCATGGCGGCCGCCAACGGCTTCGGCAAGGTGATGGTCGGGCAGGGCGGAATCCTGTCGACGCCGGCCGCCTCCAACATCATCCGCAAATACAAGACCTTCGGCGGCATCATCCTGTCGGCCAGCCACAATCCGGGCGGCCCGCATGAGGATTTCGGCATCAAATACAATGCCGGCAATGGCGGCCCGGCGCCGGAAAAGATCACCGACGCGATCTTCGAAAAGACCAAGACGATATCGAGCTTCAAGATCGCCGATATCGGCACCGTCGACATCGACACGATCGGCACGGTCAAAGCCGACGGCATGACGGTCGAGGTCTTCGACCCGGTCAAGGACTATGCGGAGCTGATGGAGAGCCTGTTCGACTTCGACGCCATCCGCGCCAACTTCAAATACGGCTTCCGCATGCGCTTCGACGCCATGCATGCGGTGACCGGTCCCTACGCCAAGGAGATCCTCGAGCGCCGGCTCGGCGCCCCCAACGGCACTTGCCGCAACTTCAAGCCGCTGCCCGATTTCGGCGGCCATCACCCCGATCCGAACCTGGTGCATGCCAAGCATCTCTATGATGAGATGATGGGACCGGACGCGCCGGATTTCGGCGCCGCCTCCGACGGCGACGGCGACCGCAACCTGATCATCGGCAAGGGCATCTTCGTCACCCCGTCGGATTCGGTGGCGATGCTTGCCGCCAACGCGCATCTGGCGCCGGGCTATAAGGAAGGCCTCAAAGGCATCGCCCGCTCGATGCCTACCAGTGGTGCTGCCGACCGCGTCGCCGAAAAGCTTGGCATCGGCATCTACGAGACGCCGACCGGCTGGAAGTTCTTCGGCAATCTGCTCGACGCCGGCATGGCGACGATCTGCGGCGAGGAAAGTGCTGGCACCGGCTCCAACCATGTGCGCGAGAAGGACGGGCTGTGGGCCGTGCTTTTGTGGCTCAACATCCTCGCGGTGCGCGGCGAGAGCTGCAAAGACATCGTCACCAAGCATTGGGAAACCTACGGCCGCAACTACTATTCGCGCCACGACTATGAGGAGGTCGAGACCGAGCGCGCGAACGCGCTGGTCGACGAACTGCGCGCCAAGCTCGGCTCGCTGCCCGGCACCAGCGTGCGCGGCATGAAGATCGCCAGCGCCGATGACTTCGCCTATCACGATCCGGTCGACGGCTCGGTGAGCAAGAACCAGGGCATCCGCATCCTGTTCGAGGGCGGCTCGCGCGTCGTATTCCGCCTGTCCGGCACCGGCACTTCCGGAGCGACGCTGCGCGTCTACATCGAGCGCTACGAGCCGGACAAGGCGAGGCACGACCTCGACACGCAGGCAGCGCTCGCCGATCTCATCGCCGCCGCCGACGACATCGCCGGTATCAAGAGCCACACCGGCCGCGACAAGCCGAGCGTGATTACTTGAGGGTGCAACAGGAGGCTCCACTTCTTCCCCTTGTGTGAGAAGGTGGCTGAGCGAAGTTCGTCGGATAAGGGTGCCCAGCTCGGCACTGACCCGCCCAATTAGTAGCAACCGCCACCAAGATGCATTTCGAAGGGCGCGCCATCATTGACAACGTCAAATGCCCAGATATCTAGTAAACTAGCTAGATATCAAGGCGATTGACCAGATATGGAGGCGCGCTCTTGGCTCGTTCGGAAAGGGAAAGCGCAATACGAAGGCCACTTACTGCCATGCTCGGCGTCGACTCGAACCTGAGGGTTCTCCGCACGCTGGTGGAGCATGGTGGTCTCCTTGCGGCCTCGGAGATCGTTCGCAGGAGCCGGCTATCTCGGGAAAGCGTACGGCTCGGACTTCTCGCGCTTGAATCCCTGGGGATTGTAGCCGCATCGGGATCGGGGCATTCGAGGCTGTACCGCTTTGATGACAACCACTATCTCGCCCCTACGTTGGCGGCCCTTTTCAAAGCCGAGAGCAACCGTTTTACGGCGATCCTGGACGCTGTGCGCCAAAGTGCGGCGCAAAGACCCGTCTTCAGTCTTTTCGTCTATGGTAGCGCGGCTCGCGGGGATGACGGTCCAGACAGCGACCTCGACATCGGACTCGTTGCCCGAGCGGATGATCTTGCCGAAGCGGTGGAAGGCCTCCGGGAAGCGCTCAGGGAGCCGGCGGAGAGGCTGGTCTTCCTCCCCAACGTCGTCGGCCTCGACTTTGATGATGTCCGACGCCTCGCGAGGGACAAGGATCCATGGTGGGAAAACGTCAAGCAGGACGCGATCGTCCTTTCTGGAAGCCGCCCGGAAGACGCAGTGTCGTTCCAAGAGGCGTTGCATGGCTAGGGTCAGATCCACCAAAAGAAAGACGCTGCTTATGTCACTAGCAGACTCGCGATCGCCCGCGGGTTCCTCAAAGACGCGCGAAACAGCAACCTCGTTGCTGATCCATGTGACATCGGAAACCCTTCCATGTCGACGGTGATCAACTGTGCGATAGCCTTTTGCGATGCCTTGACGGCCGAGTTCCGCGGCGAAGTCAACCAGGACGACCACCAGGCCGTCGTCAAGCTCTTGCGGGCGGCTCTGGGCAAGGCTCTTCCTGCGAAGCAGGAGGCGAGTCTCCGTGCACTTCTGGAGCAGAAGGACGAGGTCCAGTACGGATCAAGGGCCAAGACTCGAAATGATGCCGAAAAGGCGTTGGAGCGCCTAGAAGAGTTCGCCGCATGGGCCGAGCAACAACTCGCTCTTTGAGATGGACCGGTAATGCTGTTTTCTGTCGTCCTCGCAGTGCGTTGGCGGCGGTTGCTACCGAATTGCACAGATCTGCGTTCAAGTCGCTAATGCCTCATGCCTTCCAAAACCCATCATCCGGCTCGGCGCTGCACGCCAATCGCGCTTTTGCGGCACGGCGAGAAAGGAAAGGTGGGAGGTGCCCGTGAACCAGCTCGGCGCGACCGTCACCGACAACAGTGTTCGCTTCGCCGTCTGGTCGTCGTCGGCGAGACGCCTCTGGGTCTCGATCTTCGACCGCGGCGGCGCGCGCGAGGTCGAGCGGCTGGAGCTGAAACCGCAGGGCGACAGCGTGCACGCGCTCTTCGTGCCTGGCCTCGCATCAGGCGCATGCTACGGTTTTCGCGCCGACGGCGATTATGCGCCTGAGCGCGGCTTATGGTTCGACCCGAACAAGCTTCTCACCGACCCCTACGCGGTCGAGATCGATCGACCCTATGAAAACCATTGGCGACTTGCCGCCAAACGCAGCGAGGGTACCGACACCGCCCTGTTGATGCCGAAAGCAGTGGTGCGCGCGCTTCCGCAGCCCTTGCCGACCCAGCAACCGCTGTTCCAGCCCGGCGGTCTGATCTACGAACTCAACGTCCGATCCTTCACCAAGCTGCATCCAGACGTCCCCGAAGCGCATCGCGGCACCATCGCGGCGCTCGCCCATCCGGCCATCATCGAACATCTGAAGCGCCTCGGCGTCTCCGCCGTCGAACTGATGCCGATCACCGCCTCGATCGACGAGCGCCATTTGCCGCCGTTGGGGCTGAGCAACGCCTGGGGCTACAACCCCGTCACCTTCATGGCGCTCGACCCGCGCCTGGCGCCCGGCGGCCTCACGGAGTTGCGCGACACTGTCGCGGCGTTGCGCAAGGCAGGCATCGGCACCATCCTGGACCTCGTCTTCAACCACACGGCGGAGAGCGACGGGCTCGGTCCGACGCTGTCGCTGCGCGGCCTCGACGCGCAGGCCTATTACCGGCATCTGCCGGACGGCCGGCTGGCCAACGACACCGGCACGGGCAACACGGTCGCCTGCGATCACCCGGTCGTGCGGAAAATGGTGCTCGACACGCTCCGCCATTTCGTACGCTTCGCAGGCGTCGACGGCTTCCGCTTCGACCTGGCATCGGTTCTCGGCCGGGTCGACGGCGTGTTCGATCCCACGGCGCCACTGCTTCAGGCCATCGCCGGCGATCCCGTGCTCGCCGACCGCGTGCTGATCGCCGAGCCCTGGGACATCGGGCCGGGCGGCTACCAACTCGGCAATTTCCGGCCGCCATATCTGGAATGGAACGACCGCTACCGCGACGATGTCAGGCGCTTCTGGCGCGGCGATGCCGGCGCGGTCGGCGCTCTGGCCATGCGGCTTGCCGGTTCCTCCGATGTTTTCGGCAGGGCAGGCCAGCCGGTGAGCCGCGGCGTCAACTTTATCGCCGCGCATGACGGCATGACGCTGGCCGACATCGTTACCTACGAGCGTAAGCACAACACGGCCAACGGCGAGCAGAACCGCGACGGCCACGACGACAATCTGTCGTGGAACAACGGCGTCGAGGGCGAGACGGATGACGCGGAAATCGCCAAGGCCCGATTCGGCGACCAGCGCGCGCTGCTTGCGACGCTCTTTGCCTCGCGCGGCACCATCATGCTGACCGCCGGTGACGAGTTCGGCCGCAGCCAGAAGGGCAACAACAACGCCTATGCGCAGGACAACGCCATCACCTGGCTCGACTGGGCCGGCCGCGATGAGGCGCTCGAGCGATACACTTCGGCTCTCTCCGCTATGCGCCGTGCTTTTCCGGCGCTGTCGGATACGCATTTCCTGACCGGAGAGCCGTCCGATGCCTCAGTCATCCCGGACGTTGAGTGGCTGACAGAGAGGGGCGCGCCGCTTGGCGAGGCGGAGTGGAACGATCCCGGTCGACATCGCCTCGCCATGATGATCGGCGATCGCGGAGACGGCCGCCTCGCCGTCATGGTCAATGGCGACCGCCGCCAATGCGTCTTCACCTTGCCCGCGCGAGACGGATTTGAGTGGGTCCCGGCGATCGAAATGCAGGAAGTGGATCTTGCCCGGCCGCTGCCCGGCCGTAGCATGAATTTCATGATCGAGCGCCGAGTGGCGAAGGCCGGCGCCAGGAAGGGTTTGTAATGGCCGATGGCAATGCCGAGTGGTGGCGCGGCTGCGTGATCTATCAGATCTATCCGCGCTCCTTCCAGGACACGACCGGCGACGGCAGCGGCGATCTCAAGGGCATCACGTCGCGGCTCACCCATGTCGCCTCGCTCGGCGTTGATGCCATTTGGCTCTCGCCCATCTTCAAGTCACCCATGGCCGACATGGGCTATGACGTGTCGGACTATCGCGACATCGATCCGATGTTCGGGACGCTGGAGGACTTCGATGCGCTGGTTGCCGAGGCGCATCGGCTTGGCCTGAAGCTCATCATCGACCAGGTGATTTCCCACTCATCCGACAGGCACGAATGGTTCGTCGAAAGCCGGGCCAGCCGCGACAATGCCAAGGCCGATTGGTATGTCTGGGCCGACGCCAAGCCGGACGGCAGTGCGCCCAACAACTGGCAATCGCTGTTCGGCGGTCCCGCGTGGGAGTGGGACGCCACCCGCCGCCAGTATTACATGCACAATTTCCTGGCCGCGCAGCCCGACCTCAACTTCCACACTCCGCAGGTTCAGGACGCGCTGCTGGATACGGTGCGCTTCTGGCTGGAGCGCGGCGTCGACGGTTTTCGGCTGGATACGGTCAACTACTATGTCCACGACCGCTGGCTGCGCGACAACCCGCCGCTGGCTTCGAGCGTCGCCGGCACCAACGGTGCGACCACCACCTATGCCTTCCAGGAGCATCTGTTCGACAAGACGCGGCCGGAAAATCTCGACTTCCTGAAGCGTTTCCGAGCGTTGCTCGACGAGTACCTGGACCGCGCCGCGGTCGGAGAAGTGGGCGACGAGGAGCGCTCGCTGCAGACGCTCGCCGCCTACACGTCCGGCGGCGACAAGCTGCAGATGTGCTACACCTTCGACCTGCTCGGTCCGCAATTCTCGGCCGCTCACGTGCGCGGCTGCGTCGAGGCTTTCGAGAACGCGGTTGCCGACGGCTGGGTTTGCTGGGCCTTCTCCAACCACGACGTGGTGCGTCATGTCAGCCGCTGGGCGCGGCCCGGCGAGAATCTGGATACGCTGGCAAAATTCTCGATTGCGTTGCTTTCCTGCCTGCGCGGCTCGATCTGCCTCTATCAGGGCGAAGAGCTCGGGCTGCAGGAAGCCGAGCTTGCCTATGAGGATCTGCGCGATCCGCTGGGCATCCGCTTTTGGCCGGGTGTGAAAGGCAGGGACGGCTGCCGCACGCCGATGGTCTGGGAGGCAGGCGCCGACAATGGCGGCTTCTCCACGGCCAAGCCCTGGCTGCCGGTGCCGCAGGCGCATCGCGCTCGCGCGGTCGATGTGCAGAACGGCGAAGATGGTTCCGTGCTTGCCGCCTATCGCTCGATCCTTGCCTTGCGCAAGCGCCATCCGGCGCTGATCGGCGGCTCGATCCGCTTTCTCGATGCCGAGGGCGATGTGCTGGCCTTTGTGCGCGAGCACGAAGACGAGAAATTGTTATGCGTCTTCAACTTCGCCGCTGAGCCGGTGAATTGGACACTGCCGGCGGAGATCAGGGATGTCGAAATAACGCCTCTTGCCGTTGATGTCGCCGGCGTTCTTGGCGGGGTTCTTGAAGAGATTGCGCTGGCGCTGCCGCCGGTGGGTTGCTTCGTCGGGAGAATTGGCTGACAGCCCACTTACTGGACGAGCACCGAACGGCCGCAGACCGCGCCGGTGACGCGCACATCGGCCTCGCCGACATGGACGCCAAGTGCTGCAAGCACGTTGTAGACGAGGTTGTCGACCGGCGCAGTCACGCCATTGAGCAGCGTCGTCACCGCCGGCTTCACCGTGCCGAGCAGTGCGGTCACATCGATGCCGAGGCCGAGCGCATTGACCGTCAGCGACAGGTCGTTGACCAGCGAGGTGGTGAGCGACTGCGTCAAGTTCTTCGTCGACACCGTCTTGACCGCCTTGTTGGCGATATCGGTGGCGCTGAAGGTGAGGTTCGTCGGCGTCATGTTGGTGACCGAGAAGGCCGAGGAGCCGGTTACCTGCAGCAGCGGAATGAGCAACAGCTTTAGGTCCGCGATGTCGGCGTTAGAGAAGGACTGCGGCTGCGTGAAGTCGGCAAAGCCGCTGGCATTGCTGTTGCTGTTTGCAAGGTGCGCTTCGACGACGCCGGGCTGTGCGGCGATGGAGACCTTGATGCTGGAAGGGCCTGTCGGGCAGCTTATGTCGGTCAGCTTCGCCTCGGCATAGGCGACTTCGACATTGAGCGGCAGGTTGACGGCGAGCAGCTTGATGCCGCCGCCAAGGTTGGACGTGCCGACGGTGACGCTGGCATTGAGCTTGATGCGCGTCTGCGCGGTGCGCACAACCGTGCCCATTTCTCCGACCGCCAGCCAGGGCGAGTTCTGCATCGGCTCGCCGATGGCGATCTGGAGCGTCGTCGATGTCAGCCCGGGTATTGTCGCCCCAAGATTGACCGACACCTGGTTGGTGCCGTTGGCGAGCGCCGCGGCCGCACTCAGCATGCTCATGGCGCTGGCGTCGACCGAAAGCCCGGCAGGTTTCTGTCCGAGGCCGAGGCTGCCCACCGAGCCGAGGTCGACGAGATGGCTGAGCGGGATCTTGACGTTGTTCGTGGCGCTGGAAGCCATGGTCTGCAGCGCGAGCTTGGCGGTGCGGTCGAGCCCGGGCACGTTGGCCATGGCGGTGGCGATCTGGCCGATCGTCGCTTTCGAGGTGAGCACGTCCGAATAGGTGACGCCGGTCAGATGCAGTTGCGTCGCCAACGCGTCGGTGAAGGAGAGCACGTCGACATCGGCCGAGATCAGCGAATTGTAGTCCATCACGCTGAGCGAGATGTTGCCGCCGAGAAGTCCGCCGAGCAGCGCGTTGAGAATGCCGCCATTGACGCTGGCGAGCCGCGACCCGACCGAGAACGCCGCTTCGGGCTGGGCGCTGGCGGTGGCGGTCGTGCCGATCACCGGCGGCGTCATCATCGAAGCGGCGAAATAGAGTGTGCCCTGCTTCTTCAGCGACACCTGGACGGCATTGTAGGGCAGCTTGCCGGCCTCGAAGCGGCTGCCGGCGGCTATGGAACTGATCGCGGAATAGCGTCCGGGCACGACCTGAACGACCGCCTTGCTGCCGGTCGGCGCGATGTCGACGCCCTGCTGCTGCACGGCCACGGAAGTGATTCCGTTATCCTTCAGCGTCGTCAGCACCGCTTGCTCAGCATTGTTGATATGGGCGGCAGCGGTGATCGCGGCGAGGTCGACGATCGACTGCGCGGCGCGGCGCTCGTTGTAGAGCGAGCCCTCATCGACCGCGAATGCGGTCAGCACCAACGCCACCGGCGTGCACAGCGCCGTCATGACCGCGAAGTTGCCGCGCCGGTCGGCGATCAGCCGTCGCGTCGCGCCCATCAAACCCCCCGCGCGTTTGCGCATCATATGCCTCCGACCCGGATCGTCGATTGACGCTGGATCGTGGTGCCTGGCAGCGGCAGCTTCGGGAACAGATTCCAGATCGGCAGGTTGCGAGCGTCATAGCTGACCGAGACGACGAACTGGCTGCCGTCGACCGCGCTGTCCTGCGCGTTGACCGTCAGCTTGTTGGGGTCGACGAAAGGATAGCCGTCGACGTCGTGCGCGATGAAATCGCTGACCAGCGCCTGCCGCTCCGTCTGGTTGAGACCGGCAATCGCCGTCCGCGCCGCATCGGCGGCGATCTGCTGCACCGAATGGCTGGCGCCGAAATAGATTCCATATGCAACCATGCCGAGCAGAAGCAGGATGAAGATCGGCGCCAGCATGGCGAATTCGACCGCTGACGTGCCCGCGGCGTCAGCCCGGAAACGAGACCAAGGAGCAAGGAATTTTCGGTTCTTCAGCATGGTCCGGAGAATGCCAAAGCCTGCTTGCAGAAACAGAAAACAGCCGGAACAACCGAAAGGTGCACCAAGTTGAATGGAGGGTTTTAGCTTTAGACTTCGCTGTTTTAGCGGAGCGCTGCTCACTCAACGTCAAGCAGTGAGCAGTTGAAATAAGATTTCGCTCTGTCTAGTCTCCCGCCACCAGCCGCCGGAAGGGACCGGCGGCACGCTCAAAAGGAGCCCGTTGGACGGTTCCGGGGCGTCAACACTCAAGGCGTGGTTGAGGGGCCGCGTCCAAAGGGAGAACTTCATGCTGAAAAATCTGCTGAAGGCGACCGTGTTCGCCACCACCATGGCCTTGGCGACCGGGGCCTTCTACACGCCGGCCTTCGCCGAAACCGTCTACAACCGCGGATCCGCCGCCGAGGCGGAGACGGTCGATCCGCACAAGACGTCGACGGTCTACGAAGCCGATATCATACGCGACCTGTTCCAGGGCCTCGTCATGCATGACCAGAAGACGAACCTCATTCCGGGCGCCGCCGAAAGCTGGACGGTGTCCGATGACGGCACTGTCTACACCTTCAAGCTGCGCAAGGACGGCCTCTGGTCGGATGGCAGCCCGGTGACGGCGGATGACTTCGTCTATTCATTCCATCGGCTGGAAGATCCGGCCACCGCTGCCGAATATGCCTCGATGCTTTATCCGGTGAAAGGGGCCGAGGACTTCAACACCAAGAAGGGCAAGGCCGAGGATATGGGCGTGAAGGCAGTAGACGCCAACACGCTTGAAGTCACGCTGAAGGCTCCGACGCCCTACTTCCTGGAGATGCTGACCCACCAGGCGACCTATCCGGTCAACAAGGCCTCCATGGACAAGCTCGGCGCCGACTGGATCAAGCCGGGCAAGCTGGTTTCCAACGGCGCTTATACGCTGGCCGAATGGGTTCCTAACGATCACATGAAACTGGTCAAGAATCCGAAGTTCTGGGATGCAGCGTCCGTCAAGCTCGACGTGGTCAACTACATCCCGACGGAGGATCGCTCGTCGGCGATGAAGCGCTTCGAGGCCGGCGAACTCGACAGTTATGGTGACCTGCCTACCGAACAGCTCGCCGATCTTAAAACCAAATTCGGTGACCAGGTTCGTGTCGGGCCATATCTCGGCACATATTATTATGCGGTCAAAACCGACAAGGCGCCGTGGGACAATGTCGAGCTGCGCAACGCCATCTCGATGGCGATCGATCGCGACTTCCTCGCCGAGAAGGTCTGGCAGAACTCAATGCTGCCCGGCTATTCGATGGTGCCTCCGGGCATCGAGGGCTACACGCCGGCACTGGCCAAATACGCCGACATGCCGCAGATCGACCGCGAGGACGCTGCCAAGAAGATCCTCGAGAAACTCGGCTATACACCCGAGCATCCGTTGAAGATGGAGATCCGCTACAACACCTCGGAGAACCATAAGAACACGGCGGTCGCCATCCAGGAGCAGCTGAAGCCGCTCGGCATCGAGGTGACGCTGCTCAACACCGACACCAAGACCCATTACAGCTTCCTCGAGCAGAAGGGTAACTACGACGTTGCCCGCGCCGCCTGGATCGCCGACTACAAGGATCCGGAGACCTTCCTCGGTATCTCCCGCAAGGCAAGCGGCAACAACTATTCGAACTACAACAGTCCGGCCTATGAGGCCGCGATGGACAAGGCAGCCGCCGCCGGCGGCAAGCCTGAGGAGCGCATGAAGGACCTCGCCGAGGCCGAGCGCATCCTCGTCGACGACGTCGGCCAGATCCCGCTTCTCTACTACAGCTACCACGACATCGTTTCCTCGAAGCTGCATGGCTTCGACGACAATGTGATGGATATCCATCCGTCCCGCTTCATCTCCAAGGACTGACAAGTAACCTTGGCCGTGCCGCCGCTGCCATTTTGAGCAGCGGCGGTCGCGGTCTGTCGTCGTACCGGGCCGAAAGTCGGATTGGATTTTCAGGCTATCCGGTGCGAAGATCAGAGATGCCAGCGCGCCACGGTCTCGTCCGGAGAGCTGTCGCCCTGGCTGAAGCGGGGCGCCGATGCTGCGTTATGTCTTCCGGCGGCTGTTGACCGCCATCCCGACGCTATTCGTCATCGTGACGGTGGCGTTCTTCCTGATCCGCGTCGCTCCCGGCGGCCCGTTCAACCAGGAGCGGGGCCTGAGCCCCGAGATCAGAGCCAATCTCGAAGCCCAGTTCGGCCTCAACGATCCGCTCTGGCTGCAATATGTCCACTATCTCGGCAATCTTTTGCGCGGCAATTTCGGCCCGAGCTACAACCTGCCTGACTTCACCGTCACCGAACTCTTCGCCAAGGGCCTGCCGATCTCCGTGCAGATCGGTTCGTCGGCGTTGGTGCTGGCACTGCTGCTGGGCTCGATCCTCGGCACGATCGCGGCGCTCAATCAGAACAGGCTCGCCGACTATTCCGTGATTGCTTTAGCCACCGCCGGCAGCACCATCCCGACCTTCGTCATCGCGCCGGTCATCCAACTCGCCTTCGGGCTGTCCTGGAAGCTGTTGCCGATCGGCGGCTGGGGCGACGGCGCCCTAATCAACAAGGTCGGCCCGGTGCTGACGCTCGCCTTGCCGCAGATCGCCATCGTCGCCCGCCTGATGCGCGGCTCGATGATCGAGAGCCTGCGCTCGCACCACATCCGCACGGCCCGCGCCCTCGGCCTCTCCGACTGGTCGGTGGTGGTCAAGCACGCGCTGCGCGGCGCCGTCCTGCCGATCGTCTCCTTCACCGGTCCGGCCGCGGCCGCACTGCTGACGGGCTCGATCATCGTCGAGACCATCTTCTCCATCCCGGGCGTCGGCCGCTATTTCGTCGATGCGGCGCTCAACCGCGACTACACGTTGGTCATGGGCACAGTGGTGGTGATCGCGCTCTTCACCATCGTCTTCAACCTGATCGTCGATCTCCTCTACGCGGTCGTTGATCCGAGGGTGCGCTATGACTGACCTTGCCGTCGCCGTTCCCGAGCCGATCGCCGGCCGCTCGCTCTGGGGCAATGCCTGGGCGCGACTGAAGCGCAACCGCGCCGCCATGTTCAGCCTCTATTACCTGGCATTCATCGCCGTCACCAGCGTGTTCGGCCCGTGGGCCGTGCCGCATGAATACACGACCATCTACGGCGACTATGTGCGCACGCCGCCGAGCCTTTCGGCTTATCCCAAACCCGACATGATCCAGGGCGCGCTGACCGATGCGATCAAGCGCATGCGCGTCGACATCAAGGAATGGCATCAGGACGGCAGCCGCGTGATCGTGACCGTCACGTCCAAGAAGCCGGTCGACGACCGCAACATCCGCTATCTCGACCGCTCCGATGCCTTCGACGACACCAGGATCGAGAGCAAGTCGCCCGACGGGCTCGAGATGACGATGAGTTCCGCCATCAAGCAGCAATATTTCTTCTTCGGCACCGACAACACCGGACGCGACCTGCTCTCGCGCACGCTGATGGCCGGGCGCATTTCTTTAGCCATCGGCCTGCTTGCCGGGGTGGTGGCCGGCGTCATCGGCGTCATCTACGGCGCGACCGCCGGCTTTGCCGGAGGCAGGGTCGACGAGGTCATGATGCGCATCGTCGATGTGCTTTATTCGCTGCCCTTCATCTTCTTCGTCATCATGCTGGTGGTGTTCTTCGGCCGCAATTTCGTGCTGATGTTTTTGGCGGTGGGCGCGGTGCTGTGGCTCGACATGGCGCGCATCGTGCGCGGCCAGGCGCTTTCGATCCGCAGGCAGGAATATGTCCAGGCGGCGGAAGCCATGGGCGTCGGCCAACGCGGCATCCTCGTGCGCCACGTCATTCCGAACCTGCTCGGCCCGGTCGTCATCTACATGACGCTGCTGGTGCCGCAGGTGATCATCCTGGAGAGCTTTCTGTCCTTCCTTGGCCTCGGCGTGCAGGAGCCGATGACAAGCTGGGGCGTGCTGATCTCGGTCGGCGCCAAGAACATCGGCTACGCCAACTGGCTGCTCCTGTTCCCGGCCTTCTTCCTCGTCTCGACGTTGTTCGCGCTGAACTTCGTCGGCGACGGCCTGCGCGACGCGCTCGACCCGAAGGATCGATAAAGATGGGGATCGCTGACATGGCTTCCGAAACGATCCTCAGCGTCAAGGACCTGCGCGTCCGCTTCCAGACCCTCGACGGCACCGTCGAGGCGGTGAAGGGCATCAACATCAAGGTCAATGCCGGCGAGACCGTCGCCGTCGTCGGCGAATCCGGTTCCGGCAAGAGCCAGACGATGATGGCGGCGATGAGCCTGCTCTCCTCCAATGGCGAGGCGAGCGGCCAAGTCGACTACCGCGGTCGCAATCTTTTGGAGATGACCAAGAGCGAGCTCAACAAGGTTCGCGGCCGCAAGATCAGCATGATCTTCCAGGAGCCGATGACCTCGCTCGATCCGCTCTATACGATCGGCAATCAGCTCATCGAACCGATCCGCCGGCACCGCGGCCTGAACGCGCAGGCCGCGCGTGAGGAAGCGCTGAAGCTCCTGAGGCTGGTGCACATCCCCGATCCCGAGCGGCGGATGAAATCCTATCCGCACGAAATGTCTGGCGGCCAGCGCCAGCGTGTCATGATCGCCATGGCTTTGGCAAACGATCCCGACATTCTGATCGCCGACGAGCCGACGACCGCACTCGACGTCACCATCCAGGCGCAGATCCTGATGCTGCTGGCCGAATTGCAGCGCAAGCTCGGCATGGCGATCGTCTTCATCACCCATGATCTCGGCATCGTGCGGCGCTTCGCCGACCGCGTCTATGTCATGCGCCAGGGCGAAGTGGTGGAGGAGGGCGATGCGGAAGCCCTCTTCGCCAACCCGCAGCACGCCTATACCAAGATGCTGCTCGCGGCCGAGCCGACCGGCACCAAGGCGGCGCCGCCCGCCAGTTCGCCGGTGCTGCTCGAAGGCAGGAATGTCGAGGTCGTCTTCAAGATCGGCGGCGGCTTCCTCGGCGGCGAGCCGCTGATGCTGCGCGCCGTCGACAAGATCTCGATACGGCTGAAGCGCAACCAGACCATCGGCATCGTCGGCGAGTCGGGTTCCGGCAAGTCGACGCTCGGCCGTGCGCTGCTGAGGCTTTTGCCCAGCGACGGCGTCATCCGCTTCGGCGACCGCGACATCTCCGAGGCGGACCGCCAGGCGATGCGGCCGCTCCGGCGCGAATTGCAGCTCGTCTTCCAGGATCCGTTCGGCTCGCTGTCGCCACGGATGACGGTTGGCCAGGTCATCACCGAGGGGCTCCTGGTGCACGAGCCGTCGCTGACCGGCAAGCAGCGCGACCATCGCGCTGTCGAGGCGCTGCGCGAGGTCGGCCTCGATCCCAACGCCCGCAACCGCTACCCGCACGAGTTCTCCGGCGGCCAGCGCCAGCGCATCGCCATTGCCCGCGCCATGATCCTCAAGCCGAAAGTGGTGGTGCTGGACGAGCCGACCTCGGCGCTCGACCGCTCGGTGCAGAAGCAGATCGTCGAGCTATTACGCAAGCTGCAGGCCGATCACCAACTGTCCTATCTCTTTATCAGCCACGACCTCGCAGTGGTGCGCGCCATGGCCGACTACATCATCGTCATGAAGCAGGGAAAGATCGTCGAGGAAGGGCCGACCGAGGAGATTTTCGGCGATCCGCGCGAGACCTACACGCAGACGCTGATGAATGCGGCAATCGACACGACCAGGTTCCGCATCAGTGCCTGAGGGCTGCGCCAACGCGGTATCGCCGCTCGCTTTCTGGCGGGCCAGAAAAGGGGAGACGTAGGCAGCGCTGACGGCGGAAGTGGCTTTCACAGAACGCTTTGGGTGCCTGGTCGACGAGGATTGAAGTGAGCTGAATTCGGCTGCCGGCGCCCGCTTTCCCTGCGATGCAGGTGCCGAGCTCAGCTTCACAGGATCAACATTTCTGCCTCCTCGCGGCGACAATTGCCTGCTGCTGTTGTTGCAGCTTCTCGATCCTGGCGGTGTCGCGATTGGCGACCACAGTCTTGACGCGCTCGCCGCCCAGCAGCCAGCGCGGCACGCTGGTGTTGGCGACCTTGCCGCGGGCGATCGCCGTCCGCGAAATGTCGGTTGCCGTGTCCCCAAGCGCGCTGTTGAGTTCGGCGCAGCTCATCTTGTCGTATTTCCCCGGATCGATCGATGCGACGGTCGAGGAGCAGCCAGCTGCGAGAAGCAGCATCGCGGTCAGCGGCAAGATAGTCGTCGGCGTGAATTTCATATTTTCACCTGATCTCGCTGTCCCAATCGCCCTCTTTCAGTCAGGGCAGGACGCCATTAGGCCAAGATAAGGGCTCCTCGTCGAGGACAATGATCGGCAACAGCTGTTCAGGCTTCTTGATGGCGGCCGGTGGCTATCCCTGGGCCGTCATTCCGGTGCAACGCCGCGAGCAACTGGCGCGAACAAGCCTACGTTCCGGCTGGGGACGGCATTCTCTTGTCGCCAACTGAATCGATATCCTCCGATATCTCCTGCCGCAGTTTCGGTCCCTTGGCCAAACGCCTGCCCAAGGCAGAGATGAAAGCCTCATAGCGTTCGGCCGCCTTGGCGCGAGCCGCGTGGGCCGCAGGTTCCGGTAAGGCGGGAGTGGTAGCCAGCCAAAAGCGGACAAACACCGCAAGTGTCTCGACCGCGATGCCTGTATCGCGCTCCTGCCTGGCCAGCCGCCGATCGACCTGGTCGAGGCGTTTGGCGATCGCCGCCTCGCGACGCTCATCCGCGTCCGGCGACAAGAACGACGCGATCGCTGCCTCCGCTATCATGGACTGGGATTGTTCGCGCCGCGCCGCGTAGTCCTGAAGCATCTTCATGACGGCCGGATCAAGATAGACAGAGATCTGTACTTTTTTCTTTCGATTGGTCATGGCGCCTATAACCCCATGCCGTCATCGGGGTCGAGCGAGGCCTGCCGCGCTGTCCCCTGCATGAGGCGCGCCAGGCGGCGATTTCTGATGACTTCGTTGTCGTCGGTATCGTCGGCCGCGTCGATACCGAACTCGTTCTCGATAGGGGCCGCTTTCTCGATCGGGCTCACGCGGTTCAGTTCGGGTTGTTGGCGCTGCTCGGACTCGGTCGGATCTTCATCGCGCCCGCGGAGCGTGCCGGGAGCTTCGTCGACCTGGGGCTGTTTCAGGATCGGCAGGCTGCTCCAATCGTCAGGACGAGCTTTTTCGGATCGGGTCCGTTCGGGCGGCGACAGGACGCGTTCCTGGAAGCGTATATCCTCGTAATAGCGTGCCTTATTCGCCCTGATCGGTGGTGTGCCCGCCACCATGACGATCTCGTCGGTCGGCGGAAGCTGCATGATCTCGCCAGGCGTCAGCAATTGGCGGGCGGTCTCTTGCCGCGACACCATCAAATGTCCGAGCCAGGGCGAAAGCCGGTGGCCGGCATAGTTCTTCATCGCCCGCATCTCGGTTGCAGTGCCGAGCGCGTCAGACACACGTTTGGCGGTCCTTTCATCATTCGTTGCGAAGCTCACGCGCACATGACAATTGTCGAGGATGGAGTTGCTCGGGCCGTAGGCCTTCTCGATCTGGTTAAGCGACTGCGCGATCAGGAAGCTCTTCAGCCCATAGCCGGCCATGAAAGCCAAGGCAGTTTCGAAGAAGTCGAGGCGGCCGAGCGCAGGAAACTCGTCGAGCATGAGCAAAAGCCGGTGCCGATTGCTCTTCGCCTGAAGCTCCTCGGTCAGGCGACGTCCAATCTGGTTGAGGATAAGGCGAATGAGCGGCTTGGTCCGATTGATGTCCGAAGGCGGCACGACCAGGTAGAGTGTCGCTGGTTTGATGCCGCCGACGATGTCGCTGATCCGCCAATCGCAGCGGCTCGTTACCTCGGCGACGACGGGGTCGCGATAGAGGCCGAGGAAGGACATCGCCGTGGAGAGCACGCCTGACCGCTCATTGTCAGATTTGTTGAGCAGTTCGCGCGCCGCGCTGGCGATGACCGGGTGCGGGCCTGCTTCTCCCAAATGGGCGGTCTTCATCATTGCCGCCAGCGTGGACTCGATCGGGCGCCTCGGGTCCGAAAGGAAGGCGGCGACGCCGGCGAGCGTCTTGTTTTTCTCGGCATAGAGGACGTGAAGGATCGCGCCGACAAGCAGTGCGTGACTAGTCTTTTCCCAATGGTTTCGTTTTTCCAGGCTGCCTTCCGGATCGACGAGAATGTCGGCGATGTTCTGCACGTCGCGGACCTCCCATTCACCACGGCGCACCTCCAACAAAGGATTGTAGGCCGACGATTTTGAATTGGTGGGGTCGAAAAGCAGGACACGACCGTGCAGAGCACGGAACCCGGCGGTGATTTGCCAATTCTCGCCTTTGATGTCGTGGACAATCGCTGAGCCCGGCCAGGTCAGCAGCGAAGGCACCACCAGGCCGACGCCCTTGCCCGAGCGGGTCGGGGCGAAGCATAGCACATGCTCAGGCCCATCATGGCAAAGGTAATGACGCTGATAGCGCCCGAGCACCACACCGTCGGCGCCCAGCAGCCCGGCAGCCGCTACCTCTCTCCTGTTGGCCCATCGCGCCGAACCGTAGGTCACGACGTTCTTGGCTTCGCGTGCGCGCCACACCGACATGCCGATTGCAACAATGATCGAGAGAAAGCCGCCAGACACGGCGATCAGTCCACCTTCCACGAAAATGGTAGGGGCGTAGGCATCATAAAAATACCACCACCAGAACAGGGCGGGTGGATAGTAGACTGGCAGGCCAGCGACTTCGAACCAGGTCGGTCCGAGTTGCGCCTGGAACCCAAGCCGCCATGCAGTCCATTGCGTCGCCGTCCAGGTCGTCAACAGGACGATCAGGAAGACGGTGAGGATCTGACCCCACAGGATTTTCGTGGCGGACATGGCGGGATCCTTTCCTGTATGTCACAGACCGAGCCCGCGCTTGCGGGCAAAACTCCAGTCGATACCGCCGTCACCACGAGCGACACCGGAAACATGCTGGCCGAGATGTTTTTCGAGGGAGGGCGTCCAGGGTACAAGCTGGAAGCCAAATCCGTCGTCGATCATGGCGAAACGGCCAGAGGCGAGAGACAGGCGTTGACCATAGGCGCCGGCGACGTAGTCGCCGCTGGCGGCACGCTTGAAGGGCCGTCCGCTATCGGCCGCGAGCTTGTCGCCAATCATCTCCAGTTCGCGGCGGCGCAACGTTTCGAGCAGGTTCGCAGTGAAGGTGATCCGGTTGCCTTGCCTCTCAGCGAGCCCTTGGTTGACCAGATGTTCGGCCCGGCGGTCCAAGGCATCGCGGACCTCAGCGCCGAAGCCCCCCTGCGCCAGTGCGGCAGGCCGGCCAGCGATTGCCTGGCGGTCGAGCCAGGTCGCACCCGGTGCCGTAACCTGTTCATCCACAGTAAGATCGGAGCACACCGAAAGCGCGACCCGACGCTGGCCACGGCCATCATCGAACTTGCGCAGCTCGACAATCGATCCCGGCGGACCGTCTCCGGCGGCATCCAGAGCGCAAAGTCTGACGTGATGGGTACGTCCGTCAATGCCGTCGACAACCGCATAGGCCGCACCGCTCAGATCATCATCGGACCCGCGATCGACCAGCCGGCCGACAACGGGTGTATCGAGACTTTCGGCGGCCAACACATAGCTGGCCGAACCCCGCTCGATGCCTCGCTCGGTCAGTGCGCGATGCATGCGCTTTATGATGTCGCCACGCGCGCCGAGCTCGCGCAACCTCGCTTCGGCCTGGTCGTCGAGGACCCATTGGCCCGGGCCGACCTGGTCGGCGAGAGCAAGCGCTTCAAGCTTCCGCAGACGGCCGATCTTGAGCGCATGATTTTCGCCGGGCCGATAATGAGGGCGCTGGGCCAAATCGATGACCCCAGTGTCGCGGCTGTCGCGAAGTAACTGGCGATCAAGCTGGGTCCAGCGTTCGGACTGGAGCTGGCTTTCGAGTGAGCGGCGGATGTCGAGATCGGTTCGCGGCCCCAGTTCCTGGGTGATCAGGTCGCGCGCCCGGTCTCGCATGCCTTCTTTGATGTAGTCGCGCGAGATGACCAGATCCTGGCCGTCGTCGTGCACGCCGCGCACGATCAGATGAACGTGCGGATGCTGGGTGTTCCAGTGATCGGCTGCGACCCAGTCGAGCCCAGTGCCGAGGTCCTTCTCCATCTGCCCCACCAGATCGTGGCTGAAGGATTTGAGGTCCGCCATCTCGAGGGCGTCGTCGGGAGAGACGATGAAACGGAAATGGTGCCGATCATCCTTGGCGCGCGCGGCGAAGGCCGCGCCGTCGGCATCCCCCGTCTGCGGTCCGAACAACCCTGCCTTCTCGCCGTCCCGGGTCACGCCCTCGCGACGCAAATAGCTGAGATGCGTGGCGAGTGAGGCAGCGCTCGCGGTACGACGGACAACGCGAGCCTTCACGACTGCTCCGCGCGATCGGGAGGTGATAAGGCGGTTGGCCTGGATGCTGGCGCGCTGTCCGCGACCAAACCGGGAGCGGTTGCCGGAGACGACTTTTCCCGAGCGCGAGACGCCACCGCCAGCTCTTTTCGCCGCCGCTAGCGCCTGGGCGATGAAGGGCCGTGCAGCTTGAGCGCGGGTCGAGCGGATGCGACCTGGCCGAATGCAAAACGGGCGCTCATCGGCCATGGCGCTGTCCCGCAATGTGGAAAAGACGACGCGAACACAAGGCTTCTGGCGTTCGTCGCACCTTGCCCACAGGGGCCGCAATGTGCGACGTGGGCCTGACAACCTGGCAAATCCTAGCGTCCGGCCGGCGCGCAATGTGCGCCCTTTTATCCTGCCATCGCTCGGTCAGGTTGCCTGCATCCGCCCTTTCCATACGCCATGGCACGCGAAAGCACGAGATGGGGCGAAGAGCGTCGGGGCGGCTCATGGCACGGACTTCTTGTTCGCGTTGGGAACGAACAGGCCGTTCGATCGACGTGCGGCGTCGGCCAATCCTCGCCTAGTCGCAGCTTTTGAAGTGTCATCGCGGGAGCGTTCCGGCTGTGTCGAACGGTCGCCCGGGCTGCCGCTCGACTGCGCGGCAAACAGCGGCGCGTGCTTCCAGCCATACCGTTCGAACAATGCCGGGCTGTTAGCTTTCGTCGTACCGGCGTTGCCAATGGCGGACGCAACGATCGCGACATAGGCAAGCGTTTCCCGAGGCAGCCGCCTGCCTTGCAGCGACGCTTCGTAGCGCCGAGGGCCAGCATTGTAGGCGGCAATCCAGCCGGGCGATCCGTAGTGATCAACCAATTCGCGGATATAGGCCGAGCCAGCGATGATATTGTCGTGCGGGTCGTAGGGATCGGCGCCGAGATGGTAGCGAACGCGCAGGTCGGACCAGGTGTTGGGCACGATCTGCATCAGCCCCATGGCGCCCTTGCGCGATGTGGCGCGTTCGTCGCCTGCGCTTTCGGCGCCAAGGACGGCGCGGATCCAGGTCGGCGGAAGGCGGAAGCGCTTCGCGGCTTCCGCGATGTGAGTATCGTAACGACCGCGCGCCGGCGGCATGACGGCCGACGAGCTCTGCGCCGGCGCCGCGGCGGGAACCACGCAAGTGATGCAAAGCCCGCCAAGCAGAATGAGGGCCGAGCGCCAGATCGCGCGAGGCAACGCGTGCGTTCCCGCTTGGCCCGCTGGCCGACGGCGCGCCGACATCGCTTAGTCCTTCTCGGCGCGGTCGCGCTGGCGCGACCATTGCAAAGACCAGGACTTCTTGTCGTCGCCGTTCTGAAACAGATAAGCGCGAATCGGCTGCGCGAACGTCGGGTCGTCGATCTGCAGTGATACGAACTCGCCGGCCTTCTCGCTGGAGTGTTTCCAACCGGCCCCGATCGTGGCGCCGTCTTCGCTGTCGGCATGTACACGATAGTCGGGCGCATTGTCCGCATCGCTCGCTTCAACCGCGACGATCGCGACCTCAAGGTTGAGACTGAGCGTCTGGATCCGTCCAGAATAGCCGGTCTGATGGCGGACGAATTCTCCGATCTGTGGCATGTTCTTTCTCCGTCTTTGATGTGCGCTGTGACGAATGGGCGACACGAAAGGGCGCCGCCGGTGACGCGCTCACCGCGCTGAAGCGCCCCATTGGAAGCGGCCGTCGCCCTGCTCGTCGGTCCACAGCGGGACTGCGCGGCCAATGATGTGATCGGTGGAGATGAGGCCGAAGTAGCGCCCATCGAAGCTGTCGCGGACCTGGCGGTTCATGAGGAAAACGGCGTCGACCGGGATGGGTCGGCAGCCCTGCCAGCCTGGCAGTTCACGCCCTGCGCGGTCGCGTTCAAGCGCAACGCCCACGTCAGAGCCATCGACCGAAATCGTGAACTTGTTCCGGCAAACGGTTTGAGCGGAAACTGCAAGGATATGCTTTAAAAGCAGCACGCCCTTCGGCAGGTAGCCGCGGTCAGCCAGGAACGTTTTAAGCGTTGCAGGCGGCTCGACGGCGACCAGGTCATCGGCTCCAAACGGTCCCCTGGCATCGATCCGATAAAGACCAATCGCTGCGCTGGCCGACGCGTTCCAGACAAACTTCGGCGGGACTGGCTTGAGAACCGGGCAGAGCGCTCCCATGGTCGCCAGTGCCATCACGAGCAAAATCGCTGACCGCATCATGGCTGGACCCGCCGACGCAGGAGGTAGGCTCGGTGAAGGTCCAGCGTATAAGTACGAGGCGCCTGCCCAACCGTCATTCGGTTGTGGACGTGCCGCCAGTGATCGGGCGAGACCGCTCCTGGATCGACGCCGAGTTGCGCGATGCTATCGATCGTGTGCAGCACGCGCTCGACCTTGGGCAAGCCTTCAGCCGTGAGCAGAATGTCACCGCCGGGCCGCACGAAAGGCAGCGTCTGATGGGCTTCGCCCTCGGCGACCGCGCGCACGATATCGACGCGGGAGACGATCGTGTCGCAGTCGTTTGCTGCCCATCGGACGAAGGCGAAGATGTCATCGGGACGAAAGGAGACGATGCGCCGGCGCCGATCGAGTATCTTCTCAAGAGCGATCGAACCGAAGCGGATCCAGTGCTCGATCTTCTTCTCGACCCAGGTCAACTCGACATGAGTTAAACCTTCTCCGGCAATGGCGGCCGGCGCCGATCGGCCTGAACGGAAGTCAACAACAGTGCCCATTGGCCTGTGTCCTGATCTTGCGGAAAACGACCGCGATACGTGATGGTTGATTGGCGCCGGTGTGTTGGATCTGCGGCGCTCTTTGCGCAGATTGAGCGCAGCTCAACGCGCGTAGCGCCCGGTCGGCGTGGAGGCTGCAGGGGGATGGCGCTTGGCGGGAAGCACTGAGCCACGCGGGTCAGAAGTCGAAGTCACCGCGCCGCGCTGAGCCCAGGCTTGGAGGTCGTCAACGGCGTAGACGACGCGGCCGCCAAGTTTGCGATAGGCGGGACCAGTGCCGTAAGTGCGGTGTTTTTCGAGCGTGCGCGACGACAGGCTGAGGAACTCGGCCGCTTCCTTGGTGCGCAGAAAGCGCGGCGGCAAAACGGCTAGATCAGGTCGCATTTGTCGGGCCTCCGTGGGGCTTTGGTGAACCGCTGGCGCTCAGCGGTGGACGGCGATCACGGTGGCGGAAAGGAGGTTTCGTGAGGGATGGGGAAGATTGGGGGGCCTGATATTGCCACCCCAAGGGCGCTAAAGCATGTCTCCAAAAAAGTGGAAACCGGTTTCGGGACAAAGACTTGCGTAAAATCAGAAACCTGAAGCGCATGAGCGAATCTGAAAGATCGCGACGCGCTTTAGGCCCGGCTGCGGTGGCGCAAGAGTTGCATATAGCCGCCGCAAATCATGGCGCCGCCGCCCTTGACGAGACCGATCACGGTGTCGCGAAGGGACGAGGTTTTCCACGGATTGGAGGCAACACGCCCTGTCCCATAGAAAGCAGTCGCGATTTCACGGTAGCTGGCGCCGTTCTTGCGGCCATCGGCGGCCTTCATCATGAGGCGCAGGCGGCGCCTCTGCTGAATTGTCATTCGTGTATCCGGCGGCACGGGCCGCCCATGACAGGAGCGCCAGAAACGAACGAGGGCCTCGACCCGTCCGAGCGTTTGGGGATCGAGCGGGATCAGGGCCGTGAGGGAACGGCTCGCCGCGCTGCCCGGAAGCAGGAGTAGCTGTGTCGCGATCCTACTATCGTGGATGGCATGAAATCCCTGTGGGCTCTCGTGCTGTATGCCAACCTCAATGGAGGCTGTGGAAGATTCGCCTGACAGGAAGTCTGGCGATGCCATCAGGGTCATCACTGCGGGGTTGGCGAGAGGTGACCACAGAACGTCTTGCATCAATGCGGACAGATCGGGTCGGGCCGCGAAATCGCAACCCCCAGCGTTTCTGGGCTTCGGTTGGGAAGGGATCCCTTTCAATTCCCTCACGCACAAGGGCCAGATAATGCCGCTGATAAGAGTCTGAGCGGCGCAGACACTCCCAGGCCAGACCTTCGATTGGCAGGTCGTCGAAGAACTCGTAGCTGCTGTTGTCTCGCCAACGCGACGTGTCGGGCTTCATCGTGCAGCTCCTCGCTAAACTGCAAGTTGTGCACGAATCGATTCCCCACTCTGGTGACTGGCAGAAGACCCCTAAGAGGCATCGAGTGATGCTGAAAAAGCATCATCCTGGAAATATTCGCTAGGTGTCATTTTTGGCGCAGAAGGTGGCGGTAACCATTGCGCGTCATCCAGCGCGCCCGCGCCAAGTGGTTATCGTGAACATGTCGAGCGCGCTGCGGCTCCTTGGCCGGATCGATGCCGAAGAGAACTTTGACCACCTCACGCCAATCGGCACCGTCGGCATCGGCGTCGAACAAGCGCATATAGAGCTTAACGTGGCTGCGATCATAGTCTGTGAGTTTGTCCCCCGTGGGAGCGGTGTCGTCGAACGGCTCGATCATGATTTTCATTCCCCAACAAGCGAGGCCTACAACACGAATTTTACAGATGTCGCCTGGTCGGTGGACGAGCTCAAAGAGCGTCCCGCGATACTGTGCTGGCATCGCTCCGGCTGTGCGCCGCACTCCAGTTGTCACTTGAGGTTCCGCCCGGTTGGCCCGAGCGGAACCTGGTTTTGCCTCCTATTCTGCGTTGCGGCGGCTCGGGCGGGACCAGATCAGGCTGTAGCCTTCACCGTCTTCGTCGTCGAAGAGGTTTGCGAAGATCGGGGCGGTGAAGCTCGGATCGTCGAGCTTGAGGCCCAGATAGTTGCGACCCTCGTTGGACTGCTTGGCCCAGGCTGCGCCGATCTCTACTCGGCCGACGAAGACCCGGTGGCTGGGAGCGTTTTCGCCGTTGGCGCGGTTTTCGGGGACGATGCGGACGCCGCGGGCCTGGACGCTGAGGGTGACGATTTCGCCAGCGAACTCGTTGTTGCCGGACTTCTTGAAGCTGCCGATCGTAGCCATTGCATTTCTCCTTGATCCTGTCTGTCTCGAGCCCGCACCATTGCGGTCTCGATGGTGATCGATAGGCCGGAGGCGATCGCCGACGCACCCTTGGGCCGAAGCGTCAGCGGAGGACGGCGCGGGACGACTTTGTTGCTTCGCGAGGAATGACGGCGCAGCCGTCAGGGGAAGAAAGCTGTCACACGCCGTTGCGTCGAAGGCGATCGAGGCGAAGCCGTCCTTCGGCCAGATACACCCATCAATGAGACCGCTTGGGTGCGCTTACTGGACCAGGATCAGGGTGATCCGCCATGGCGCCCTCAACGCAACCGTCACCAACCGGCAAGCGGGTACCCAGCCGATCGTCCGCTCTCAATGCATCCGATCCCTTGCACTCGCGTCACTGAACTGGGCTGCCAACATACGAGGCATCCTCATCGTGAGGTGTCCGGCTGCGGCTTTTCGGCTGCCACTTCCCTCATCATTCCGACGTGCGCGTTCCAAAGGGGTTTGCGCCGATCGTGCACTGCTCGACGTGCCTGCAAGCGTTTGAAGAGAGGTAGCGTTCCATGCCCGCGGTCCTCCGTCGCCGTGCCAAGCAACGATGAATGAAGTGCCCCATCGTTTCGTCGGCTCAATCCGGATGCGGGCTATCGGAAGCGGCTCACTTCCGTAAATGATTTTCGCCGAGCAATGAATTCGCGCAACAGCGGCAGGAAGAATGCCTTGCTGAAACGGCCAATTGGAGGATCGGGTTCAAGGTAGAACGACCGTCCGACGATGTCGGTATTGAACTCGTCGAGAATGATCCAGAGGCGGAGATCCTGATCGAGGCCAGCTCGCCGCTTCTCTATGGCGGGAATTTCGACGCTGTAACGGCTAGGTTCAGGCTGCTTGGTCGTGATGGGAAAGAAGAGGATCAGATCGCCGTCGGGTCGTGCGAGACGCACGCCGACGGCTACGGGCCGTTGCTTGCGCCCCTCGGTCTCACAGCATTCGCTTGCCGTGCCCACAGGTATGGGTAGCGGATGACGGTCGCAGTCAGGATCAGGTCGTAGTTCAAGACCGACCGCCTTCGTCATCTTGAGCATAACTGTCGACGGCATTCTCGAATTCGCTGAACAGGGCATCTGACATTGTGTCAATTGTTCCCGACATCCGATGATCGGATTGCCGCAGCAGGCGCTGGTAATCTTCGATGTTGAGCAATACCAGACGTAGTTTGTTGCGCTGGGTAATCGCCACCGGATGCCGGAGCGCTTCGGCGATGATGTCGCCTGACTTTCGGGAGAGGTCGCTGGTCGAGTAGGAGTTGTCAAATCGTGGCATGAGCCATTCCTATTTTACAGAGTTGCTGTAAAATACAGCTAATTCAGAATTGTTGCAAACCGCTTTGCCATCCGGCTGCATAGTATTCGAAGCGCCTTCGGGCTTGCCGATACGAGGGCTTGGCCGGACTAGATTAGGCTGCGATCTCGACCGCCACGTCATTGCCGAGGTTGCTGGGTCGGTCCGGCTCCTGAAGTGGGTGGCGCTCATGCACCGCCCGACTCAAATCGATATACCGGGATACCGAGCCTGCGGGCCTTGTCTGCGAGATTGTCCTGAATGCCCGTGCCTGGGTAGACGATAACGCCGATCGGCATTGCGTCTAGCATCGCGTCGTTGCGTTTGAAGGGGGCGGCCATGGCATGCTTTGCCCAGTCGGGCTTGAAGGCGATCTGAGGCACCTTGCGATTGTCGGCCCATTTCGCGGCGATCAACTCGGCGCCCTTCGGCGAGCCGCCATGCAACAGCACCATGTCCGGATGCTTGGCACGGGCCTGGTCGAGCTTTGCCCAGATCAGAGCGTAGTCGTTGAAGTCGAGGCCGCCGGTGAAGACCACCTTCGGGCCAGGTGGCAGGAAGACCTGATTGTCAGCGTGCTTCTTGGCGGCGAGGAACTTGCGGCTGTCGATCATCGCAGCTGTCAGGTTGCGGTGGTTGACCATGGAGCCGGTACGTGGACGCCAGATCGAGTGGGTGTGGCGCTCGAAGTGCTCGGCGGCCTGGTCGCGCATCAGCTCGAATGCGTTGCGGCGTTCGATGAACGTCTGTCCCTGAGCGGTAAGGAGCTCCAACTCCAAGGATTTGACCTCGGAGCCGTCCTGTTCGCGCTGCAGGCGCCGCTGGGAGAGTTCGTTGTCATCGAGTTCGTGTTCGATCCGATCGGTTGCGCGATGGAACAGGTTTACTGTGCCCCAAAGCAGTTCCTCAAGGTCGGGCTCAAGGCGCGTGTCGGACAGCGCCACTACCAGGGCGTCGAAAATGTCGGCGATGCTGGCTGCGATGACATGGACATCCGGAAGCGATCGCGGATCTGGTTCGTCTTCGAACGGACGGTAACCGTAGAGCTGGAGTTCCTGGAGGACGTGATCGGTTGAGGACGATGCGTGTTGCGGTTCGAAGTCGGTGTCGTGCTGGTTGCTCATGGCGGCTTCCTTCGGCGGATCGGTCGCGCCCATCGCGGCCTTCATGGCGACGAAGGCGGCGGACGGTCCGGACTTGCACCCGCAGCATCAGCGCAGGGCCGGAACGGGAGTGGAGGATGGCGAAGCCTGGCTATTTTGCTTCGCGATGGAAAGGCCCGAAGACGGGGTCCCATGCGGCCCGCCGCATGGGGTGGAAAAGAGCCGCCGGAAAATAGCCAGGCGAAGCCATTGCCGGTCCGGACCGGCTGTCGCCCGATCGCCCTCTGGAAGGCCGTGGGCTGGTCCTTTCCCGACGAAGGAGACGCCATGAGCGCAACGACGGCGGCATGCCGCCTGTCGCTCCGTCAGGCCGAGAGCACCATGAAACGGGCTACATCCTGCGGTGCGATCTGAACCCGCAAGGTTGCCCTGAGGGCATCGGGACCGAGCAGACGCAGATCCTCGTTGAAGTCGCCGAGTTGCGGCGTCAGCACGATCGCCTCGATCCCGGCCGAGCTGGCGCGTTCCATGAGGGTCGCCATTGCCCCATTGCCCGCCGGATCGTTGTCGCGGGCGATGTAAAGACGCCGCAGCGTGTCAGGAAAAAGGATGGCTGACAGATGTCCCGCGGACAGGGCTGCGATTGCCGGCATGGCGGGCAGCACCGTGCGTTGCGACAACATGGTCTCGATGCCTTCGCCGGCAGTCATCACGTCGCAGCCGACGCCGAAGCGGACCGCGTGCCCCAACAGTTCGCCCAGGGCTCGCCTCGGCGTGTCGATTGGAGCTCGGCCGAGACTGGTCTCATTGAAACCGTTCGGATCGAGCCAGGTACGGTGTGCGCCGGTGAGTTTCCCGTTGAGGTCGGTAACGGCCGCGATCATCGCAGGCCAGGTTTCGGTCGGGCCGTCCTCGTCTGGCCGATAGTAGCAGCGCGGATGAAAGCGGAGGCTGCCAGTTTCGTGGAAGGCCGTTATACCGCGTGCCCGCAAATACGCCTCGACAAGTGTCCGGGAGGTGGGCTGCGACATGGCAACCAGCCGTCTCGCCGCTTCGGTAGAGCCTGCTACAGCGCGAGGTGCTCGCCTTTGGCGTTCGGCTGGACCGGGCGTTAGCTGAGGCATCGACAAAAAACTGCGCGCCTCATCGGCAACGTCCCTGAAGTCGACCAAGCCAAGTGATTCGCGAATGACGTCCAGCAGGTCACCGTGCTCGCCGGTGGCGGCGTCGGTCCACTTGCCCGCCGCGCCCTTACCGAAATCCGGTCCCTTGAGGCGCACAAACATGGAGCGCCCCGACGTGTTGCGAGCATCGCCAACCACCCAATACCGCCCTACGCGACGACCATTGGAAAGATAGCGTCGGCACACTGCCTCGGCCTGTCGGCCGAGACAGGAAGCCAGTTCGGAGAGATCGCGCCGCGACATCAGGCTGCCCTCCTGTTTTGATCGGCATCCGCCTCGATAGGCTGCGCGACTTCTTCTGGCAGATGGCAAAGCAGCCAGTCGGCCGCCTTGCCGGCCAGGCTGGCGGCGCGCACCACTGCGCGATTGTCCTCCCGCAATACCTCCAGCCAGGATCCGATGTAGTCGGCATGCCGCACGGTCGGAACGATACCCATAGCAGCGCACGAGAAGGCGGCGCTGATCTCTGCCACCAGTTCCTCGAACGCATACTTTCTGGTTCCAAAGGAGCCGGAAAAGTCGCGAGCAAGACGTGAGGGATGGCCCGTGGCATGGCCAAGTTCATGCAGCGCCGTGCGATGCCAGTTGATAGGCTCGAAGTAGGCTTGAGGCGGCGGTACTTGAACGCGGTCCTGGGTTGGCGAGTAATAGGCTCGGTCGCCACCGATGCGGAAATCGATGCCTGTGGCTTTGATCAGGGCTTCGACCCGTGGCTCGATCAGGGCCGGATCCGGTAGCGGGCAAACCGCGATGTCTGCCGGCAAACCTTCACATTGCTCGGCGTTGAACACAGTGAACCGCTTAAGGAATGGAACGGCCCGGGCGTCTTCGCCAGTATCTCTGGCGCGTTTCTTCTCATCGTCAGGAACAAAGCGATCGGCATACACGACGGTTGTGCCGTGCTCGCCCTTCCGAACATTACCGCCGAGCGCAAGGGCCTGACGGAAAGTCAGCCAGCTTTGGGCCGTATAGCCCTGCTCGACGACAGCACCCCAGAGGATAAGCACATTGATGCCGCTATATGCCCTGCCGGTGCTGGCGTTCCGGGGCAGCGAAAGCGGCGCCTTGGCTGCCGCGCTCCCCCATGGCTGAACCCAAGGAAGCCGACCCGCCTCCAACTCCGAGATGATCTTGTCGGTTATATCGCCATAGAGGTTCGCCCGGCCGGCGGCGGCTCCGCGTCGGTGATGGTGATTGGACATCGTGATTTCTCCGCGACAGGCGCTGGAGCACTCTCCCCAGCTTTCGACCCGTCGTGGAAAACCCAATCCACACTCTCACTTTTATGGGGCCCGCTTTCTTCAAGAGGGCGCAACGCTTTGATCCGGCGCCACCCCACCTGGGACCCGCCCTGCATTCATAAGCGCGGCTTTCCGTCGTGGGAGGCTCTTGGCAAGGGCGTGGTCTGCAGGAGCTACCGGTCGACCTTTATCCAGTCCGGCATCTCCGGCCAGCGCCGACGCCGCAACCTACGAGCAACTCATTGGCGCTATCTTCGTGAACCGTCTTATTGGCCGATCAGAGCGCGTCCCGCCCGAGTGACGACGTTCGAAGGCGGGTATTTTGCTGCCTCGTATCTTGGCTGGCTACTGACCAATTTTTTTAAAACTCTGGTCAGAACGTTGGCCAGCCTGAGGCAGAACGATGCCGAATCCAACGTCAGGCAAGAAGATCGTTTCACCATCGTTCCAGGTGGGTTCAAACGGTCGCAGAATCGAACGGCAGCGCAATTTTCATAAATTCTTCCTGCCCTATACACCGCCGTTTTTGCGCCAGAGTGTCCTAATCACCGCATAAGAGGTCTAGTGCCGTTCACATACGGCTCTTAGGTGCGTACTTTTCAAGCTGGGGGTGCCAATGACCTCGGGATAATGCCAGCTATGCTTCAGATGCTTGATATCAATGGATCCTGCGCTCACTGGCGAAGAATTTCGGTCACGTCGGGCAACTGTCTGGCCAGTGCCGGATCATCTGAGAGGCTCAAACACCAAGCGATGACGCCGAGTTTGTTATCCGGCGTCAAACAAGAGGCATGCAATGAGCATTCCAGAGCAGCTGGACGACAATATGCCGCTCCGCCTCAACGTTGCTGCCGAGATCGCCTTTCCGGATGGCTCTATGGGCGCGGCAGGTTTGCGAAAAGAACGAGATGCTGGCCGCCTTCAGACAGAGCTGATCGCAGGCAAGGAATACGTGACTTTGGCAGCAATCGCTAAGATGAGAGAGCTATGCCGCGGACGGCGAAAGGGGCGCGCCTGGTCTGGCGCGCCGAAAGCAGAAGGGCGGACGGCAGCCTGCGCAACGGAGCTGGCTGGTTCATCCGCGATGGCGCAACCTTCATCAGCGCTTGCGGTAGCACTGGCGACCGCGGACGCGCTGAGAAACGGCTCGCCCAACACATCGTCGAGAAATACCGGCCGGCCCGCGAGTGCGGTCGTGATCCGGCCGCCGTCCCGATAGCCGACGCCGTTAGCGTTTATCTTACTGACGTCGCGCCCTCACACGCCAAGCCAAAGGAAACCGCCGAACGGCTGATCGTTGTGCTAAGGTGGTTCGGCGACACGAAAATCGGCGACATCAATGGCAAGGTCTGTCGCGACTACGCCAAGGTGCACGGCAATGGCGCTGCTGCCAGACGTCAGTTGGAGGATCTGCGCGCGGCGCTGAACAACTATCACCGTGAGGGCTATATAACGTCCGCACCTGCGATCGTTCTGCCAGCGAAGCCTGTACCGCGCTGCCGTTCGCTGACACGCGACGAAGCAGCCGCCCTACTGCGCGCTGCATGGCGCATGCGCCAATCATGGAAGGGTAAGCCAAGCGATCGTTGCACCGCACGTCACGTCGCGCGATTCATGTTGGTTGCTCTATACACCGGCACCCGATCGGCCGCGATCTGCGGAGCGGCCATCCGGCCAACAGAGGGCGCCGGATATGTCGACCTCGAATATGGCATTTTCTACCGCTGCGCCGCCCGCCGCCGCGAGACGAAAAAGCGACAACCACCGGTCAGGTTGCCCGAGCGGCTGCTTGCGCATGTGCGTCGCTGGGCGGCAACGCCGTTGGAGATCAAGACCAAGGGCCGCGGGAAGAGCGCAAGCATCGGCCGCATGATCGCGCACGACTACGTCGTGGAGTGGAACGGCAAACCAGTGCGCTCGATCAAGAAAGCCTTTCACTCGGTGGTTAAGGCGGCCGGGCTTGGGTGGTATGACTACGTTGCAGCACCTGACGGTAGCATGCGGCGCGTGTTCCGCACTGACATCACGCCGCACGTCTTCCGCCACACAGCCGCGACCTGGCTGATGCAGCAGGGTACCGACCGGTGGGCGGCCGCTGGCTTTCTCGGCATGACAGTCGAAATGCTGATCGAGACCTATGGGCACCATCACCCCGATTTTCAGGCCGAAGCCACCCGGGCGATCGTCTCCAAGTCGCGTCCGCGAAACGTGCCCAAAAAAACAGTATAGCTTCCGCAAGCACTACGATAGCGGCACAGGCGTTGGAGGGATTTGCGAATGCCCTGGTCTCACGTGAGCTTCCAGACGAGTTGAGAATGCGCACTGGCACATCCAGAGAAATTGTAATTTTCGTGCTACATTTTTAGCCGATATGTGGTGCGAAGGTGTCCGATGCCTACTCCTCACAATCCTCCAGCCGCTGTTGGGCGCGCCCTGCGCAAGCTGGGAGCAGATATCCACGATGCCCGCCGGCGCCGCATGCTTCCGATGGCCGTAGTTAGCGGAGCGCGCCTTCACCTCGGGCTCGACGCTACAACAGGTCCAAGCCGGCGAGACCAACGTTAGCGTCGATATTTACGCCGGCGCCCTTCAGGCACTCGGCCTGCTTGATGGTCTGAGTCAGGTTGCCGATATCGGCAACGATAAGGTCGGGCAGGCACTGGCCAGCGCTGAACTACCCAAGCACGTTCACCTTTGGCGGTCAGGCGGGACGCTCCGAGATGGCTGACTTCGAAGTCCATATCGATCTTGGCGGGCGCACGCGTCCGGTTGGGCTGGCGAAGACCAATCGCAACCGCGGCACGGAGACGATCCTCTTTGAGTATGACGATGCATTGCCCAAGGATTCGGATCGATCTTCCCTGGAGCCGGAAGCGGTCACATATTGAAGAGCGGGTGGTTGTTCCCCGATAGGATGGAAGTACAGGCTCACGACTGGACGCCGGGCCCAAGCCTCGAACGGAGAACAACCATGAGCGACTGGGTCTTGACCTCAGGATGCCCATGGCACAAAAGCAGAACGGTTCCGACTGCCCCACAGTTACCCCACAGAATCGCTGGAAACAAACGCGAACAAAGGCCGTTGGGCGTCACAAGAAATGGCGGAAATCCGGGCTTTTGCTGGCCAACCCGCTCGTTCGCGACGATGGGGTCGCAGGTTCTTGACGACAAGGGCATGCCGTCGCCACCGGAACATGATCCATTGTTTACGCAAGCTGCCATTTTCGGGGCGAATGATCGTCTAGCCGCTGGGCAAGGTCGCGGCTGTCTTCCCCGACATGCTTTGATCTGCCAATTCACTTAGAAAGCGACTGAACGGCACAATGTCTTGGTGGACACTGGCCCGCTCAAGGGCGGCCATGTATGCAGCGCGGCGTTGCACGGGAATGATAGTCCAGGGATAGCCGCCCGCTGCCATCATGACGTTCATCAGGAACCGCCCTATGCGACCGTTCCCGTCCATGTAGGGATGGACATAGACAAAAATGAAATGGCCGAGGACCACCCGCACCCCCGGTTGCTCTTCTGCCTCGAGCATCTCGAAGAAGACGGGCATCGCATCCCGAACGGCATTGGGCGACAGCGGGACATGCATGGAGTTGCGGATGAATACGCGATCGCTGCGGTAGCCAGCCAGATCGCCGGGCTTGACGATACCGGCCGCAACGCTGGGAGCGAATAGCTCGCGGTACCATTGTCCATGATCGTCATCGACGACGCGGCCGGGATTTTCATTGGCCAGCACTGATCCAACGCTGCGCTTCACCGCTTCGAAGGCTTGGTAGTAACCACGCGCCGCGAGTGCGTCGCGATGTTCACCGTCTTGCGGGTCGCCGTCGGGGTTCCAGTTGCCACTGCGGAGCCGATCTATCAACTCGGGGCTGACCCGGTAGCCTTCGATGGAAAGCGAGTGATATGCATCGGTGACATAGATGTCATCAACGCGCCGAAGATAGTCAGCGACATCGTTCGGACGGCCGGGCGCCTCCGGGAAATTGTCGATGACCCTGCCGCGCATCTCCTGCCACATCAATCTGATCCGCCCGGCATAGGGTGAAGTTTCGCGGCGCGGCAAGGACAACTCAAGCCGTGTATCGAACGGGTCGGTCTCACGAACCGTGTAACCGGCAGCCTGCATGCTGCGGATAACGTCATCTGCTATCCGTTCGCGGCCAATATTGCGAAATGCGCCCGCCAGGCGACCAGCAATGGTGCTGTGACCTCCTTCAAGAAGTCGCGCGAGAATTTCCGATGCATCCGAGACCATCGTCAGCGCCGTCCGCGCGTCGGTCGGCTTCTGCGAGAAGAAAGTGGGGGAGGCTTCGACAAGCGCCGCCGGCAAGGTGTAGAGGCGAAGGCCGTCGATCCCGGCGATGTCGCGGGCAGCCGGCATGCTGGCCCGGATGTCGAAAATCGATGTGCCGTGCAAAAGCTCGGTGGGTTTGTTGCCTCCGGTCGGGGATCGCACCCGCAATTGTCCCGGCACCGTCCGATTGCCTGCATGAAAGGAGAGAGAAGGTTCGGGGGCAACGCACCAATCCTTGCCGAAGCGGTCATTCAGATAGTTGGCGCAAAAATCCCAGAACGAGGCGTACCAGCCCGTTGTCTCACCCTGACGCTGGTTGGGATTGGACGGCACGTACCAGCCTTTCATGACTTCCTGCAGGAAGCCGTTCTTGAGAAGCCGCTCGCGGTGGGTACGGGATAGTTCGGTTGAGCGAATGGCGACGATATGCCGATCCTGAAGCACCTTGAGAGCGGCGAGCGCCTCGGCCAGCTTCTCATGAGGCAGTGCCATTTTGAGGCCCTCAGGTTTTCGTGCTGCGCAACTGTTAGGTTTTACGTCGCGCTTTCATTAGGGAATTATGCTTCTCTATAATTAGGTTATTATGCTGCACCAAAATTAGGGTATTGTGCAATAGGCTGTTCAATACGGCTGCTGTGCGTTCCGCGCAACCGAACCGCTGATCTTGGTTTCAGCCAAGGCCCATGTGCCGCACGGACGGAGGAAACTGCGGGCGAATCGCAACGGCGAACACCAGCATGGAGCCCCGCAAAGAGCTTTGGCCAATCAGACGCCGCGATAGTCGATGATCCAGGTGGCTGAGCCGGCTCGCTCTACCGCTCCTGCGGCTCAAGTTCGATCTCGGAAGCGTTCTGGATCCGGAGGACGGCAGCGGCTGCGCCGCCGCCCGCCTGTATTTGCACGCCACAGTACGACCGGAACGGAAACTTGTTGAACCGGCCAGATTTCTGGTTCTCTTGATCATCCCCGAGCGGGAACGGTCTGAGCTGTTCCCGCCTGAAACGGGGACAGAAGCGTGGTTCCACACAACAATCCCGAAGGCCGCGCGCGCAGTTCGCGCATGCTGCGCACAGCGCTCGGGGTCGCCATAAGCCGGTTCCTGGACGACCCCGCTGTCGTCGAAGTCATGCTGAACCCTGATGGCCGTATCTGGGTGGATCGTCTCACCAACGGTTTGGCCGAGACGCAAGAGACGCTGTCTGCCGCTGACGGCGAACGCATCGTGCGCTTGGTAGCCCATCACGTGGGTGCGGAGGTGCATCCTCGCTCTCCGCGGGTCTCTGCTGAACTGCCCGAAACCGGCGAACGCTTCGAAGGTCTGCTGCCGCCCGTCGTTTCAGCACCTGCCTTTGCGATCCGCAAGCCCGCTGTCGCAGTCTTCACACTCGATGACTATGTCGCTGCAGGTATCATGGCCATCGAGCAGGCGGCGACCTTGCGTGCCGCGGTCACCACCCGCGCCAACATCCTGATCGCCGGCGGTACATCCTCCGGCAAGACGACATTGACCAATGCCTTGCTCGCCGAGGTGGCAAGGAGTGCCGATCGCGTCATCATCATCGAAGACACGCGCGAACTGCAATGCGCGGCGCCCAACCTTGTCGCCATGCGCACCAAGGACGGCGTCGCTACGCTTTCCGACCTGGTCCGCTCCTCGCTGCGACTGCGGCCAGACCGCATCCCTATCGGCGAAGTGCGCGGCGCCGAGGCCCTCGACCTCCTGAAGGCATGGGGCACAGGACATCCCGGCGGCATCGGCACCATTCATGCCGGCTCGGGCATTGGAGCACTACGCCGTCTCGAGCAGCTCATCCAGGAAGCCGTCGTCACCGTCCCACGCGCGCTGATTGCCGAAACCATCGATATCGTTGCCGTGCTGTCAGGTCGCGGCCCCGCACGGCGGCTCACCGAACTCGCTCGCGTCCAAGGGCTTGGACCCGATGGCGATTATCGCATCTCGCAGGCCACCCCGGACAACACAGGAGACGGTTCATGATCCGCAAGCTTTCACGCCAGTACCTGGTTACTGCCGCCACAACGCTCATCGTCAGCGCCATTGTCGTCCCCGCTGCCAATGCAGCCGGCTCGTCGATGCCGTGGGAGCAGCCATTGGAGAAGATCCTTCAGTCGATCGAAGGCCCGGTCTCCAAGATCATCGCCGTCATCATCATCATCGTCACGGGGCTGACGCTTGCCTTTGGCGATACCTCCGGCGGGTTCCGGCGGCTGATCCAGATCGTCTTCGGCCTGTCGATCGCCTTCGCGGCGTCGAGCTTCTTTCTGTCGTTCTTTTCCTTCGGCGGCGGGGCACTGATCTGATGGCGACCTCGCTCGAACACCTCGATATCGTGCCGGGGTTCACCGTCGCGGTCCACAGGGCATTGACCGAGCACATCCTGCTCGGCGGCGCGCCGCGTTCCATCGCCATTCTGAACGGCACGCTGGCCGGTGCTGTAGGCCTTGGCCTGCGCCTTTGGCTGGTCGGCCTCATCATCTGGGTGCTCGGACACTTCACAGCCGTTTGGGCTGCGAAACGCGATCCGCTGTTCATGGAAGTCGGGCGCCGGCATCTGCGTATTCCCGCTCATCTGTCGGTTTGAGGGCGCGGTGATGATGAACCTTGCTGAATTCCGCCGCACCGCCAGCCGCCTTGCCGACTACCTGCCTTGGGCTGCGCTCGTCGCGAAAGGGGTAGTGCTCAACAAGGATGGGAGCCTTCAGCGCACTGCCGCATTCCGGGGGCCGGATCTCGATTCCGCCGTCGCGGCCGAGCTCGTCGCGGTGGCCTCCCGCATCAACAATGCCTTCCGCCGCCTTGGCTCGGGCTGGAGCATCTTCGTCGAGGCGCAGCGCCACGAGGCGGCGACCTATCCCGAGAGCCAGTTCCCCGATCCCGCCTCTCACCTGGTCGACGCCGAGCGCAAAGCCGACTTCGAGGAGGAAGGGGTTCATTTCGTATCGAGCTACTTCCTCACCTTCCTCTATCTGCCCCCGCTCGACGACACCGCACGTGCCGAGAAGTGGCTTTACGAGGGCAGCGAACAATCTGGCGTGGATGCCGGGGAAATCCTGCGCGCCTTTGTCGACCGCACCGAACGCGTGCTCTCCCTGCTCGATGGCTTTATGCCGGAATGCCAGTGGCTCGATGACAGCGAGGCGCTGACCTACCTGCACTCGACGGTATCGACCAAGCGCCACCGCGTTCGCGTCCCCGAGACTCCGATCTATCTTGATGCGCTACTGGCCGACCTGCCACTGACCGGCGGGCTTGAGCCGCGCCTTGGCGACCAGCATCTTCGCGTGCTCACCATAGTGGGCTTTCCGACTGCGACGACGCCAGGTCTGCTTGATGATCTGAACCGGCTCGCCTTTTCATATCGATGGTCGACGCGGGCGATCCTGCTCGACAAGACCGATGCCACAAAGCTTTTGACAAAGATCCGGCGGCAATGGTTCGCCAAGCGCAAGTCGATCGCCGCGATCCTGAAGGAGGTGATGACAAACGAGGCCTCCGTGCTCGTCGACACGGACGCCGCCAACAAGTCGGCCGATGCAGACATGGCCTTGCAGGAACTCGGCGCCGACGTATCGGGCATGGCCTATGTTACCGCGACCGTCACGGTCTGGGATGTCGACCCGCGCGTGGCGCAAGAGAAACTGCGCCTCGTCGAGAAAGTCATTCAGGGTCGCGACTTCACCGCCATGGTGGAAACGGTCAATGCCGTCGACTCATGGCTGGGTTCGTTGCCCGGACATGCCTACGCCAATGTCCGCCAGCCACCAATTTCGACACTCAATCTCGCCCACATGATACCCCTCTCCGCCGTGTGGGCGGGGCCGGAACGGGACGAGCACCTCGGCAGTCCTCCCTTGCTATACGGCAAGACCGAGGGCTCGAACCCGTTCCGGTTGTCGCTGCATGTTGGTGATGTAGGCCACACCCTCATCGTCGGTCCCACCGGCGCGGGAAAATCCGTGCTGCTTGCGCTGATGGCCCTGCAGTTCCGTCGCTATGCGCACAACCAGGTCTTCGCCTTCGACTTCGGCGGCTCGATCCGCGCCGCTGCACTCGCGATGGGTGGTGACTGGCACGATCTTGGGGGCGGGCTCACCGAGGGGAGCAAGGCTTCCGTTTCGCTCCAGCCATTCGCGCGCATCCACGACACCTATGAGCGCGCCTGGGCGGCCGACTGGGTCCTTGCGATCCTTGCCCGTGAAGGCATTCCGATCACCCCGGATGCCAAGGAGCATATCTGGACCGCGCTGACCTCGCTGTCTTCCGCGCCGGTCGAGGAACGTACGATCACCGGCTTGGCTGTGCTGTTGCAATCCAACGATCTGAAACAGGCTCTCCGTCCGTTTTGCGTCGGCGGTCCTTACGGCCGCCTGCTTGATGCCGAGGCCGAGCATCTTGGATCCGCCGACGTGCAGGCCTTCGAGATTGAGGGCCTTGTCGGGACAGGCGCTGCTCCTGCCGTGCTTGCCTATTTGTTCCATCGCATCGGCGACCGCTTCGACGGGCGCCCGACGCTGCTCATCATCGACGAGGGCTGGCTGGCGCTCGATGATGAAGGCTTTGCGACCCAGCTTCGGGAATGGCTGAAGACGCTGCGCAAGAAGAACGCGAGCGTCGTCTTCGCCACTCAGTCGCTGTCCGACATCGACAACTCCAATATCGCGCCGGCGATCATCGAGAGCTGTCCGACCCGCCTTCTTCTGCCCAATGAGCGCGCGATTGAGCCGCAGATCACGGCGATCTATCAGCGCTTCGGTCTTAACGACCGCCAGATCGAAATCCTGGCGCGCGCGACGCCTAAGCGCGACTACTACTGCCAGTCCCGGCGCGGCAACCGTCTCTTCGAACTCGGCCTGTCCGAAGTTGGCCTCGCGCTTTGCGCCGCATCGTCGAAAACCGACCAGGCCCTGATCGCCAGTGTGGTCGCCGAGCACGGTCGCGACGGCTTCCTGGCGGCCTGGCTGCGCGCGCGAAACGTTGCCTGGGCCGTGCACCTCATCCCCAACCTGCCCACTCCCATCCCACAAGCTGAAGAGGAGCCCCAGTTATGACTACCCTCAAGTCCCGTTTGCGCGTCCTTGTGCTCGCCGCGGCCATGCTCGCTCCGCCGCTCGCAGTCTCGTTCATCCCTGTTACACCGGCACATGCGTTCATCGTTTTCGATCCGTCGAACTACGTTCAGAATGTGCTGACGGCAGCGAGATCGCTCCAGCAGATCACCAATCAGATCACCTCGCTCCAGAACGAAGCCCAGATGCTGATCAACCAGGCCCGCAATCTCGCGAGCTTGCCTTTCTCCTCGCTTCAACAACTGCAGCAGTCGGTGCAGCGCACCCAACAGCTCCTCAACCAGGCGCGGAACATCGCCTTCGACGTCCAGCAGGTCGACAAGGTATTCCAGCAGAAATACGGGAGCGTCTCGCTATCAGCTACCGACCAGCAGCTTGTCGCGGATGCGCGCTCGCGTTGGCAGAACACCGTTGGCGGTCTTCAGGACGCCATGCGCGTACAGGCTGGCGTCGTCGGCAACATCGAAACCAATCGCGCGCAAATGTCCGCTCTGGTCGGCGCCAGTCAGTCAGCGACGGGTGCGCTCCAGGCAACCCAAGCCAGCAACCAGCTCCTTGCGCTCCAGGCCCAACAGCTCGCTGACCTTACCGCAGTCGTCGCCGCCAATGGTCGTGCCCAGGCGCTGACAGAAGCCGAACGTGCGGCTGCTGCGGAACAGGGGCGCGAGCAGCGCCGCCGCTTCCTCGCCCCCGGCTCCGGTTACCAGGCCGGCAATGCCTCCATGTTCAACCGCTGAGGATTACCACAGTGGATGGCAAGACCCTTGCTCGCATCATCGCCGTCATCTTCGTCGCCATCGCAGTCGCCGCGACAGCTGTCGAGATGACCCGCAAGGATGACAAGCCGGGCGCAGCAGTGCTCGAGGCGCCGGCAACGTCGCAGAGCCCGCTCCGCGAGGGGCTTCGCCGTTGCCAGGTGCTCGGTGAGGGAGCGCTGCGCGACAGCGGCTGTCTGCGCCTGTGGACCGAGCAGCGCGACCTTTTCCTCGGTTCCAACGCGCCATTTGTGAGCTCGACTTCACAGCCGGTCACCCCGCCGTCGCCGGATGCGAACTCGCCGGGGGCTCGATAGGCATGGGCAGCACCGGCATTATCGACCAATTCCTCGGCACCTTTACACGTTACATAGACAGTGGCTTCGGCTTGCTCGGCGGCGAAGTCGCGTTCGTCGCCACCACTCTGATCGTCATTGATGTGACGCTCGCGGCCCTCTTCTGGAGTTGGGGCGCCGATGACGACATCCTCGCGCGGCTCGTCAAGAAAACGCTGTTCGTCGGCGTCTTCGCCTACCTGATTTCCAACTGGAACAGTCTTGCCCGGATTGTCTTCGAAAGCTTCGCCGGCCTCGGCCTCAAGGCAAGCGGCACCGGCTTCTCAGTGCAGGACCTGCTCCGGCCTGGCAAGGTGGCGCAGACCGGGCTTGATGCCGGACGACCGTTACTCGAGGCCATCTCAGGTCTGATGGGCTATGTGTCCTTCTTCGAAAACTTCATTCAGATCGCTTGCCTGCTTTTCGCCTGGGCGCTTGTCCTGCTTGCCTTCTTCATCCTGGCCGTGCAGCTCTTCGTCACGCTGATCGAATTCAAGCTTTCGACGCTGGCCGGCTTCGTCCTGATCCCCTTCGGCCTCTTCGGCAAAACGGCCTTCATGGCTGAACGCGTGCTCGGCAACGTCATTTCGTCCGGTATCAAGGTGCTTGTTCTTGCCGTAGTCATCGGCATCGGTTCGACGCTCTTCAGCGAATTCACCCAAGGTTTCGGTGGCGACAGCCCTACCATAGATCAGGCCATGGCGATCGTGCTGGCGGCATTGTCGCTGCTTGGTCTCGGCATCTTCGGCCCTGGCATTGCCAATGGTCTCGTCTCGGGCGGACCGCAGCTTGGTGCCGGCGCCGCGATTGGCACGGGCCTCGCCGCTGGCGGCACAGTGCTCGTCGCCGGCGGCGCCGTGGGCCTTGCGACGCGAGGAGGAGCCACCGCCTTCTCCGGAGCGGCACGGAGCGGTTCATTTCTCGCGGGAGGCGCTTCTGCCGCTTTTGCCCTCGGGTCAGCCGGCCATACCGGCGCCGGTGGCGTCGCCTCCGGTCTAAGTGGCGTCGCGGGCGCTGCTATGTCCGGCGCAGCCTCGCCACTCAAGCGTGCTGCAGCGCGCGCCAGTCAATCAATGAAGTCGAGCTTTGCCTCCGGCGTCAGTTCCGCCGTCGAAGCGACCGGTGGTTCATCGACACTAGGGACGGTCGGAGGCGTGGCCGAGCCTGCCAACGATCCATCGTTTGGTCGCGCTGGCCAAGTCAGCGCCGCTGCACAAAGCCCGCCTGCCTGGGCCAAACGCATGCAGCGATCCCAGCGCCTCTCCCACAGCGTCCAGACCACTGCCCATGCCGTGCGCTCCGGCGAGGCCCACGGCAGCGGAACCTCCATTTCTCTTTCTGAAGGCAAGTGATCCATGAACATCTTCCGACGCCCCGCCGTTCACTACGGCAAGACACCTCAACCGGAGACGCCTTACCAGAAGGCAGCGCAGGTTTGGGACGAGCGCATCGGTTCGGCCCGCGTGCAGGCGAGGAACTGGCGCATCATGGCCTTTGGATCGTTGATCCTGTCGGTCGGCCTTGCCGGCTCCCTCGTTTGGCAGTCGAGCCGAGGCACGGTCGTGCCATGGGTCGTGCAAGTCGATGCTCTCGGGCAGGCGCAGACAGTCGCGCCTGCGACCACCGACTACAAGCCGACCGATCCGCAAATAGCATGGCATCTCGCCCGCTTCGTCGAACAGGTCCGATCAATCCCGACCGATCCGATCATCGTGCGCCAGAACTGGCTGCGCGCCTATGAATGGACCACTGACCAGGGTGCTGCGGCGCTAAACGACTATGCCCGCGCCAACGAACCCTTCGCCAAGATCGGCAGAGAGCAGGTCGCGGTGGAGGTCTCCTCGGTCATCCGGGCCTCTCCAGATTCCTTCCGCGTCGCCTGGAACGAGCGTCATTACGAAAACGGCCAGCTCTCCACCACAGAGCACTGGACCGCGATCCTGACAATCGTGGTCCAGCCGCCAAACGACGCCGAACGGCTTCGGGCCAACCCGCTCGGCATCTACGTCAACGCCGTCAACTGGTCTCGGGAGATGAGCCAATGAACCGGGCATCCAATGTTATCGCGACTCCGGCTTCCCGCGGCTACGCGTTCGCCATGGTACTGTTTTCGGGGTCTTTGCTCGCGGGCTGCGCTACACCCCCGAAGCCTCCCCAATTTGCCTACGATGCGTATGTGCCACCCTTGCCAGCCGCCCCATCCGTCGCAGTCGATGAAAGACCGAAACCACTGCACATTCCACCAAGCTGGACTGCAACACGAGGTGGGTCCGTAGGCAACACGCCGATAGCGCGCGTTGAGAACGCAAACGCGGCCGCTCGCGTCCAGCCGCGGCGCGAGGGCTATTACAACGCTATCCAGATATATCCTTGGAGCGAAGGCGCGCTTTACCAGGTCTATGCCGCGCCCGGGCAGATAACGGACATCGCGCTTGAGCCCGGCGAGAGCCTGACCGGTACCGGCCCAATCGCGGCTGGCGACACCGCGCGCTGGATCATCGGCGATACCGAAAGCGGATCGGGGATCACCCGGCGCGTCCATGTGCTGGTTAAGCCCTCGCGCGCGGACATCTCCACCAATCTCGTCATCACCACCGATCGACGCAGCTATCTGATCGAGTTGCGTGCGGATCAGAAGCCTTACATGCCAGCCGTGGTATGGGCTTATCCGGCTCAGCGCACCGGCAGGGAACAGGTCGTTCCATCAACGCCAATGATCCCGCATGTTGCCGCGCGTAACTTCCGCTATGGTCTCACCGGAGATACGCCGCCCTGGAAGCCCGTCGCCGTCTACGACGACGGCAGGCGCGTCTATGTAGAGTTTCCGCGTGGGATCGTGCAGGGCGAGATGCCACCGATCTTTGTCATTGGGCCGGATGGCGAGGCCGAGATCGCCAACAGCCGTGTCTTCGGAAACATCCTGATCATCGACCGGCTTTTTGGCGCAGCTGAACTTCGTCTTGGCAGCGGCAAGCGGCAACAGACGGTCAGGATCACGCGAAGTGATGGGGCGGCAACCGGTCGACTGCCGTGGATGCCACGCTTTGGCACAGCATCGAAAGTTCTAAACACACCGAGGCAGAGAGGAGGGTAGGGGTCATGAACGAGAACGAAATCGCCGCTCAGTCGATGCGGCTTCGCGCTGAGCCGTCGCGTGTGACCCGGCTGTCGCGTAAGGTGCTCGCTGGCATCGGCTTCGTTGCGTCGCTCGGCATTGGCGGCGCGCTGATATATGCGCTCCAGGTCCGCGACGAAGGCGTCAGTGGCCAGGAGCTCTACTCGACCACCAGTCGGCAAACCGCCGATGGTCTCGCCGGGCTGCCGCGCGACTATACCGGCCCGATCCTCGGGCCGCCGCTGCCTGGCGATCTCGGCCGGCCGATCCTTGACGCGCAGAACAAGGGCCAGACTGTCGTGCCGCCGGCCGTTGCGACACCTACGATAGACGAGGCGGAACAGCGCCGGCGAGCTGAAGAGGAGGCGGCCAGAACGTCGAGCGTATTTTTTCAGACTGGAGCGGGAACGGCAACGACAGCCGAAACATCTGGACGCGTAGCTGCTTCGGACCTCGCCAGTCCCGACCTCACCGGCCAGCCCGGCCAGCCGACGGCGCAGGATCGCCAGCTTGCCTTCCTCAACGCAGTCGTCGATCGGCGCACTCAGGCGCCAGATCGCGTTGTGCCGCCGGCATCGCCCTATGTGCTTCAGGCTGGAGCGGTCATCCCTGCCGCCCTCATTACTGGCATCCGTTCCGATCTGCCAGGCCAGATCACCGCGCAGGTGACAGAGAACATCTACGACAGCCCGACCGGCCGCGTCCTGCTCGTGCCGCAGGGCACACGCATCGTCGGCCAATACGACAGTGATGTCGGATTCGGGCAACGCCGGGTGCTGCTGGTCTGGAGCAGGCTGATCTTCCCCAACGGCCGCTCCATTGTTCTGGAACGCCAACCTGGCGCCGATACGCAAGGCTATGCCGGCCTCGAGGATGGCGTCGACTACCACTGGGGCGAGCTGTTCAAGGCAGCTGCGCTCTCCACCATGCTGAGCGTCGGCGCGGAGGCGGGTTCTTCAGGACAAGAGAGCGACATCGTACGTGCGCTGCGCCGCGGCGCCTCGGACAGCATCAGCCAGACTGGACAGCAGATCGTCCAGCGCCAGCTCGACATCGCACCGACGCTGACCATCCGCCCGGGTTTCCCCGTGCGCGTGCTCGTTACGCGCGATCTCGCGCTTGAACCGTATGGAGGCTGAAATGGCAAAGTTGAAGCTCGGTCCGATTGCGGACGACAGGCCGGTCAAGGTGACGGTGGAACTGCCAGCGGCGCTGCATCGCGATCTTAAAGGCTACGCCGAGATCCTCGGCCGCGAGGCGGGGAACCCTCCTGCGGATCCGATACGCCTGATCGTCCCGATGCTCGAACGGTTCATCGCGACGGATCGGGCCTTTACGAAGGCGAAGCGCACTGAGGTAAGTTCAAAACCAAAGGGCTAATGTCCTGCAGGCTGCTCCCGTCGCTCGGCCAAAGCTGAACTGCAAAGTCGATTGCCTCAATGGCCCGGCGCCGCTCTCGGCGCCGGGCCATTGAGGTTCTTCTCGGAGAGATCCATCGGCGGACTATCGTCCCGACCTGAACTTCCACCTATCGGATCCAGTTATTCCAGCGTTCCAGCAGCATGGCCGCATTCGCATTGATCCAATCGGCATCGGGCACGACTATCGAATTGCGGATGTCGTCGGCACTAGGCATCGTCTTTCGCGCCTCATCCGACATCAACGCGATGGCTTCGCTGCTTGGCGGAGTACACGACAGCACCTCGCAGGCCTGCGCCTGTGCCTTTGGCGAGTTGAGCCAAAACGCGATCAGTTTAAGCGCATTCTCGCGATGCGGTGCGCCTTTGATGAGCGAAATACGATCGCCGACGAGAAACGATGCCTTGCTCGACCATGCAATCGGCAGGCCCTCGCTTTGCATCGCCTTTGCCCTTGTCAGCCAAATCTGGCCCATGGAATATTCGTCGTTGCGGAAGCCTTGCACGCTTTGATCGCCGGTCTTCCACCACAACGTGATCGCCGGTCGAATCTGATCCAGCTTAGCCAGTGCGCGGTCGACGTCCAGCGGAAACAATTTGTCCTTGGCAACGCCGTCTGCCAAAAGGGCAGCCGCCATGACGCGCCAGGGATCATCGAAGTTCGGAAAGGCGCGTCCGCCCGGAAACTTCTTCGTGTCCCACATGTCCGCCCAGGTTTCGGGGACCGGGTCGCCCGCCTTGCCGGTCCGGTAAGCGAGGAGCGTGGCGGTCGATTGCAGCAGCGCGCCGCCGGGAGCGCATGCGTTTGGACTGAGGTCCTTTCGGTTGGCGAATTGCAGGCAGAACCCACTCAGATCTTCGGTCGCCTGACGATGCGCCTCGGAAGCCGCCTGTATTTCCCCATCGAGATAGAGGTCCCACGTGACATTTCCAGCTTTCACCATCGCACTCGCCTTGGCGCGCATCTCGGCGTTGGTGGCAACGACGGTCACCACCTCGATGCCGGTCTCTTTGGTGAAGGGATCAAACCATGCCGCCTTCAGCGCCCGGTCATAGGCGCCCCCGGTTGAAGCGATCACCACCTGTTCCGTGGCCGATGCCGAATTCGGGGTCATGGCTAGCGGTATCAAGCATGCGAAGGCACATATCGGCAGCCGAAGCCGGATGGCAAACGAGCGAATCCAAGTGGACGACATGGTGCGATTCTCCCTTTTTGATTTGATGCTTTTCGATTGGATTGGGCGTTACCGCCCGTCGTTCGGCTGGCCAAACGCGTGCGCCAGCGCCATGAGCAGCAGCGAAAGCCCGACGAAGGTCGTCGATGCAGCCGCAATCATCGGCGTGAGGTTGAAGTCTATGTCCTCAAACATCTTTCGGCCGATCGATTTGCCGCTTATGTCCGAAATGAAGAAGGCCACCGTCGCTTCGTCGAAGGACGCAAGGAAAGCAAAGACCGAAGCTGCGAAGATGCCAGGCGCGATGTTAGGCAGCACGATCCGAAAGAAGGCCTGCACACGGTTTGCCCCACAGCTCAATGCGGCGAGCTCCAGCGTCGGATCAAATCGCTGCAGCGACGCACTGACGGTAATCACCACATAGGGCACCGCAAGAACGGTGTGAGCCATCAGGAAGCCTGTAAAGCTTCCAGTGAGCTGCAGGGGCGAAAAGACCAGGTAAAGGGCGACACCCAACACGATGTGCGGGACGATCATCGGGCCAAGAGACACCGCCAGGAGCGTGGTCTTGAAGGGCAGGTTCCCGCGCACGAGTGCCAGCGACGTCATGGTTCCGACGACGGTGGCGCTGAGCGTCGTCGCGACGGCTATCTTAAAGCTGAACCATGTCGCAGCCATCCAGTCGGGATCGCTAAAGAACCTCCGGTACCAATCCAAGGTCAACCCGCGCGGTGGAAACTGCAGATAATCTGTCTGGCTGAGCGACATCGGCACGATGAGCAGCGTTGGCAGGACAAGGAAAAACAGCACCGTCCCGACAATCAGCCCTGCGCCGAGCAACGCCGCCAGCCTGCGCAGCCGTAAAGGTGCCGTGCGCTGGGATCGTCCTGCGCTCACGGGCAGGGCAGGCAGTCCGGACGACTCCTCAATAAACACTGGACAATCCCTTGCTGAAGGAAAGCGACTTGCGAAACGCGACCACGATCAGAAGCGTGATGACTAGCAGGACGGTCGACAGTGCCGCCGCGAAGGGCCAGTCGAGCAGGACAGTGGTCTGCTGGCCGATCAGTGAGGCCATCATCATCGATTCAGGCCCGCCCACCAAAGCAGGCGTGATGTAGAAACCAAGCGCAAGTACGAAACACAGTATGGCGCCTGCAAACACGCCCGGCAGGCTCAGCGGCAGCGTCACAAGGAAGAAGGCCTTGACCTTTCCGGCCCCAAGATTGTGCGCTGCCCGCACGTAATCGTTGGGTAGAGCCCGAAGGGTCGAGAAGATCGGCAGAATGGCAAAAGGCAGCAGGACGTGTGTCATTGCAAGGATCACGGCGCCTTGGGTGTAAAGAAGCTTGATCGGTCCTTGCGTCAGCCCTTCCTCGATGAGGAAAGAGTTTATGGGGCCATTGCGCTGGAGGAGAACGATCCATGCATAGGAGCGGATCAAAACGGACGTCCATAGGGGGATGAGAACACATGCGGTGGTGAGTGCCGCGGCGCGCTTCTTCAGTCGCGCCATTGCGAGCGCGACCGGATAGCCCAGAACAATGCAGGCAAATGTAACCGAAACCGCAGTCACGAGACTGCTTGCAAGAACAGTTGCATAAAGCGGCTCTCTCAAAAGGCGACCATAGGTAGCCGACGGACCTGCTGAGAGACTGAGCATGATCAGTCTTATCAGTGGGTAGAGAAATCCGATCGTGAGGATTGCGATGGCAGGGGCGATCAGAATCCAGGACACCGCCGGGGCGTAGCTTCGCATTGAGGACATTGAGCGAGCCCGCGGCCTGCCCTTCGCTCGTAACGATCGCGAGAAGGGTTGCGGCTGCCTCATGCGGCAAGCCTTTCCCTTGCCGGAAACGCCTGCAGCATCGCTTCGTCGAGCGCTACCGCAACCAGCGCTCCTCGCTGGAGGCCGGCTATCTGGTCGGCCGGCATCTGCACCCGCAACACAATTTCTGGCAGTGCTTGCGGGCGGACAAGGAGAACCTGCGTCGGTCCAACAAAGATGGAAGCCTCAACGGTGCCGGCCAACATCCCGGCCGCGTTGTCCGTCCTTGGCGCCAACTTGATGTGCTCGGGCCTGATGGCGAGGCATACTGCGCTACCCGTGGATGGGATTGCCAGTCTCCCACCGCCAGTCGCTTTCAGCACGATGCCTTCGGCGACTTGGATGACATGCTTGCCGGCTTCGCTGCCGATAAGAATGCCCGGAACGAAGTTCATCGCTCCAATGAAGTCCGCAACGAAAGCGCTGTTCGGACGACGGTAGAGTTCGGCCGGTGTTCCAATCTGCTGTAATGAGCCATGATGCATGACCGCGACGCGATCCGACAGCGTCAGAGCCTCCTCCTGGTCATGCGTCACATAGATGACCGTAGCGCCGAGCCGCTCCTGGATGCGCTTGATCTCGATCTGCATGGCCTCACGCAGCTTCTTGTCGAGCGCCCCAAGCGGTTCGTCCATCAAGATGACAGGAGGATCGAAGACGAGCGCGCGGGCGACCGCGACGCGCTGCTGCTGGCCTCCCGACAGTTGGCTTGGATAGCGATCCCCGTGCTGCGGCAGTTGGACCAGCTCGAGCATCTCCTCTACGCGCGCAGCGATCGTCGATTTCGCGGCCCTGCGACGCATCTTGAGTGGAAAGGCGATGTTCTGCCGGACCGTCAGGTGCGGAAACAGCGCATATTTCTGGAACACCATGCCGATGTCGCGACGATAGGGTGGCAGATAGGTGATGTCTTTGTCGCCGATGTGGATTGCTCCGCCGGAGGGAGGCTCAAAGCCCGCGATCAGCATCAACAGTGACGTCTTGCCCGATCCGGAGGGGCCGACGATGGAGATGAATTCGCCCGCCTGAATTTCCAGATCGGTTTCGTTCACCGCGACAATGTCTCCATAGCTCTTGCGGAGGCTGGAAAGGGTCAGTGCCTGGCCAATCAATGCTGCCTCCTCTGTTGGTGGCGTAGGGTCCGGCGTTGCGTCAGGGCCCGCTACCGGGCGCGGCACTTCGAGATACAGCGCCTCGGCCACCTGGAACCCGGGTCTTGCTGCTCGTGACAGACGCCGGGAGCGCTGCTAAAAAAGAAGTTGATGCGACAATCTCTTTGCAAAAACTTCATACAATATTTTTGTTGCATCAAAAATGGGGACTGTCAACAGAGATTGGATGGAATCGTGCTGGATCTGAAGATCGCGGCTGGCACTGGCGGGCAGGCCGCTAGCTTGGGGGATGCCGCCTATCGGGAAATGAAAGAGCGCCTGATCCGCGGCAAATACCGGCCCGGATACAAAATGACGGTTCGCGCCGTCGCCGAGGATTTGGGAGTGAGCTCGACGCCGGCGCGCGATGCCATCAACCGCCTGACAAGCGAAGGCGCGCTGGTCTACGCGGGGCCCAAGACCGTCATCGTCCCTGTCCTGGGTGAACAGGACTTGAAAGAGCTGACCACGATAAGGATTGCCTTGGAGGGGCTGGCTTCCGAGAAGGCTGCGCCTTTCGGATCAGAGCAACACGTTGAACTGCTTGATGAAATTCAAGGCAGGATCAACGCGGCTCTCGATGCCGGCAATTATGGCGAGGCGCTATGGCACAACAAGGAATTTCACTTTCACGTCTATGAGATGGCCGGTCTGCCGCATCTGGTGGCGATGATCGAAAGCCTGTGGCTGCGGGTTGGGCCGTCGCTCTACAACCTCTATCCCGAGTTCGCCCAAGAAAGATATGGCGTTCGAAACCATCAGATGGCCATGGAGGCACTTGCCGAGCGAGACGGTGCTGCCTTGCGGGCGGCCTTCGAAAACGACATTCGCGACGGTTATCGGCTGTTACGGCTCGCGGCCAGGCGCTCCGCTCGCGCCTGATTTTTGTTGCACGGACTTGACGTGTCGCAATTTTGTTGCAACAAACTTGCGAAGTTCGCACGAAGGCGGACCCTGAATTCCCACGGAAAGTTCCAACCATGCTCACGCAAAACGCCAATACGGGAAGGCCGGCGCCTGATCGTGCCCGATCGTCCAAACTCTATCGCCGTGGCCAGCGGGTGTTCCCTGCGGGCGTTACACGGGCGACTATCGAGAAAGATCCGCTGCCCATTTATCTGGAGAGAGGCGAGGGCGCCTATGTTGTTGATGTCGACGGCAATCGGCTCCTCGATCTCAACAACAATTTCACCACGTTGGTCCACGGACATGGCTTTGGCCCCGTGGTCGAAGCCATCGGTGACGTGCTGCGGCAGGGCACGTGTTTCGCCAATCCCATGGAGCACGAAATCGCGCTCGCCGAACTTTTGGTGTCGCGCATCCCTGCTGTCGAGCATGTGCGCTTTGTAAACAGCGGCACCGAAGCGGTGATGTATGCGCTGAAGGCCGCGCGCGCGTTCACCGGACGCTCATCGATCGTCCGCTTCGAAGGCGCCTACCATGGAGCCTACGATTGGGCCGAGGCTGGCCAGAACGGCGTCGGGGAGAGTGGGGTATCGGGAAGGCGCCTGCCGAAGCTCGGCTATACGGGTGCGCCCAAGGCGATTGCCGACAGCGTGATCGTCCTTGATTTCAACGACGTCTCGGGCCTCGAAGCGGCCATTGATCCGATAGCGGCTGACATCGCCGCCATCCTGGTGGATCCGATGCCAAGTCGAGCGGGGCTCCTGCACCCATCCACCGACTTCGTTGCGGCACTTACCGCAACGGCGCGCAAGCACGGCATTCTCATCGTTGCCGACGAAGTTCTCAACTTGCGCCAGGGCTTTGCCGGCGCCTCGGCGCGCTACGGACTGGAACCCGACCTGGTCGCCGCCGGCAAGATCATCGGCGGCGGCTTTCCCATCGGCGCCATCGGCGGCCGGGCCGACGTCATGGCCGTCTTCGGCACAGACGAGAATGCGCCGCTCGTCTCACAGGGCGGTACCTTTTCCGCGAATCCTGTTTCGATGATCGCTGGCCGGATCGCGATGGAAGCTTTGACGCCCGATGCCTTCGACCGTTTGGAGGATCTGGGCGATCGGCTGCGAAATGGTTTGACGCAGGCGATCTCAGAAAGGGGCGCGCCGTTTTCGGTCTCTGGAGCCGCGTCGTTGTTCCGCATTCATCCAAAGAAGGAGGTGCCGGCGACCTACCGGTCAGCTCAGATGTCGGCGCAGGAAGTGGCAATCATGCGCGCTTTGAGCAGACATTTCCTCACCCACGGAATCCTGTTGCCGTTCGGCGCAGCTGCCTGCCTTTCGACACCCATGACGGCCGCGGAGATGGACCGGGTTATCGCCGTTTTCGATGATTTCCTTGCTCAACATGAGCCAAGCGATGGAGACAAGCAATAATGCAATCGGCTCTCACAAAAGCCACCGTTGCTGATCGGATCGCAGACGCGCTGAAGCGGCACGGTGTGGAAATGATCTTTGCCCAGAGTTTGCCCTCGGCCGTCATCCTCGCGGCCGAAGCGCGGGGCATTCGCCAAATCGCTTATCGGCAGGAGAACATGGGTGGCGCAATGTCTGATGGCTACGCGCGGCTGTCCGGCAAGGTCGGTGTGGTTGCGGCACAAAACGGCCCTGCGGCTGCCCTGCTCGTCGCGCCATTGGCCGAATGCCTCAAGGCAAGCATTCCTGTTGTAGCGCTCGTCCAGGATGTCGAACGCGACCAGACCGATCGCAATGCTTTCCAGGATTTCGATCAGATTGCCCTGTTTCAGTCTTGCACGAAATGGGTCAGGCGCCTCAACGTCGCGGAACGGGTAGACGACTACGTCGATGCGGCGTTTACCGCCGCCACATCCGGCCGGTCCGGTCCGGTCGCCCTGCTTCTGCCTGCCGATTTGCTTCGATCGCCGGCGGTCGAGCAAGGCCGGCCTCGCGCAAGCTGCCTGGGGCGCTGGCCGCTCGATCACTCGAGACCATCGGACATCGATCTGTGGCCGGTCGCCGCAAAGATAGCCAGCGCGCGCTCGCCGGTGATTGTTGCCGGCGGCGGCATCCATTGCAGCCGAGCGGCAGAGGAACTGGCGCGCCTTCAAGAAGAGGCAAGCATCCCTGTCTTCACGACCAATATGGGAAAAGGCGCTGTCAGCGAACGCCATCCGCTGTCGGCCGGAGTCCTGGGCGCGCTGGTTGGACCGTGCTCGCTAGGTTTCTACAGCCGGCGACTCATGCAGGAGGCCGATCTCGTCGTGCTTGTCGGCACACGGACCAACCAGAACGGCACCGATAGTTGGCGCCAAATTCCGAAGGCAGCCAGCATTGTCCATATCGATATCGACCCGACGGAAGTGGGCCGCAACTATGAGGCAACCCGTCTGGTCGGCGACGCAGCCGAGACACTGGCCGCCTTGCGGCAGGCGCTTTCGAAGAGCGACCTGACGCAACGAATGGTCTCGCGCCCCGTGGTCGAGGCAAAGATCGCCGCCTTCTGGGAGCAGTTCGAGCTTGCATGTGAACCTCGACGGACATCGCCCCAGTCGCCGATCCGGCCCGAACGCATCATGGCGGGGCTACAGCGATTTCTGGAAAGGGACATCACGATCGTCGCGGATGCCAGCTATTCTTCGATGTGGGTCCTTGGGCAGTTGCGCGCACCGCGCGTCGGCGCGCGGTTCATCACACCGCGTGGCTTGGCCGGACTGGGCTGGGGATTGCCGCTGGCGTTGGGCGCCAAGGCTGCTCATCCCGATCGTCCGGTCGTTGCGGTCGTCGGAGACGGCGGTTTTGCGCACAGCTGGGCGGAACTCGAGACAATGGTGCGCATGAATCTGCCGGTTACGATCATCGTTCTCAACAATGGAATACTTGGCTTTCAGCGTGACGCCGAGACGGTGAAGTTCGGCGCCTACACCTCCGCTTGCCATTTCTCGGCGGTGGATCATGCCGGCTTAGCGAAAGCCTGTGGCTGCCCTTCGGTGCGCGTAGATGATCCAGCAGAGCTCGCCCCGGCCTTGAGACGCGGGATCGAGGGTAGTGGACCCCTTCTCATCGAGGTAATGACGGACCCGGACGCTCATCCGCCCTTGTCCCTGTTTGCAGAGATGGACAAGGCGGCATGACGCATCTTCCTCAACGCGTTGCCGTCGTGGCTGGCGGCAGCTCGGGTATTGGCCTGGCGACTGTTTCGAGCCTGCTTGATGAGAACATCAAAGTCGCCTTCTTCGGTCAAAGTTCTGAGCATGTTGAATCGGCAAAAGAGAAGCTGTCGGTGCACGCTCGTGCCGGGAACATTTTTGCCCACACCGTCGATGTGACGGAACGCTCCCAGATACTGAGGTTCTTCGACGAGTTGGCGGGCCTTTGGTCAATGCCGGACATCCTCGTCTACAGCGCGGGCATTTCACCCAAAGGACCTCGCGGTGCAACGCCTTTTGTCGAGGTCTCGGCTGAGGAATGGCAGTTGGTGCAGGCCGTCAATGTCACCGGTGCGATGCTGTGCTGCCAGGCGGTCCTGCCACACATGCTCGAACGAGGATTCGGTCGCATCGTGCTGGTGGGCTCTATTGCCGGCCGCGCCATTCCCAGGATCGCTGGGGCCGCTTACGTCACCTCGAAGTCGGCGCTCTCCGGCTTGACCAGGGTGCTCGTTGCTAACACTGCGGGCCGGGATATCACCGTCAATCTCGTGGCGCCAGGGCGCATCGCCACTGACATGGCTGGACCGCCCGACAGCGACACCAATAGGGCGGCGCTTGCCCGCATTCCGGTCGGGCGCCTCGGCAAGCCCGACGACGTCGCTGCCGCAATTCGCTTCCTCGTTTCCGATAGCGCCGGTTTCATCAACGGCGCGACCCTGGACGTCAACGGCGGAGAGTTTGCTCCGCTGTGAGGCCGGAGGGCAGGATGGAATTTCGCATACTGATCTATTCTCGCGATGCGCAACTGTTCCTGCTTCTCCAGCACGTCCTGGCAACTGAAGGTTTCGTCGCTTCACTCGCTGGCGGAGCAGATGACCTCCTGAAATTGGTTTCCAATGATGGTGTCAGAGCGGTCGTCATCGACAGCTCCGCAATTCGCGTGGATCTGTATGCGCTCAGGGCCAAACATCCGCAAATCAGCTTCATTGTGCTTTCAAACCAGTCCGCCGCGACAGCGGGATTCGGCAATGGGGCGGCCGATGTGGATCTCGTCCTGACACGGCCGTTCAACCCATCTCGCCTCATCCAATTCCTTCGCCGCCTGCGAGTAGAAGCAGTGGTGTCGAAAGGCGGCTCCAGACCCGCCGAAACCTTGTTGCGATTTGCCGATCTGGAGATGAACTCGACAACTGTGAAGGTGCGCCGGAGCGGTCATGATGTGCCGCTGACGGCCTTGCAGTTTCGGCTTCTGAGGCACCTTCTCAAGAATCCCGAGATCGTTCAGTCCCGCGATGCGTTGATTGCTGCGTGCTGGTCGCGGGAAGCTGAAGTCGAACCGAGGACAGTCGATATCCACATGGGCCACATACGCAGGGCGCTCAAGAAGTTTGGACCGGATCTGATCCGAACAGTACGCTCGCATGGATATGCGCTCGCTGCTGAGGTGCCGTTTGGCGATCCCCCTTTGGCTTGACGCCTGGACCACTCACATCGAGCAGGGTTCCGAACTCGGTCACCAGCAGGCGCAAGCCTAATTGCGCAGGCGCCGAAAGACCCGAAGCCACAAGCTGTACTCGTCCTTCTTGTCTTCGAACCACGCCTCAAGAGCGCAGAACGCTACAGCGGTAGGGGCATCACTGCCGTAAAGTTCGGCCGCGTGTTGAACTATCGAACTTTCGACAGTTTCACTTGTTTGGGCGCAAAGCGATTGCCCAAGCACACAATGGGCAAGATGAGGATAAAGATTTCGAGACAAGCACAACCTCCCGCGTCCGACGCAGGGAAAGGAATTCTAAGCCGGACGTTGGTGCTCCACGATGAGCCGTGCGTATACCGCACCGTCCCGAGCATGTGCTTGGAATTGCAGCCTACTGCGCTGGACAAATTGCTGCAAGCCGTTGATTGAGAGCGCTATTTGTCTGCGCCAAGGCGTTTGGGGCGTGGCCTGATAAAGTGCGGGGCGCTTGAGGCCTTTCGATGGCAGGGCGAAACGCTCGAACTAACTGCCGGCCGCGCAGGATTTCCTACTCGAGGCCGTGCGAGAGCTGTCGGGCCGTCCAACCTTCCGGCTTTTTGGGCTGTAGCGATGAGCCAAGCGTCCGCCCGCCGCAAGCTGAACGAGCAGCCGGCGTTGCTTGATACCGAGCTCGAGCACCTGCCGCCAGAACTGCGCTGGCGCGAGTGGATGGGTCGCGTCGAAGCGGTGATCTTTGCCGCCAGCGAACCGGTCATACGTAGTGTCCTCGCGCGGGTGGTGGGAAGAAACTGCAACATCGACCTGATCATCGACGACATTCGCGCCGAGCTCGCCGGCCGCCCTTATGAGCTGGTCGCGGTCGCCGGCGGCTGGCAGCACCGGACGAAGAAAGCCTTTGGCGACGTCATCCACGCCGCCTTTGGAACAGCCGCGGAGCAGGGCACAAAAGAACTGTCGCAGTCGGAGGCTCTTGTGCTGATGTGCATCGCCTATTTCCAGCCGATCACGCGTGGCGAGCTGTTGAGCTTCTTCGGCAAGGAGGTGTCGCGCGATCTGATCGGCATGCTGCGCGCGCAGGAGCTCATCGCTTCGGGGCCGCGCAGCCCGCAGCCGGGGGCGCCCTACACCTATGTGACGACCAAGACTTTCCTGTCGCAGTTCGGGTTCGACACGCTGCGCCAGCTGCCGGATTTCGAGGCGCTCGAGGACGCCGGGCTGTTGTCGAAGGAAAAGCTGCTCGCCGGCGGCATCATCCCGGGGTTACCTGGTCCAGGCTCGCTCAGATAAGCGCCGAGGAGCCCCTGAAGAGGGCGCACGAGGAGCGGCAAGTCGAGCGTATGAATAGCGGCAAAGACGTCGACATTGCCGCCCACCGCCTCAATCTCCTGGCGCAGGTCAAGTTGCTGATGCAACCGCGCTGCGGCCATCGTGCCAGCGCGGACTGCGCCTTGATAATCCACAGCCACCATCGATCAGCCTCGCGCGGCGCCCGATCGGGCGCGCAGGTATTCGGCGAAGCGCCCAAGCTCGTCACGATCCTGCTCGGAGAGGTCGGCAGCCTTACGCGCGAGATGTGCTACGTCGATCGGCAAGCTCGCAGCAGCGTCTTCCCCAGTAAAGTATCCGACGGGCTGACGGTACAGCTTGGCGAGGCGCGCGAGCTCTATCGCTTCAACGCGGCGTTGACCATTCTCAATGTCCGTGAGAGCCGTTCGTGGGATCTTCAAATAGGTCGCGACTTCCTCCTGCTTGAGACCCAGATACTTGCGAGCTTCGCGTAGCCGATCGCCCAGGCTGCGGCGAGCCTCGTCATCGCTGTCCTGATGAAGTGCGAGATCGCTCATGGCTTCGCTCCTTTCTTCTTGGCCCACTCTTTTTCCAAACCCGGCATTAGATGTCCGAGCGCGCTTTCCACCGACGTGTACCCGCCGGCGCGCACAACGCTTTCAGGCAACTCAAAGCCGATGAGCGGCTCAACGGCGCAGAGAATGGAAACGACCACCAGCGAGTCCACATGAACGGCCGCCTTGGATATCTGTGCCGACGCGACAGGCAGCGATATGCCTCTAATCGACGCCTCTATCTTCACGGCTTCGATCAGCTCGTCGCGCAATTTGGCTTCTACCGCTGCCAGAGGGAATGGCGCGGTCTTGGCGAACGGAGTGACGAGCGTGTCGGTGGCCATCGCCGTGTCTTTCTAGGACGTAGTCAGAGCATAATGTCTGATTTCCAGACATGCAAGATCAAAAATGCGTCGTCGGCATCATGCCAGCCCCTATCCTCGTGTTCATGGTCTGTGCTTCGAGAGTCGCACAGGCGGCCTAGAACTGCGGCAGAGCATAGTCGGCGATCTGCAGATGTGCTTCGACGAGCATTCTGCCTGCATGAGGAAGAGGTTCGCCCGCCAACCTTACCACCGGAAAACGCGAACAAAGTCAGAACAACAGCTTTGACAAAACTTGGAATCGGTGGATGATGCCCAACTAATTTGCGGCGTCATTCAACTCTCATTGGATTCTACGAGTCCAGAAAAAGCGTCGACTGCCGTTTGGATTGCCAGGTTCTCTAGTCAACGGTCGATGGGATAAATGTCATGGCCAAAGACTCTGCGCTTCTTTCGGAGCTTCATAAACTTATCGGCCAGCGGATGGAGGCTGGCCAGATCGCACAACCGAGCGAAATCGTTGAAGAGATATTTCAAACCAGACCTCTGACAGGCCCGCATGCCGATTTTTATAGAGCGTTCGCCAGGAAGGAACTTGTAGGTGTCGTCACACGTATGTTGAAGCGCGTGGGGATGAGCGACGATCCTGCGTCCCCTCAGATGGTCCTTCCTGGCCATACTCGCCTGGTCAAATCGTATCCTGTACTTCGGAACGGTGAACGGTCCCTGGTTCCGATAGGTCTCTGCACAACGCAAGAACTTTCCGATCACGTCTCGCTTCTTCGGAAGCAGGCAAAAGGCTGCGAAAACCACGCTGCAGAATTGGAGGAGTACCTTGCCACCAAAACTGCTCGGGAGGAAAACGAAGCGCAAATCGAGATGTCTGAAGGAACCGAAGTCGAACCGGCATGATAGCCGATGAGGCGAAAGGTGCCGGATGAGTCTGAGATAGAATATCATATTGTGGTGGCCAGAATTCAGGCGAAGCGCAAGACGCCGCATGAATTGCGCTAGTAGCCACCGAGTTCCAGAAACGTCGCGATTCCTATGCGCCGCATAACGGCCCGCTCTCAATTCCAGCTATCGATGACCTCGCCGATGCGTTTGCCATGGCAGCATCGAACTTAACGACCTCTTTGCACAGGTTGGTGAAATTAATGGGACAGGCCAAACAAAAGAAGAGTCGCTACCAGCAATTGCTGGGGGACAATCCGCTATGCTGCCTGTGTGGTGGCGTGACCAAGTCGTCCACGGTCGACCACATCCCGACCCAGGCGTGCTTCCCGCGCGGATTCTTCCCGGAGGGTTTTGAGTTCCCCGCGTGTGAAGCCTGCAACGGCTCAACCAAGAAGGAGGACCAGATATTCGGCTACTATATGCAGATGGGAAACCCAGACCTATTCACCAAGGACCTGTGGTCGATGTGGCGGCTACAGGACGGCATCAAGAACAACTATCCGACCGCGCTCCTGAACACCAAGCTCAGCAACCAGGCCAAGGCGGCAGCGCTGGCTGAAATGGGGATTCAGGTGCCTGCGGACGCCGATCTGTCGAACATGCCGTTGGCTGGTGTGCCTGCGGAGTTTCTTGCGGCTGCCACGACGATCGGGCGGAAGATGGCGTGTGCGATCTACTATAAGGAAGCGGGCGGCAGGTTCCTTACGAAGAAGCACTACATCTGGACGGCAACGGTTCACAGCCGCCATCCGCGCGCGTCGCAGCTTACCGCCTACATAAACCGGATGTTGCCTAAGATAGAAGTCGGCGGCCGGGGTAATATCAAGGACTACGGTAGGCGGTTCGGCTATCGTTACGGGTACAAGGAGAAGGAGGACTTCATGATCTCCGTCTCTCAGTTCGGTGTCGGGTTCATTACGATCTGTACTAGTGGCATCCTCGAGAAAGGCAAAGAGCGGATCCCGCTTGAGGAGCTTCAGACCATTTTTCCGACATTCGAAGAGCGAGCAACTGCCGCTGATGCAAAGGAAAAGGACAAATCAGCTGCTGCCCGAAGGCTTGATTGAACCTAGTCCTCTACGTTGACGCTCACAGTGCCCGGTCCGTCGCCGATATGTCGGCGTATGACCTGCCCGATGTCCGACCTGCCCTGCATTTCAAATGACAGCGCAAGCTGTGGCAACTGATGGGCGTTGCCGTTTTCTTTCATGAACTGCACGAAGGCCTCGACAAGATTACCAATTTGATCGAACGAGCTGCCAGACGGGGCGTGCGAGATCACCCTTCTGGTGAAGTCTTCGATTTGGGCCTGCGGAACGGCAGCAGTAAGCCGCCGCACTGTCTCCGGGCCGCCGAGCAACAGATGCCGCGCCTTCTCCCGACTCTTCGCTCCCAGCGCCTCCGCGGGCGTCACTTTGAAGGCGATTTTCTGGGTGCCCGCCTTCGCATCGGCCTCATAGCTGAAATCGAACTCGACACCTTTCTTGATGGCCGTATCGGCGAGTCGTAGGCCTGCCTTCGCAACCTTTGACATATCCGGCAACTCGATCGGCGGGCTTGGAGGCACCGACTGCGTGCCCTTGAAGAATCCCTTCATCCAAGTCACGAATTTGGTCATGTGGCCGGTAGCCACCGCGATGGCGGTGAGAGCCGATGCGCCGCCACCGGCTAGGATGAGGTAGTCGTAGAGCAGGAAGCCCGACGAGCCGGTTTCGAAACGCGCCAAGATAAGCCGACTTCCCGTCACACGCTTGTAGTCGGCGCTAAGATCGCGCAGAAGGTTCGCAACCTCAGCTGCATCCAGCGGGCGCTCATTGTGTATGATGAGCACGAGCGCATTCTGGCGCTCGCGTTCCGAAAACTCAAATTCCGGCATGCCCCCGATTCTCCTCTTTGCTGACCTCTACTACGAAAAGCTCCGGGCGAGGTCCGGCTACGATTCAGGCGGCGCTGCGCCAAGACAATGCCCGCCAATGTTCATGCTCAAATCGCCATGCGACTTTGCATTTCTGTACAAACTCGCGAAAAGGGTCCGCTCTGATGCCGCCGGCTTGGGTATGGACTTGGCCGACACAGGTCCTCGACCGACACGTCCCGCAAGAATGGTGAAACGTCCGGGAGTTGCCTCGCGAACTCAGTATGTCCTGTGGAGATAAAGGGGGCGGTTAGTCAAGTGACAACATTATTATTCTAGATTTCGGTCGCCGAGCAGCATTTACATTGCGGGAGATAGCCGAATCACATGGGCGCTTAGGCCGAGCTAAAAGGAAGCTATTCGCTGAGCTTGCTCCGATGGCGGACTTCAGCTGGCGGCCAACCGAGAACCTCAATGCCCTATGATGGATTGCCGCCCCTTAGGTGAAGTTGATTTCGAGTTGGGAGAGTGACGTTTTTTCGGTTCGATGTTCATGCTTTGTGCCTCAAAAGTCGCATAAAGGGCAGTCTGGAATTGCTTTCGTATAGGGTAACGGCAGCTTGCTCAACCTGAACCACCAAAGGCGGTCCGACAGCATGCGGCCCGAATCAAGCCATTGTTGTCACTAGGCGTCTGCCATGTCCGCAAAGCTGTCCTGATGCATTGCCAATTTGCTCGTCTCTCCCACCTCTGTTCTCGCCGGCAAGTACCCAAGGCAAGCTCTGCGGCCGGCGGCTGACAGCGACCCGGCGACTGGCAGGCATCCCTTACGATCGCCTGGCAGCCTTTTCGGCTTCGTCATTCAGCTTCTCAAGGTGTGATCCGCAAATATTCTCTATCCGACCGATCAAGTCCGCGACGCGATCTGAGAGCCAGCTAAGGGCCTCCTTGGTGATCTCGAAGTGGCGCGAGTAGCGGGCCTTCACATAGGCCTCGTTGATGACGTTGAACCAAGCCACGAAGCGCTGCTGGTCATGAGGCCACGCTGCCGAGAGGTGCTGAGCCTGATCCTCGGCAAGGCTGCGGAGAAATTTGATGTTGTGAGATGGCGGGGAATAGTTCGTAAGAGTAAGCAATAGCCCGGCGTATGCATGTTCAATCGCTTGGTGCAGCAGAAATGCGCTATCATTAAGCATAGCTGCTGCCTGGGCGGTTATTGCTAACTGGAGGTTGTTCTTGGCCCTTTGGAGTCGGATGGAATGTCCCAAGGCCACCTTGTATTCATCCCTTGCCGTCAATGGCTTTGGATTGGCCAATGGCTCCTCATCAAGTTCGTAGAGCACGATCCCTTCGCGGCGAATGTCGACGAAGAAATATTGGCCCTCCTTGAGCGCTGTGTTCACCTCCCGGCGCGAGTGCACGATAAAGCTGACCGGGGTGTTGACCTCGCGCATCAGGCGATCTGCCGCTGTCCGCCAGTAAGCCGCGAAATCTGTCAGTTTGCGGTTGTTGACCACAACCAGCAGATCGAAATCTGACCGATATCCTTTCCTGGTATGCGGCTCGTCCACCCACCCGCCGCGGGCGTAAGATCCGAAGAGAATGACTTTGAGAATTCGCCCGCGCTTCTTGAAATCCGCCGTTCCGCCCTTCAGCGCGTCCTCGAATTCCTCGATCAGCACTTCCACGGTTCGCGCGAGCTCGCGCTGCTTCAGCGGCGGCAGATGGTCGATGCTGGATTTCATAAGCAAGGGTCGGTCGTCCATCAGGCATGCATAACCGAGACAAAGCCCCGAATCCACAGACTGGCGTATTCGGCGAGGCCAATCAACATATTTGTTGCAACAAAAAGTAGCAAAGCCGCTGGACACATCTAGGAAAAAGTGTGAAGATTTTACGCGTAATACGACGATGAGGGAGGGTTTTGCGCTACGTGCCCGAGTCCTAGCCATATTTTTGACGCAACAAATGGCGGGTTAAGCATGATCATTCAGCCGGGAGGGGCATCCTGCATGAAGCCTTCGGTCTTTTTCTGGTCGCAGAGTCCCGACCTGTATCTTCTGTTCAGTCACATCCTCGCCACCGAAGGCTTCAAGTCTGTGTTGGCAAGCGATGAGAACCTGGAACAACTGGCGGCGCAGCCATCGGTGGTGGCGATCCTTCTCGATACCGAAAACAATGTCGAGCGCGCGTTGGAACTGTGCGGCCTGATCAAGGCCAACCGGGCAACGGCACACGTTCGCGTGCTAACCCTCATGCCGGGTGGGAACGAGCAACAGCATCTGGATCTGCTGAGGGCGGGAGTGGATGAAACGTTCGTCCGACCGACATCGCCGGGCAAGATCTTGGCATACCTGCACTCGGTCGTATCGGGAGGTAAGGTCCCGAAGGCGCGGGGAGAAACGGGCATTTTCGATGTGTGGGAATTCAGCCTCGAGACAGGCAGGCGTCTTGTGAGGCACGGTTCCAAGGAGGCTCAACTCAGCCCCACTGAGTTCAGACTTCTGAGCCTCCTGCTCCAGGCGCCAGGCCGCGTCTTCAGCCGGTCGGAACTTATCAGCGCCGCGTGGCCACCCAACTATATCGTCCAGCCCCGAACGGTCGATGTCCACGTCGGGCGCTTGCGCCGGCTGCTCGAGCAAATGACCGGCCGCCCCATTATCCGCACAGTCCGATCGAGCGGATATGCGGTGGAGTTCGATTAAACGAAGCTTTACGTACCTTCACTATCGCAAGAAGTTGCGACGATCGGTCGACCGGAATTTATGAGGAAATTATCTTTGCCTTCGTTGAGGTAGACGCCCGGCAAATTCAGCTTCGGACTGTCATTCGACAGTTCGGAGCTCAATTCATGAAAGATCATATTCCCGGTTGTTCTGCTGGGCAGACGCATGCAGCCTTCCGAAATACGGCTAGTCTTATCGAGGCAGCCGACACGCATTTCGAGGCCGCTCACTATCAGGGTGTCATGGCGGTCTATGTCCGTCCTTCCGAGGGCCGGACAGTCGTCCTGAATTACGACGGCCGCCAGATTGTCGACTTTGTCCGCTGCTCCTATCTTGGTCTGGACAATCATCCAGCCATTGTCGCCGGCGCGGTGGACGCAGTGCGAAGCTCGGGCACGCTGCATTGGTCATGTGCCCGGACCCGGTTGAATTTCGCCAGCCTGGGCGAATTGGAAGCATCGCTCTCCGATCTCTTCAACGCAAAGGTGATCACCTACACCACGGTGCTCGCCGCCAACATGAGCGCCCTGCCATTGATTGCCTCTGGGCACCTCACCGGTGGCTATAAGCCAGTCATGGTCTTCGACCGGCTCGCTCACGCGACGCTCGCCTACCACAAGGGTACCATCGCCAGCGAGACGCCGGTCGAGACGTTGGCGCACAATGATCTCGCTAGTCTGGAGCGGCTTTGCCGCAAGCATGAGGCGGTCGCCTACATCTGCGATGGCGTCTATTCCATGGGTGGCAGTGCTCCAATCGACGAGCTGCGCCGCCTCCAGGAAAAATACGGGCTCTTTCTCTACATTGACGATGCCCATGGTATCTCGCTGTTTGGTGACAGGGGGCAAGGCTTCGCCAGGTCGCAGATGGACGAGCAGGGCAGCCGGACCATTATCGCTGCATCGCTTGGCAAGGGCTTCGGCGGATCGGGCGGCATGTTGATGCTCGGGACGGTCCACCAGGAGAACCTGTTTCGCAGATTCGCAGTGGCTCATGCGTTTTCGGCGTCGATCAACACGGCCTCGATCGGAGCAGCACTTGCCTCAGCAAGGCTGCACCGCACGGACGAGCTCGGTCGGCTTCAGGCTACCTTGCAGGACCGAATTGCCCTCTTCGATGCGCTCATGCCTACTGCGCAAAGCGGAAAGCCACTTCCGATCCGCACGGTTCATCTTGGCGATGAATTGATGGCGGTCGCAGCCGCCAGGGTCCTCTTGCAAAAAGGCTTCTATGCATCGGCAATCTTCTTTCCGACGGTAGCCCGCGGCCAGGCGGGCTTGCGCGTCTGTCTGACCGCGGGCCATTCCGAGGAACAGATCCGGGCGCTTTGCTCTGAAATCGACGTGGTCCGCGATGATATCCGCAAAGCCCATCAGCCATGAAGCGTACGGCAACGCGCTGAGGCGGCTGACGTACGTCTTTGCGGCTATGGAGTATGGCAGCTTGAGACAGGCGGCCAGAGAGCTGAGAGTGCGTGAATCGAGTGTGAGTCGCAACGTCGTTAAGCTCGAACAGCTTTTGGAGATGCAACTGTTCGAGCGCGATGTTCGCGGCGTTCGTTTGACCGAGGCAGGCCGAGCATGGACCGACGTCGTTCGGACCCATTACGAAGGTTTGCAGGAAGCTTTCCGGGACACCGCCCGCGACAATAGGGACGCAAAGACGCTCAGGATTGGGCTGTGCGCAGTGGCCGGAGGAGAATTCCTCAAACGCCTTATCGATCGCTTCCGGAAATCCTGTCCAGATGTCAGTTTGGCCATTGAGGATATACCGCGTGAACAATGGCAAACGGCCGTACGCCATCGGCGCTTCGACATCGTCTTTGCGCCAGAGCTTCGCACCGTCACGTCGTGCCGCGCAGAGACGTTCTGGCAGGAGCGTGTCTTCGTTCTAATGCCTGCTGGTCATCCGCTCACCGAAAAGCGGGTCGTCACATGGGCAGATCTTGCGGATGTGCAACTGCTCGTGCCGGTCGGAACGAGCGGACCGCTGCTGGATTTCCATATGCTGGAAGGCATCGTCGCCGGCGGCGGCCGCCCAACTGTCAAGATATGCCAAGCTGGCCAAGCAACGGTCATCTTCAATGTACAGCTCGGCCAAGGCTTTACTTTGGCAGGGGAGAGCTTCGCGCGAACCGTCACCATTGCTGCGACGGCATGGAGACCTCTTGATGGCCACAACAGCCTCTGTTCGATCAAAGCCTTCTGGCTTGAAACGAATCCAAAGCGTGCGGTTTTGCGGCTGATTGGCCTCGCCAGAAACATGGCGAATATGATTCCAAGTCAAGAATACTCGCACAGCGCACGCGATCGTTAGGCCTATTCCAGCAGGGCACGCACAGATTTCCGTCAGGAGTCGACTGTCCCCGGATACTAGCAAAGCGTCTCGCACGCCACGCCATCGCCATCGCGGTCGAGCTTCCTGCCCCAAGAGCAGTTGTGGAGATACCATTGGGCTTCGTCGCACGAGCTCATTTGCGAGCAGTACCGCCGCGGCTCACATGAATAACCGCCACTCTGCGCGATCAGCTTGCGACTGACGGCCCCAAGCGGTTGTCTCAACGGCGCCGCGCCGTCGGCATGCGACGCGCGCCAGTCCCACGGTGCCTGGAAGTTGCCGACCCACAGACCGACCTTCGCCGCTTGTGATTCCCCCTGCTGTGCTGCGAAGGCGCCATGGCTGTAGCGAGGCCAATCGAGCGCCTGACCGTGCCCGACCATCCACGCCGCCACGCTAGTGCCGTCTGCGCGCCGGCAGTCGCCGACATAGCGGTGATAGCGGTCCCAGGTCACGAACGTGCACTGCACCGGCCTCGATGCGGCTAGGAAGCTGTCTAACGCTTCGGCCGATCGCCGGCCGCAGGGATACTCGAACCCCTTGGCGTCGTCGCAATATTGGTGGCTCTCTGGCGCGTCGATGCCGTTGAAGCGGATCCGCTGTCCATGAACCTCTATCGTGTCGCCGTCGATGACGGATGCGACGCCGGTGATCCGCTGCGGGTTGGGGCCAATCAAATTCTGCAGATTGATTTCGGGCAGGCGGTCGCTGTGCTTCATGGCCGTTTGGGCGGCCAGCGCGCCGGCTGCGGCGACGGTCACGAAAATCAGACGCCGTGGCACGCTTGCGCACCGCAGGGCGCGCGAGCGCCTGGCGCCGGTGCGCTTGCTCCATTGATCAGATTGATTGTCGTGCCGAGACCTATCCAAGCCCATTCCCCCGCTCCGGAGGATGCTCTTAAATACGACTGACGTCCAGCGGCGCCTCTAGGGGAACTCTATTACGCTGCAATGCAAATGCACGCGAAGATCCAAGACCAGTCGCCAGGACATCTCGCATTATGGTTCGAGAAGTGCGCCTGCGTATTGCGCCCAAAGGTGTTCGCAGTCCCATATCCTCAAGCTTGGTGTTCCTGGATCCCCATATAAGACCATTGCACCGCGAACGTCGTATCCAAGCACCGACGCATTGGCGACGAACTGGATGGCGCGCCCTAAGCTGATGGCGCCGATCCGGGCTTCAATCTTGCTGGTGAGATCGATAACTCCGAAGATTTCCGCGTCTGCGGCTCTGCCGGCCAAAACAGCCGACGAGATCGCATCGTCCAGAGCAAGCAGCATCGCGAGTGTCCCCCGTAGCAGCGCCTGCTAACTTCGATGCTCGAAATTGGTTCCGCTGCTCCCCGAAAGAATCTATGGGATCAACTGTCCAACTCAAGTGGCTCACGGTCCGGCCGTCATGCTAAATGACTTGCTGGAGATAACGCCGGTCGATCGGCTGACCGCATTTCCTGCAAACTGTAGAAGTGATCCTGCTCGCAGGCAGAATCGCCCCCATATCGGCGCCCGGTGATGGGCGGCCCAAGCTCCGAAAGCTTCGTCACCCGCGCAATTTCCTGGCCTCGCGTTCCAAGGTCTTGCGGTCGTTGCCGTGCTGGCCGATTAACTCCCGAACTTGCTCGGGCGTGATACGGTGCTGCTTGGCGAAGTAGCGGACCTCATAATCCTCGTCTGCTGACACACGGTCGCGGTCCCGGAAATCGCGTTTCGTCCTATCGTCTGCCATGGCCGTTCCTCCTGGTCGAGAAAACCGCAGCGGGGCGGGAACGTTCCCTGATCCTTTAGTAGATGCTAACGGAACGCTTACCGCCGTGCGATATTGAATCAAATTCGGGTATCGCGTGGGGTTCCAATGCGTAAACCTGCCGGCAGCGCCCGGCTGTCCTTCATCCGCCCGATGGAGCCGGAGCTCGTCGAACAGCCGCCCAAGGGCGACGGATGGAGCCACGAAGTCAAATTCGACGGCTACCGCACCCAGCTCGTCAAGGACGCAGACGGCATCCGCCTCTACACGAAGACTGGTTTCGACTGGACGGCCAAATATCGGCCGCTGGCTACGGAGGCAAGGAAGCTCGAGGCGGAAAGTTTCATCATTGAAGGCGAGACGATCGTGACCAACGAAGCCGGGCTGTCCGACTTCCACGCGCTGCGCTCGGCCATCACCAGGCGACCACAGGATCTCTATCTGGTCGCGTTCGATCTCCTGCACCTCAACGGACACGATCTGCGCGACATGGCGCTAAAAGACCGGCGGGAGGTGCTGCAGGCCCTTATCCCTGCCGGCGGGCGTATCCAGTTCAGCGAAGCGCTGCCTGGCGCCGGCGACGCCGTCTACCATTTGGCATGCGAGGCGGGCTTGGAAGGCATCGTCTCGAAGCGGCTGAACAGTGGCTATCGCAGCGGCTCGACGATGAACTGGCGCAAGGTGAAGTGTTACGTCCAGAAGGAAATGGACATCATCGGCGTGAAGCGCGAGACCGGAAAGCCTGCGATGGTGCTCATGGCCGATAATGGCCGCTATATGGGCGGCGCTTTCGTGACGTTCAAAGCCGACAAGCGGCAGGCCCTATGGGATCGCGTGCAGCGCAGGGCCGGCGCGCCGCCGCCGAAGGGATTGGCGAAGGAAAAGGCCGAATGGCTGAACCCAGGCTTGGTCGGCCTGGTGAAATTCCTGAAAGGCGAGGAAAAGCTGCGTCACGCCACGCTGAAGGATTTTTGGGAGCAATAAGCCTTAGTCAAACAGCTGCTACCGCGCGCGGCGGCGCCAGTTTCTGTTGTCAGCGTGGCGACTACTATTCTGACCCTCAGATCGCGCTAATGATGGGGTCCCTTCAACGGATCACGTTCGCAGATCGTCGATTCGCTGAGTTTGGCCTTGGCAGCCAATTGCACTCGCGACCAGTTCAAGAGAGTTCGTGCGGCTCTTAATCGTTCTGCTGAGAGTTGGTCTCGGCTGTCCATAGGTGTGGAACATTCAATGTCTCAAAAATGCTCCGGCTGCCACCACCGACGGCGTCGTATGCTTGGACCTCGTCGCCAACGTTGATGCTGCGCTTTGCCATCAGCCATAAGTGCGGGCTCGGGCCGACTTAGTCAAGAAATGGCTAATAGACCATTGGCCGTGTTGCAATCTAGCCTGCCCTGGAACCCAGCTTCCAGGACGCGGCCTGGCCCGCGAAATCCTGTGTCACTACAATGATAAGCGGGCCGAGGTGTTCCCACCAGCCCTCTTTTGCCATTCAGATTTCGCAAAACTGTTCGGAACTGAATGCCTAGCACAGCCATTATTGGGAGTGGCGGTCGTCGTCCCCCTTAGGCCGCCAGCATTTATACCCAAGCAAAAAGCCCGTCGTTCTCTCCCTGAGGCGGCGGGCTTTTAACGAGCGCTTTGCATTATTGCCGTCGATGCTTAGAGAGGGCGCGCAATAGGTCAGCTTCGTCGATGGTGCCGTTGTCGAAAACCTGGAACAATTCCATAGCCAGGGATTCCCGCTGTTCACGGTCTTTCTTGGCTAGGCGTCGTTCGTCGCATAGCCGATCAAAGACCCGCTGGAGCATGGCCAGATCAGCGGGTTCGTAAACACCACTGTAGCGGGACAAAGACATTGTCGACGCCCTCAACGCCGCTCCGAATTATCTCACACGGCAGGCCTGGCGCGAAGAAAAAAGGGGGGTCTGTCGGCGGTGAGTCAATCCTCTGCGTCTTCTGGCCCGATCGCCAGCGGCCCGGGTCCGCGGATGATCCCCTGGCTCAGTCGACGCCGAATTTTTTGCATGACCTGAACAGTCCGCACTCTAGATCGTTCTAACGATTAGGAGGTCGTTTCATGAGCGACGATAACAACAGATCAGGTTCGCAAAGTGGGGCGATGAAGGCTTTGGCCGATCGCCTGGTCAGAGAGGCAGACATTACCGAAGAGCAAGCCCGCGAGCTGATCACGTTGATCGGGACCGATTGGAATTCCCTGCTTCGAGAGGCTCATTCCCTGAAGGCGCGGCACCGCCTATGAGCGAACGCGGGGCAGAATTCTTTGGGAAGTGGATCACCGACAACGTGATGCGCGGCAGCGTCGGCGCCGACATCATTTCTGTGGCGGAGCTGACGACCAAGCTGTTCGCCGATGCGAAGGCCGCAGGTATTTCCGAGGACGAGATCGAAGAGGAAATCGGCAGTGCCTATGAAGCGATACTTGCGGCGATAAAAGGCCCGTCAGATTACGAATCCGAGTGACTGCCGCGCGGGGCTTCACCCATTCTAAATTGCCATCCGTCCACAACGAAGGACACCTTGGCTCGCGCCGCGGAATTCGCTCTTCTACCTGTAGCTGGTCAAACTCGGATCGAGGTTCTGCTACAGTCCCGAATGGCCGTCCGAATCGTGGTTGTCCTGGCGCTTCTTTCCGCCTTCGCCTTGGGATTTGCAAAACTCGTGGAACGCTATGGCGGCGTTGGCGATCGGTCCCGTCCATGTGAGCAATTGTCTGATTGCCCCGGCCCGAACACGCCGCCTCCGGAGCCCGAACCTAAGACGGGCTAACTGAGCAGCATATATCGCGTCCCATTTTGAAGGGCACCTGCCTGGCGAGTTTTGCCGAGAGGGAGGGGAACTGAGCTATAAGCGTTTCCCGGCGCGCATCGTCGCCCTCGCCATTGCCAGCTCGGTTTCAACCTTGGCGTTTTCCTTCTGCGTCATGTTGTCGGCGGCGATCAGACGCCGTAACGCCCGCATCACCTCGCCGCGCTGCCAGCCGACATCGAGCATGCAGTCGACGATTGCCTGAAAGCCGGGCTCCATCGCTTCCTGACAATCGACCTCGCGGTCGGGGTAAGCAGTGGTGCGTCTAGGCGGGCTGATCACAGGAACCTCTCTCCCTCGCTGCGGTGCTCGAAGCAGAACCAATGCGACGGCTGCCTTGGCCGGGCGAAGCCCCAACCGGCATCCTTGCCGCATCCGGCGTGCTTGCATGCATGGCCAAGCGGTCCGCGATCACTCGGTTGCCACGTCCGACTCGTGCCGGACGCGGTCGCGACGGTCGACCCACAGCGTAGCCACAGTGATGCCTGCCAGTACGAAGGCAGCGGCGATGTTGCCGATGTGGGTGTTCCAGATGGCTGCCCTGTGTTCGCATCGAGCGCGATGGTGTGGGCATCGAGCGTGTTGAAAAAGACGTGCCCGTCGGCGAAGGCGGCACTGCGATTGACGACATCGCAGCATGCGACGCCTTGCGCCGCTGGCTCGGGATTGGGCTCGTATTTCCATTTCATCGGCGCCCCGGGCTTGGAAAGGTCGAGCGCATAGACGGTGTTGGGAAAGGGCGTCACGATGTACATCGTGCTCCTTACGACCAGGGGCGCGGCCTCCTGGCCCTTGTTCACCCCCGTCGAGAAGGTGAAGGCGACCTGTAGGTTCTTGACGTTGGCTTCGTTGATTTCGGCGAGCTCGCCAAAGCGGGTCGAGGCGTAGTTCTTGGCCGGCATCGTCCACTGCCCGTCATCGGGCGGCGCGGCTGCGGCAGGCGGAGAGATGACCCGAAAACGTTTGTTGATGACAAATGGCTGCTTTGTTCCTCGAACATGTGGAGGTTTGCACTGACGAGGTTGGCTGGCCGAGGCAGCTGGATCGGGAGAGCAATCGGACGGAGCCGAGTCCGCAGCAGATCGCTTTTGCCATCACGGCTGTTTGATACGCGCGCCCGTTTGTAATTGTCGCCGGTTTGCGATCTTGCCGGCTTCGGGGCGAGACGAGCGATCGGCGGCTCGGGGAGCTTACGCTTTCCGCTTCCCTGCGGGTCCGACGCAGGGGGAGGCCAGGGTTTTCTGAACCCAAGGCCGATCTGGCCGTTACAGGAGATGCTCGTCGATATCCTGCAGTTCCTCGTCGGAACCCTCCTCGTCTGGTTCACGCTTCGCGACGTTTTTGACACCGTCGTTGTGCCCGGCGAGAGCCGAGCCTCCCTCCGTCTTGCAAGCCGGATGGTTTTCGCCGGCTTGTTCGGGCTGAGGCATGTTCGCGGACGCGACGCCGCCATTCCGGCGGCGTTCGCGCCTTTCGTGCTGGTAGCGTCTTTCATCGGGTGGATGCTGCTCCTCATTTTCGGTTTCGGGCTGATGGTGGCTGCGCTGAGCGGTTGGTACCGGCCCGCGGTCCCGACCTTCTCCCAGGCGGTATTCGTTGCGGGAAGCAGCCTGGTGACGGTCGGCCTCAGCGAAACGGACGCGACCGGTCCTGCCCGTTGGGTCAACATCACGGCGGGATTTTGCGGCCTGTCGGTCATGACGATGGCCGTAACTTATCTGCTTCAGGTACAGACCAGCATCGGCAGGCGTGACTCCGGCATCCTCAAGATCACCACTGCCTCAGGCGATCCGCCATCCGCGGTCGCGTTGCTGGAACGCTACGCTTCACTCGGTTGCAAGGATGAGCTGGAACAGGTGCTCGTAAAGGGCAGAGACTGGTGCGCCGAGGTGCTGCAGAGCCATGCATCGCACCCGTTCCTGATCTATTTCCGGTCTCTGGAAACGGGTGCGGGGTGGCCTGCCACGCTCGCCGCACTGTTGGACCTCGCCGCCGTTATCGAGGCGATCGATGAGCCCAACCTGCGCGGCAAGGCTATTCTGCTGCGTGAGGAAGGCACCCACCTTGCTGACGAGCTGAGCAAATTGCTGCGGCTCGACATCGACCGCCCGACAACCGACAGAAGGGTGTTGCACCGGGTCCTGGAACGTGCGGCAAGGGCAGGCTACGGAGGCCCAAAACGTCATGGCTTGGATCGACTAGCCTCGCTCAGGAAACGCTATACCCCAACTGTCGAAGCATTGTCGCGTCATCTGGGCAGTCCGCCTGCGCCGCTTCTGCCGAACGACCGCAGTTTGCCACGCGAAGAACTGGCGCAGCTTCCTTGACCTTCAGTCACATTTCGCTGTTGCCGATTGTCCCTGCTCGCCCTCGGCGAGATTGGTGATGTGCGCGGCTTTCGACGCCTGCAATCGGACGACCGGCTTACCGGAGGCGTCCTGTCCGAAAAACACGACGCCGGCGGCCTGGAAACCTGGCGCATCGCAAGTGGTTTTTCCGCCGGTGGCATCCGACCCCCACGCTCGAATTGGCGAATACTCGCCCCGCTCAAATCACATTTTGCTCCAAGCCCGCACCCGCGGCCAGTTCAACAAGGCCCTGGCGGCCATTACCTGCTCTGGCGTTAGAGGAGCCACCAAACATCTCCACTGTTTCTTGATCCCGCCTCGAACTGGAAGTTCAAGAACATGTTCCCTTGCCGGCAAAAATCGCAGGCCAAATGCCCCTCCGACCGCTGCCACTTGGAACAACGATGATCACCCATCGTTCGGTGGCGATGAAACAGCTTCTCTCAGATTTCGCGGCAATAGCGCAGCCGGGTTATTGGATTGCCTTCGGACTTCTCGTCATCCCTTATGGTGTGGGCGTGTTTTTCCTTGCGAGGATTTGCCACTGTATGTGAGTGCTTGGTCACATCATTCAGTGTCTTTAGGTTCGCCAGACCATACGAGAGAATACGAAGAAGAAGGTCGCAGCCAAGCCTCAGGGGACCGCGTGATGGACGCCTTGCAGAAAGCTCTCGATCAGCTCGATCAGGCGAGCGCGCCGGGCGGCTGGCCCGGCATTCCGCCGTTTGCTCTATTGCCTCATCCGTCGTTGCGCGCGGGGAGCTGTAGCGCGACAATCTGGATAAGAATCCGGCGTCGCGGCGGGTGTGATGATTGCGGCTTTGATTGACGCGCGCAAGTGCTTTGTCAGGTTGATTGTCGCGGCGCTTCAACGGCGGCGAGCGTCATGGCGGGGTCTGGGAAGACCTTTCCCCACTATGCCATTAGCCAGCGTATCCGCAAGCGCATCGAGGAGGCGTTCGGTTGGGTCAAGACGGTCGCTGGCCAAAACAAGACCAGGTTCCGCGGCCGTGGCCGTCTCGGATGGGCCTTCACCTTCGCAGCCGCGGCCTACAATCTGGTGCGGCTGCCGAAGCTGGTGGCGGTGCCGACATGACCGCGCCTGCGGGCTGCCAGTTGGTCGGCCACTGGCGCATCGTCGAGGCCGATCTGTGGGGTCGCGATTATCTCGACCTCAACGGGCCAGCCACGATCACCATCGGGGCCGACAACAACGGCGAGATTGCCTTCGGTGCTCTGCAAGCCGGCCTCGATGTCAGCTACAGCCCATCGATGGTCTTCTTCATCTGGGGCGGACGCGACGAGATGGATGAAGTCAGCGGCGACGGCCACGCCGAATTGCTCGACGACGACTCAATGGAGATCACGTTCGCCTACCACAACGGCGTTCCGATCGACTCCAGAACGAAACCCAAAGCGCCGGCGAGGCGCTTCAGGAGGCGCGTGATGAAATAGCCCGAAGGGCAGTCGACTACGTCGTCGGAAGCACAGGATGCCCTATCCGAAAGAGCCGAGGAAACGCAGCGCGATATCGGATCGAGCCTGGCGGCATTCGGCGGCGCGTTGCGCGCCGCAAGCGATCATCTGGCCAAGAAGGAGCAAAGCGCGGCCTCGAAATTCATGCTGGATGCCGCCGGCGGACTGGAAAGCCTTTCGTCCTCGTTGAAACAAAAACCGTTAGGGCAGGTGCTGGAGGACGTTCAGTCCTTCGGACGCCAGAATCCCGGCGCGGCGAGCGGCGCAGCCGGCACCGTATCCGACATCGCGAGCGGCACAGCGCAGACGCTGACGAACTCTGCGGCCGCCACGGCTGACATGGCGACGAAGGCCGGCCGTTCCGCGCAGCAGTTGATGGAGGACCAGCCTCTTGCAGCGGCCGCCGTCGGCCTCGCCATCGGAGCCGCGATCGGCGCGATGCTGCCCCACACGCAAGTCGAGGACGAGCAATTGGGCCGCTATCGCGAACAGCTTCAGGACAAGGCCGAAGACGCACTTGAAGAGGGCATCGATCAGGCAAAACAGGTTGCAGCCGACGTCTATCGGACAGCCAGCGAGGAAGTCGGGCGGCAAGCCTCGAGCGAAGGCACGCTGGCCGATAGGGTCAGCGACGTCGTCAGGTCCACGGCCGACAAGACCGACGAGGCGGTGCGCCGGAAGCTTTCCCCTTCTGAGGAAGCAGCGGAGCGCGAGCAGTAGTACTGGAATCCCTGAGCTTAGGTGGTTCCAGCCGAGCGGTTCCTCGGCCCAAGGGCATTCTATGTGCCTGGCTCTACTCCGATGGCGCGGGGCCTCGTTGATCATCGCCAGTGCCGGCGCACCTTCGCATGCCGAAAACGATCGAGTCCAATTGCCGTACCGACAGAAGCACAGGAGACAGCGATGACTGGACGAAGAACCCACGATCAGCAGATGCGCATCCTCGAAGAGCGTGAAAACACGAAGAACGCGCCCAAGGAATTCTAACCCATGGCGGATCTAAAGCGGTCGGCTGTGGAGCGCGAGGCGAGGCGGAAGGTTTCGAGCCTCAGGAACGACACGCCCGACCTCGTCGACCCGGACGATCGCAATATTCTTCGCGGTAAAATCAAGAAAGCGCCCACAATAAGAATCGTCGCTCCAAGTAGGACCGCCTTCCGTAGGAGCCAGGAAAAGCGCGATGCAATTTTCGGAGTTCGGCGGCAATTCCGTCGAACGCTCTATCGCTCTAGGAACGCGCAGCCAGCCCGCCGCTGGCAGCCTTGGCCTCTGCACCTTTGTCTCTGAATTCTTGAACTTCAGATTCCGTAAGATGGTCGATGCCGATGAAGTCGTTTTTGGCACGGCCCGATCGAATGAGCTCATCGAGCTTTGCCTGGATGGCTGCGCCATCGCGGTTCTGAGTGTTTTGGATAAGGAACACCATAAGGAAAGTAACGATGGTTGTTCCGGTGTTGATGATCAGCTGCCAGGTTTCGGAAAAGTGAAAAACCGGACCCGTAACGGCCCAGAGAGTCACCGAAACCAGGCACAGCGCGAAGGCCCATGCACGCCCGGCGGCATGGGCGACAATTTCCGCAAGCCGGTTGAACGCTTCTTCCATGCTGAACTCCGATCGAATTGCCTGTTTTGCGGGAGGATCCTGCGGCAGCAATGATGGCCGCGCTGCGAGCGAGTCTCAGCGAGTCCGGGCGCTGAACCACCGTCTTCGCATGTTGTTAGCCCAAAACGATCGCGGCCTCGGTCAAAGAAACCGGGGCCGCATCGCCAACTCGACCTGG
>SAQE01000109.1 GCA_004020545.1 Mesorhizobium sp. | reverse complement strand
AGATTGTCACCCATGTCTTAGGTACAAACTGTTACCGATGTCTCCGGGCCGGACAAAAGAGGGGATGGTGCCCAGAGGCGGAATCCAAGTGACCAAATTCTGGCTTTGTTTTCAGCTGATTGAGGATCGTGCAGTGGCAACGCCGACCAACAAAAATACCAACAAAATATTTCTGTGGATTGATCAGGGTCCCGAACTCTTTATCGATCGACGTCGCCGTATTTGGTCTCATGTGGTTCGGGGAAGAAGACGTGAGCCACCGCTTCTGTTGACAGAGCCGCTGGTCTGCAATCCAAGCGGTTGAGATTAATCGGCCGGCACCATTTTGTCCACTCCGCAAGACACTGTAGTAACGGATCCGCCTCGGTCGGAACGCGCTCGATAAGGCAGTCCGTATTCGCCAACCGAGATCGCTTAGTGACAGCTATGCGCCCTGTTGCAGACATTCCCACAGGCCCATCCCGGCACTCAAAAGCCAACATCGCTAATACAGGCCAAAGCGCCAATCATCCGACGTTTGCCAACGCCGCGAGGCCTCTCGCCCCAAGGCGGTCCCGTGCTAGCGATACAATCGCGCGAGGCCGAGGGCCGCACGAAGCTCGACAACGGGGCAGTCCGTCCGAATTCCTTTGTTGGCACGCGGCGCGCGAGTAGACGCGTCGAAACTTCCGCATCGGATGTGCGCCGTGACAAGCGGCACGGACATTCGCCTAGCCAGGGAATGGAAGCGAAGGCCGCTAGCCGCCCATCCAAGGCATATCGATCGCCCCGAGCGATACAACGATCCCAAGGGCCACTAGCGCAACGCCCAAACTACCTTCGAAGCGGCGGCCACGGGGCAGCAGCTTCTCGACGAAGACGACCAGCGTCAAAAGCAGCATCCAGGCGACGCTCATGACGCCGGTCGCGACCAGCACGGCAAACAGCGCCCAGCAGCAGCCAAAGCAATAGAGGCCGTGGCGCAGCCCCATCTTGAGCGCGCCAACACGCCCGTCGCGCCAGTGCTGCGCAATGAAAGCAAGCGGCGAACGGCAATGGCTGAGGCAAATGTGCTTGAAGGTCGTGAATTGGTAGAGCCCGGCGACGCCAAGCGTGGCACCGAGCGCGAGCGGTGCCCATTTCGAACGTTGGGGTGGATCGAGGCTCGTTGCAAAGTCGCTACCGAGCTGGACCAGGACATAAACGACAAGGCCCACCGCCGCCCAGATGAGCAGATAGCCCGCGACGAAGGTCCACGTTGGGATGGCCACGTGCTGTTCGCGCCTCGCCTGCGCCGCCGCGAACATAAAGATCATCGGCGCTGCGGCTGGCAGCATCATCGCTGCCATCATCACGGTCCACACGGCGAGAAAAGCGGCAGCGCCGGCAACTGACCAGCCGTCGGCGGCAATTCCGGCCATCGCCATGGCGGCCATGCCTTCCATACCCTCCATACCGCCGCGCACGGCAATGCCCATGGGCATATCCATGCTGAACGTCTGGTAAAGGGTAAGCGCCCACGCCGCTGCTGTCAGCCCTACGAGCGATGCGAGTAGACCGAGCGGGATGCCCCGCAGATTTCGGGTGAACCGCCGCGATTTCCTGAGGAACGCGTCAGCCATCGTCATGCCCTAGTCCGGGCCGCTCCAGTCGAACGGAATGTGCTTGCTCGAACGGGCGGTGCCTGCCCAGTCGAGGCCAAAGCCTTTGGTGCTCACCTCGACGGAACGCCCCCAGGTGGCAACCTGGCCCGGGCCAACCTCGGAACCCGGCGGGTTGATCGTCTGCACCCGCTTGCCGGGCGGCGTGGTGGGTCCGGAAAGCGCTTCCGCGTGTCCGACGACGAGGCCAGGAATATCGACCCGCCAGGTGGCCAGATCGCCCGCCACCTCAAAAGTGATCGGCACGAACTCCATGCCACGCATCTCTCCGACATTGGCAGCAAAGCCCGCCGGCCAGCCACCGGCCTGGCCACCGAAGATCGTCTGCAGGGCTTCGCGCTGCCGCTCGTTCGCCTTCTCGTCGAGATACATGCCCATCACGGCCTTTGCCTCGCCAGCCCAAAGATTGCCTTCAAATTCGCCGAGCGCCACCAGTGTCAGGCCGTCGAGCTTGACGTCGCCATACTGACCCTCGCGCACATGCCAGGCGAGCACACCTTGGCAATGATTGCCGGTCGGCCGCTGTGCGAACTCGCAGGGGCAGGGGATGTCGCAGCTGCAGATGTCGAACCAGTCGCCTGCGAGCCGCCATTGAGGCACTGCATTCATGGCTCGTCCTCCCGAAAAATCGAGGATCAGATCATACGTCGCTGGCAGGCCGCACTCCAGCAATTCCTGCGTCGCTAGCTGTTTTGATGGACTGGCCCTCCACGTTAGTGGTCGAGGTGTCCACACCAAGCCTGCAACTGGGCTACTTTAGGTCCCGATGTCGGCGACGACCGTTCCCGAGACAGGATCGGTCACGCCAAGGTCGCTGCCGAGATCCTCCAGCATGTCGCGCATCGTATCCAGAAGGGCAATCATCTGCGGCCGTGCCGCCGCTAGGCTGTCCATGTCCTTCCATTCGCCGACGATGCAGAAGGTCCGCTCCCCAGTCTTGATGAGCGCACCTTTGCGGAAGCCCTTGACGTCGAGCTTTGCCTTCTTGTGCGCATCGATAAATGCCTCTTCCCTGCCGGGCTTGGTCCGGAACCGAACGACGTTGTAAGCAGTCATGTCTTCCTCCAATCAAAAACTACTGCCTGCAAACCTTACGGACGTGCCTCGAGAACCATGTTGAACGGCGTCTCGGTGGCGCGACGAAAGCGCTTGAAGCCTCCGCCGGTCACAACCTTGCGCAGCCTCGCCTCGCCAGCCTGGGCGCCGAGCCCGAGGCCGACTTCCTGGGAGAGCGATGCGGGCGTGCAGATGAAGGTAGAGGCGGCGTAGTAGATGCGGCCAACCGGGTTGAGGTTCGCCGAAAGCTGGTCGTGCGCGAAAGGCTCGACGATCATCCAGGTGCCGTCCGGCTTCAGTGCCGTGTGCACATGTTTGGCCGCGCCTTCCGGATCGCCCATGTCGTGCAGGCAGTCGAAGAAGGCCACGAGATCGTAGGTGCCAGGAAAATCCTTGGCCGGCGCCACCTCGAAGCGGGTGTTGCCGGCGACGCCTGCTTCCTTGGCCGCGGCGCGCGCCCGTTCGATGGAAGGGGCATGATAGTCGAAGCCGGTGAAGCGCGAGTTCGGAAACGCTTTGGCCATCAGCACGGTCGAGGCACCATGCCCGCATCCGACATCGGCGACGTCTATGCCCCGCTCCAGCTTCTCGACCACACCGTCGAGGGCCGGCAGCCAGGAACCGATCAGGTTCGCGTTGTAGCCCGGCCGGAAGAAGCGTTCCGTGCCGCGGAACAGGCAGGCGCTGTGATCGTGCCAGCCCAGCCCCTTGCCGGAGCGGAAGGCCTGCCGCACCTTCTCCTCGTCGAGCCACAGCGCCTGCACGACCTCGAAGGCTCCGGCCATGAAGGCGGGGCTGTCCTCATTGACGAAGACCTGTTCCTGCTCAGGGCTGAGGTAGAATTTGTCGGCGGCCTCGTCATATTCGACATAGCCGGCGGCTGCTTGGGCCGATAGCCATTCGCGCACAAGTCGTTCCTGCGTGCCGGTCTTTTTGGCAAGCTGTCCGGCGGTCATCTTGCCGCCCTCGCTCATGGCCGCGAACAAGCCGAGCCTATCGCCCAGCAGAACCGCGGCTCCTGTGGTGATGGCGCCGAGATCGCCGACCATCTTTCCAAGCAGCGCCTCAAGCTTTTCTTGATCGGGTTGCGTCTCCTTATTGCGTTCCAGCATCGGCTTTCTCCTCCAGCTCGACCCCAAACACTTGGGCGACAAACCGGATCCCGTCACTGGGAAAGGTCCCGCCACAACACTCCATAGTTCGCGCCCCAGCGGCTGACTGTTACGGCTTCACAGCAACGTGACCTAGCCTCGCAGGTTGATTGGCCCGGCGGCTATGCTAGGCCGGAGTCGATCATCAGGGAACCGACATGGCAGCCAAGCGAAAACATCCGATGTTGCGCCGCTCGCAGGCGATGTGGGTGTCGCGGCGCGTCTGGCAGCCTCGCATTGTGTTCTGGGCAGGCGCCATTTCGATCGGCCTGATCAGCGTGCTCTTCGCAATTCTGGCGGACAAGGCGCAGGCATTGTTTCACGCTGTCATCGGCAACGGCAGCGGCTGGCGCTTCTACCTGCCGCTGGTGATGACGCCGCTAGGCTTCGTGCTCTGTGCTTGGCTCGCCCATTCCATCTTTCCGGGCTCGCAAGGCAGCGGCATCCCTCAGGCGATCGCCGCCCGCCATCTGCGCGACGACGACGACCGCGGCCATATCCTGTCGCTGCGGCTGGTGGTGGGCAAGATAGCGCTCACCGTAATCGGCCTGTTCTGCGGTGCTTCCATCGGCCGGGAAGGTCCGACCGTGCAGGTGGGCGCCTCGTTGATGCTACAGGCCGCGCGCTGGGGTGGTATGGCGCAGGCGCGCGGACTGATTCTTGCTGGCTCTGCTGCGGGCATCGCGGCCGCCTTCAATACTCCGCTCGCCGGCATCGTCTTCGCCATCGAGGAGATGGGCCGAGCCTACGAGTCACGCACCAACGGTCTGGTGCTGACGGCAGTGATCCTGGCCGGCCTCGCGTCGTTGGGACTGCTCGGCAACTACACCTATTTTGGCGTCGCCAGGGAGACTGTCGACTTCGCCAGCGATTGGCCGCTGGTGCTCGCCTGCGGCATCATCGGTGGCGGCATCGGTGCCCTATTTTCCTTGCTGGCGCTAAAGGCCATGCGCCGCATCCGCCGCTGGAACGCGCTGCAGCCCCTCTGGCGCACACTGCTCGTAGCGGGCATTTGCGGGCTGGCGGTGGCCGTGATCGGGTTCGCATCCGGCGGGCTCACCTTCGGCACCGGCTATGCGCAGGCGCGCGGCGCGATCGAAGGCGCGCCGCTGCCGGCTTTCTTCTTCGTCGAAAAATTTGCGGCCGGTCTGCTATCGATGGTCTCGGGCATTCCGGGCGGCATCTTCGCGCCATCGCTGGCAGTCGGCGCCGGTCTCGGCAGCACGCTCGGCCTCATTCTCGGCGCTGGAACCGGCACTGCGGCCCTGCTCGGCATGGCCGGCTATTTCGCCGGCGTCGTTCAGGCGCCGATGACGGCTTTCGTGATCATCCTCGAAATGACCGGCAACCACGACAATGTCATTGCACTGATGTGCGCCGCCGTCCTGGGCTATGGCACGGCGCGGTTGATTTCGAACGAGCCGCTCTACCATGCACTGTCGCGGGTGTTCATGGCCGAGGCAATCCGGCGGCGAAGAGCCAGAGATGTTGATGTGCCGGGCTCCATCGCTTCAAGCAAAATTTGAGTCCTGACGGAAGGGCGCTCAAGTTTCAGAAAGAACAAGGCGCATTGCGCAACGTCGGCTCGCTGGCATCCCGTGTTCGACTTCTCGGCGCAGTGCCTGGCGAAGCCGCTCCCCCGCTTGCGCATCGTCCAGCATCTCAAAGCCCAGCTTCTGGTAAAATGGAGCGTTCCAGATCACGTCGCGGTACGTGGTCAAGCTGAGTGCGATGAGGCCGCGGCCCCTCGCATCCGCGATTGCGTTCTCAAGCAAGGCGCGTCCGATACCCAAGCGCTGTCGATCAAGGCGAACGTCAAGTTCCCAGATATGTAGTGTGTCGTCCTGAATCTCAGCGCTCAGGAAAGCAACCGGTCTGTTGTCGCCCTCCACTGCGACCCAACATGTGCCCTTGGCAATCAGCTCGCGGTGGCGCTCGACGGTCTGGTTGTCGTCATCGGCAATCCAGGCCAGCTCCGCAATTTCACGGTAGGCCTCGCCAGCCGACTGTTCGATATCGGGTAACGATTGGGCGTCGGCCTCTTGTGCAATTCGAACGTTGATCATGGCGCTGCAGGCGTGGCTTTTAGCGTCTTGCAGAGAATGACGTTGGAGTGTCCCTCAGGCCATTCTGCAAACTCAGCGACACGCACGAAGCCAGCCTTTTCATACAGTCCCGGCGCTTGGAAGTCATAGCTCTGCACCCAAATCCGCCGAACACCGCGAATAGCAGCCTCAGCGGAAAAAGCGTTCAATAACTCCCGGGCATATCCGCGTCCGCGATACGCCTCATCGATCCACATCTGTTTGAGTTCGGAAGTGCCAGCCCAGGAATAGCCGGCAGCGACGCCGACGATGCGCCCCGCCTCGTCTCGTATCACAAAGCCAAGGCCTTGGGCGTCATCGCGTCCTACTGCCTGCTGGTTGTGGACATAGATACTGTCTTCAATGGCATCGATTTCACCTGCCGAAAGCTCGTGCTGGGCCTGGACGGTCATTTTACGCGCTCTATGCCATGGGTCGACGTAAGACCGCCTCAAGCGACAAACGACCGGGACCGCCGACTGCAAGCGTTGCCAGGCCGGCCAGGTAAAGCAGGATGATTTCGTAGCCGACAGGCCCGAATCGGACCCCAACTGTCGTCACCTCGGCAAACTTCACCGAGAAGAATCCATACTGGGAATGGACGGTGAACAATGCGGTCAGCAGCACGACCGCCATCGGCACGCTGACGAGTGGAATAAACGCACCCGCCAGCACGGCGCTACCGCCGATAAGCTCAACCAGTGTCGTCAGCCATGCCAGCAAATGCGGCACAGGAACCCCTAGCGTCTGAAGAACGCCGCCAAAGCTTACCGGACCCCTGCTGAGTTTGGCATAGCCATGGGCCAGGAAGCCGAAGCCCACGATCAACCTTGTCGGCAACGGTGCCCATCCGGCGGCAGCACCTGAGGGGGAGAGTGGAATTCTTGAAAAAAGCTGACGGAAACGCATCCTGGCGAACTTTCTTGTCTGTGCGGTATGCGAGAAGTCGGAACCGTCGGAAAGGATCCGAGGTGGACGACGTTGACAGTTCGTTGTTCGCCCCGCGGCGACTGACCGTTACGGGGCTCACAGCAACGTGACCGCCGCCTGAAAACTCTCAGCGAGAGCAGGACCCAAATCGCCAATGCACCGGAGCAACCGCGCTAGCTCACGAACCGCGGCCGACGTGTAGCCTCTGGTGAGCCGGACAAGGCTTCTCTTTCATGCAGATTTCAAAACATGAGTGTCGTCGAAGTCCGCCAGCTTTGGATAAGCGATGGTTGGGGCATGCGCCAGGCCGAGGAGCCGTTCACGGTAACGCTCGAGGAAAATCCGGCGTTCGCCGTCGCTGATGCGCGCAGGTGCGTGCACAAGGAAAGGCTCGATCACGGTGAAGCCGACAAAGTAGAGCATACCGTGGTTAATCGGGAACAGGATATCAGCGATCGGGCCGTTCAGTCCTCGGTCGGAATAGATCGGCGGCGGCCCGCCGATTGTGACGGAACACATCGCGCGCTTTCCTGAGAAGACGCCGCGATCATACCATTTGCCACCGCCATAGATGCGGCCCCCCGACGCGAACACTCGGTCGACCCAGCCCTTGAGGATCGCCGGCAACCCGAACCACCAGAGCGGGAACTGCAGGATCAAGGCGTCGCACCAGAAAAGCTTGTCCATCTCCGCCTGGATGTCTGGAGCAAATCCATCGTGGGCAGCCGCATTCGCCTCTTCAACCTGCTGGCGGTAGTAGGTCGCGTCGCGCACGGTCGTGAAGTTGCGGCGATCTGATACCGGGTTGAACCCCATGGCGTAGAGATCGGAGACAACGACCTCGTGTCCAGCCTCAGACAACACTCGCTGAGCCGATCGGGTCAGGGCACCATTGAAGCTGTTGGGCTCGGGGTGGGCGTGGACGATGAAGATGCGCATCGTGCTTTTCCCGCCCGGTCGGACTGTTCATTTTCCAGGTGCCGAAAGGGTTCGCTCGGCTACATAGTCGAGGGAGAAGACACCGGCGCCGCGCGTCAGAACGAGAAGCAGCAACGAGGCCCACAGCAGGTGCTCCGCCCAGTTTTCCGGATAAACGAAGATCTGAATGACGGAGACGACGCCGAGCAGCATCAGGGCGGCGAGGCGCGAGAACAGCCCGAAGAAGACCAGCACCGAGCCCGTCATTTCCGCGGCCGTCGCAAGCGGCGCCGCGATCGAAGGGTCGATGAACGGCAGATTGTATTCGTTGGCGAACAACTGCAGCGTCACCGGCCAGGATGCCAGCTTGCTCTGCGCCGACTGCCAGAAGACATGTGCGACCGCGACGCGTGCGGCGAGCTGGATTAGCGAAAACGGAATGCGTTCTGGAAGCTTGATGATACGCTTGGAGAGGCCGAGAAAGCCGGCCGGTTTGGACGAGGATTGCTCCGATATTGCAGTCATGACTGTCTCCGTCAGTTTGAGGGGGAATTCGCGGCGACCCGCACGTTAGTGACGAGCCTGTCGCGGAACAGACGCACAAGGGCCGAAACCAGGTCGAAGGCTGGGTCGAGCGCCAAGGCGCGGCCAGTGGCATGCTCAAGGCCGAAACCGTGCTTCAGAGAATGCCAGAAGGCGAAGCTCGCGCGGTCGAGCAGAAAAAGCCGCACGTAGTTCCCCGATCGCCACAACGCTACGCGTTCGGGGCGCCTTGTCCAGGTGATGCTTTCATCAACCGCCGTCTCCTGTTGATGCGCCATCCATACCGACAGGATCGACCAGTGCGAGACGACCAGTCGCAGTGAGGGCTGGAGCAGGATATCCGGCGAGAGCCCAAGGTCGGTGTTGTCGTATTCTGCGAGGCTGCGGGGCGGCAGCGAAGCTGTATCGAGCGCCTCCGCTATGGCCCATTCGAGCCGCGCCGTTTCGGCGACGATCGGCATGTCGGACAGCGTGTCGATCGTCTTCAGGAAGCGCGGGAAGCCGGCCCCATAGCGCGGAAGACGCGGCTCAACCGGCGGATACCGTCGAATGAATTCGCTCGCCACATAACGGAAGAAGCGTTCGTCTATCAGCTGGACGGTGACGGGAAACACCGCCATCAGCGCCGCGGTGAGGGAACTGCGCGTGTTGTTCTGGTAGATGCGCAGGCGAGCCAACGGATCGGCCTTGCCGGCGGTCAACATTTTCGCGGAGACCAGTGGCTCAATAGCAAGCACCGAGCGCGCCATGGTGGTCTGCAGGTGTTCAAGCGGCAACATGGTATTCCTCCTCGATCGAGTGCAGCGCTGCGGAGATGGACGGTCTCGGCGCCCTGGCAGCTGCAAACGCCGCAAGCACCGGCATGCTGGTCGTCGTTTGGCCTTCGACAGAAAGGCAGATGGGCGTCGGCCGGGGTTCGGCCGTTTGTTTGCGTCTCGCAGCTTGCTTGCGGTTGAACATGATCGACGCGGTTAGCATGTCGGCCCACATCGCCTCGCCAAGCAGCACATCGAGAACCGGAACATCGGTGTCCCATTCGATCAGGGTGGGGCGCGGTCCGAAGCGGTCTATCGCATGTTGGTAGAGAGCCCAGACGACCGGCGGAACCCGCGAGCCATGGTCGTCGATGAGCACGGTGTCGGCTCCGACATGATTGGTTGCGTGGCCGGCAAGATGGATCTCCCCGATCGCTGCCGCCGGCAGCGCATCGATGAAGGCTTTGGCGTCATATTGCAGATTGTGCGCCGAAACCTGGACGTTGTTGACGTCGAGCAGCAGGCCACAGCCGGTCCGTGCCACGAGCTCGGCCAGGAACTCGGCCTCGGTCATTGATGAGTCAGCAAACGCGACATAGGCGGACAGATTTTCGATCAGCACCTGCCGCTTCAGGGTATCCTGGACGGTCTCGACATTGCGCGCCACGATCGCCAGCGCTTCTTCGTCGTAGCGCAGCGGCAAGAGATCGTTGAGGTATGCGCCGTCGGCGACGCTCCAGGCTAGATGCTCGGAGACCAGATCGGGCTGGAAGCGTTCGCAGACCTTGCGGAGGCGCTCCAGATGGGCACTGTCAACTCCCCGCGCGCTGCCGAGCGACAGGCCAACGCTATGCACCGAAAGCGGGTAGATCTCACGCAGCCGCTCTAGCGCCTCGACGCCGGCGCCGTCTCCCATGTAGTTCTCGGCGTGGACCTCGAGCCAGCCTGCGGAGGGCCGCCTGGTCAGCATCTCTGCGATGTGAGGCGAGCGAAGACCGATGCCCGCCGATGCGGGGATTGCGAGGGACTGAAACGCACGGGACATCGGTCTGCTCCTTTCAAGGGTTGGCTCAAAGTCTGGATTGTTCAGGCTTTCGGCTTATCGCTGCCGCCGGTGATCTTGGCGCAGCTGCCTGCGGGCACGTAGAGCCAGGAATCCGGCTGGTTGTCGGCGGTTGCGGTGCCGGCACAGGAATGCGTCGCTGTCTGGCAGTCGTTCTGGCCGGCCTTGACGACGCCGTAGCACTTCTCGAAGGCGAAGCCGGGCTTGGCGGCGGGGCCGCTGTAGGCCGCTGTCGCGGCAAGCGAAGTCGCGGCCGCGAGGGCCGATCCGATGAGGGTCTTGGTGTTGATCACAGGCGTGTCTCCTGGTTGGCGTTTCGAGTGAAAGACCGGCCTCGAGGCCCGTCTGCAAATCAGTCTGTCGGATCGTGATGCCGATCTGAAATGCTGTCTCGGCATGGAATTCATACGTGGCCACTATGTTCTGGAGCGCGGCGCGAAAAAGCCCTCCGGCGGGGCACCGGAGGGCTTGGCACCTGCATTCGGGAGTATGCGAAGCAGGCGCGGCTAGGCGGGGAGCGAGGCGCCTA
>SAQE01000108.1 GCA_004020545.1 Mesorhizobium sp. | reverse complement strand
CAAAACAAAGAGATAGAGCGGTTCGCCGTTTCTGTGAAACGGTGAAACGCTCTAGTGTTTCGATGGATGCACAGCCATGTGGCCGACGCTGGGGGCTGAAGCGGCGATCGCCGCCGGTAAGCAGGGGAAAAGCTTCAGCCGGGGTTTTGTTGCAGACTTGCTAATATTAGGGTTGGCGCCAGCCGGCTTGCCAGGCCGGTCAGGCCCGGCGGTCAACCGCATCACCCCCAACAGACTGTCGGGCCGCTTTGCAGGGGCGCTGCTTGTTCCTCGTCAGGGCGACCGCGCAGCCGTTTTTTGCCGCGCTTGGTTCTCGAGCCTGGCCCTGCGCCTGATCTTGGCTTCGCGCAGCGCCGTCACCGGATCGATGCCGGTCCACATGATGCCGGCCTTCTCCGCGAATGAGAGGAAGGCCCGCCGCGCCTTTTCGAGTTTTATCTCCCCGGCCCGCGCCGCATCGCAAGCCCGAACCGCCGCGCAATAGCTGTCGCCGCGCATCGCCGCGGGCCATTCCTTGAGGAAATTCTGCATCGCGGCCAGCGAGGCGATCTCGCGCTTGAAGCCGGCGCCGACGGTGATGGCCACCGGGGCTCGAAGCGGCATATCGCTTCTGACGAGAATTTCACTCATGGGCGGGACTTTCGGCTTGTCAAATCATCCAATGCAAACAATGCGAAATCGGCGCGACGGTTCCCGTCGGCCCTGCACGGCGGTTCACCGTCGACGCGGCGGGGTAAGATCAATTGGTCGGCGCTGACGGAACAAGAGCTTTCCGCGGACGTTGGCCCTCGGAGCTCCTATGTTCGACCTGCCAGGTTTCCGCGATCGCGGAGGCGGGGCGGAGCTCGCCAACACAACAGGAGACCTATGATGAAAACCACCCTCATTCCTGCTGTTGCCGGCCTTGCTCTGATCGCCGGCATAGGCTTTGCCGCTGCGGACGAGGTGATCATCACCCCCGAGCAGCAGACCGTTGTGAAGGAATACGTCCACAAGCACCCGATCGCCTCGGTCAATGTTCTGGGGCTGGAGCTTGGCGTCGGCTCGACCGTGCCGGACACGGTCGAATTACAGGAGGTGCCGGACGTTCAGTACAGGTATACTATCGTCAACGATCATACGGTTCTGGTTGACCCGAGCACGCGCAGGGTCGTCCAGGTCATCCAGTAACCCTACATGCTTACGAGCCCCGATCCTCCCGTCATGCCGGCGGGGGGATGCCGGCTCCTAGAAAGGAGTCGCAGCCATGCATCACCCTCACGTCGAATCACCTGACATCGCCAAGAACGTCGACAAGCTTCTGGCTGAGCATTGCACCGGCCTGCTGTCGATGAAGGATGCGATCGCGGCTTTGCGCAAGCGCACCGGGACCGAGCGCTCTGATGCCGATTTGGCCGGATTGATTACAAAAAAGGCAGCGTATCTCGGCGTCGCCGTCGTCTCCGACGAGCACTGAAGAAAATCGCCGCCAAAGTTCAGGCGCGAATGCGTCGAGCGCAAGACGCCACCGGAAAATTCGGCTAATGTTTCCGTCGGGGAACGGCCCCTACCAAATGGAGGCGACAGTGACGGACGACAGGCAGGAACGCATTCGCCGGCGGGCGCATGAGATCTGGGAACAGGCAGGCCGGCCGGAAGGCGCGCATATGGAGCACTGGGACCAGGCGACCGCCGAGATCGATGGCTCTGCGAAGCCGAAAGCCAAGGCCGCGCCGAAGAAGGCCGCCGCCAGGGTCGCCAAGCCAAAGGCGGCGACGCCCGCCAAGGCAGCCAAACCCGCCAAACCGAAAGCCAAGGGCTGATTTGCGGCGGCCAAGCGCCGCCGACCATCCCGACAACCATCGAAAGGACGCGGCAAGCCGAGCCCGAAGCTTTGGGCGCGCGTGGAAGGTGCTCTCGCGTTGGGGGGGCAGCAATGGAATTAGTTATTGCTAAAATTAGCTATACTTAATAAATAAGCTTCGCGCGGCCGCGATTTGCTGAATAGATCGAGAAATCCACTGTGACCCAGCTGCAACAGCTGCGCTCTCAGTCGAAATGCCCCCAGTAAAAGTCAGGTAGTGGCTAAGAGCTCCCGTTGACGCGGCGCGCGCCCTGGTGGTGCTTTTCGGGCGAGGGCTTTTCTCAATCCAACTTCGAGGATCAGGGTATGCGGGGCATCAACCGTCTTATTTCGTTTGCGTTTCTGGCCGCGGCTGGCGGCTTTTCGGCCTCCGCGCTGGCGGCGCCGGTGGAGTACGTCAAAGTATGCTCGCCTACTATTACAGCCCCGGCACCGACACCTGCATCAATGCCAATACCGGCGAGACGTGTCGCCTGACCGAGGATGGCGTGGTCGTCGGCAAGACCGCGCTGGCGAGCAAAGTCGACGACATCGACGGCCGGGTCCAGCGCGCCTTCGAGGGCGCCTCGGTCGCCTCGGCGCTGACCAGCCCGGATCTGGTGCAGGGCGAGCATTTCGGCGTTCGCGTCAACTGGGGCAATGCCGGCCAGTCCAACGCCATGGGCGTCACCGGCGCGGCCGTGCTGGGCGAGGGCTTCTTCCCCGGCGGCAAGGGCCGGCTGGCGGGTGCCGCGGGCGTCGCCTTCTCCGGCAAGGCCGTCGGCGGCAATGCCGGCTGCAGCTCACCTGGTAAGAGCCGGGGGGCATCATGTTCAGATATCTTCTTGCGCCGGCCATCCTCGGCGCGGCAACGCTGCTGGCGGCGCCATCCGAGGCCGCGGTCGAGTATGTCAGGGTCTGCTCCGCCTATGGACCCAATTACTATTACAGCCCGGGCACCGACACCTGCATCAACGCCGACACCGGCGTGACCAACCGGAAGGTCGATGACGGCGAGGGTGGGTTCACCACCGTCACCGGCAAGACGGCGCTGGCAAGCCAGGTCGACGACATCGACAATCGCGTCACGCGCGCCTTCGAGAATGCCTCGATCTCGGCCGCCCTTGCCGCGCCCGATCTCGTCCAGGGCGAGCATTTCGGCCTGCGCATCAACTGGGGCAATGCCGGCAATGCCGGCGACGCCGACGCCTTCGGCATCACTGGCGCCGCGGTGCTGAGCGAAAGCTTCGCCCATGGCGGCCGGCTGACCGGCACGCTCGGCGTCGCCTTCTCCGGCAGCGTCGTCGGTGGCAATGCGGGGCTGCAGTTTAGCTGGTAGGCGAGGCTCCCCCTTCTCCCTTCTCACCGCACAAGGGGAGAAGGGAGCCGAACCGTTAGCGCGCTCCTTGCTTCCTGGCGTATTGCGCAACCGCGCAGAGGAAGGCCAGCGCCGCGGTATCGCAGGCCGCCCGCGACGGCGACGGGCCCTTGGCGAAAAGGACCGCGTCCGCGACCGGGATCGTCAGGCCATGCTTTCTGGCAAATGAGGTGACTTCGTAAGGCTGATCGTCAGGCTGTATGCCGATGTCGATTTGCAGGTCCATCAAACGAGTTCCTCCCTGGTGTGCGGCTATGGCCTCCTTCGCCCGCAGGGAATTAAACTACCGGCTCGTTGTCCACGTCCACCAATTGGCAATTGTGTGAAACGATGCATTTTTCGAGGGGTAGAGCTTGGGGTTGCAGAGGCATGATTGTTCTCGCGTTGCGGGAGATGTCCGGCAGGACAGAGGGGGCGCTGTCCCGCCCGCGTTCGGTCTTGCTTTCCCTCTGGCGCAGAAGAGGTAGCCGCCTCACCAAGCATGGCTCGACCTCGCAATTGCACGCCCGCGGCAATCATCGCGCACTCGCAGTCGCTGATCAGCTTCAGATTCCTCAAATACCGCGCCACCGTTTCCGGCAGCCAGGCGGCACAGGCCTCGACATAGGCGCGGCCGTGCACCAGCGTGCCGGTCGACAGACGCTCCTCCTTCTCGGCGATCACCTTGAGATATTGGCGGATGAAGCGGATGTCGTCGGCGATGTCCTGGCTGGCCATGCGCCAGGCATTGGCCAGACGCTCTCGCTCTTTGAGCGGCAATGGTGACAGCAGCGGACGAGAGAGGTCGGCGAAGGCGGCGTGGTTCGCGGTGTTCAAGCAAGTTCCCCCAAACAAGGGGAATATCGTACTTTATGTACGAAATATGGTCAACCAAAATTCGTACAATTTGAACGATAGATATGGTAATGCGGCTCCCAAACCGTCAGCTTGCTGTCAGCTTTGTTCCCCTACACAGCGCCCGCGACCGACCGTGATTCCCTAGCAGTCCGCCGTCTGAGGTCGCCAGATGGCGGCCAGGAGCACTCCATATGTTTTTTTTGAGAATTGGACTGGCCTTGACCATGCTGGCCGTTGCGGCGCCGGCATTCGCCGACTCCACGGTCAACGTCAAATTGTGGGACAAGAACGGCGAGATGAATCCTGATGCCAAAATGGGCATAGGCATGCCGGCGAACATGAGCATGGCCATGATGAAGATCCAGCTCGACAAGAAGGTCGTGCCGGCAGGCAAGGTAACCTTCGACGTCACCAACGCCTCGAAGGGGACCGTCCACGAGATGATCGTCGTGCCGGTGGCCGACCCCAAGAAGACGACGCTGCCTTATGTTTCGAACGAGAACCGTGTCGACGAGGACGCGGCCGGCCATCTCGGCGAGGTTTCGGAACTCGATCCGGGCAAGACCGGCTCGCTGACGCTCGATCTGAAGCCCGGTTTCTACGCGGTCTTCTGCAACATCCCCGATCATTTCATGAACGGCATGTGGGCGACCATCAGGGTCCAGTAGGTCTCGCACGTTCTACCGGACATCTCCCCACTTGGGGAGATTGGCAGCTTCGGCGCAAGCGCCCTTTCTGCAATGTTGGCGATTGGCGAAAGCAGCGGTGACAGCCAATCTCCCCCCTTTAGGGTGAAATGTCCGGTCCACCCTCCGCAGTTGCTGGGGAGGACGGGCAGGACAGAGGGGCGCGAAGGAACGCGGCGTTTCGCCGGGACTTTGCCGGGCGCTTCACGAACACAGCGCCTAGTTCCTCGCGAGCTCGTAGAGCAGGGCGGTTTTGATATGTCGCCCGGGCTCGCCATTGAGCGACAGGGCGGCGGTGTAGAGTTTCGCGAAGGCCGGGCAGAGACCCGCGAAATTCTGGTTGGCGCTTGCGATCGCATCCATCTCGGCCGGCGTGCCACCATTCCTGGTGAAGGCGTCGGCCACCAGCTGCCAGTCCTGGTCCACGGGCGCGGCCGCCGGCAGGCCGCTGTCTTTGGCGGCGCCAAAGGCGTGGAACAGCGTCGCGCCGATCCTGTCCAGATCCACCATGAAGTCGTGGCTGGGCGAGCCGATCGCCTCCGGCCCGTTGCGCAGATAGTTGTTGCAGGTGGCCGGCGTTTCCCGCGCCATGACATGATTGAGCATGTCGAGCTGCGCGGAAAGCGCCTCCGAGGCGTTGCTGTCCGGAGCCGAGGGCAGGAGCGAAGCGTATCTACGCCTCAGATCGGCGACCGCCTGTCTGCTCGCATTGCGCACATCCTGCGCATTGCCCGAACGGGCGACGGCCGTGATCTTGCTGACCATGGCGTCGTAGTCGTCCGGAAATTCCTGGGCGATCGCCTTGAAGATCTGAAAATCCTGCTTCTGGATCTCGGCATTGACGTCGGCGGTGGTAAGCGCCTTGGGCCCGGACGATCCCGCTACGGTCTGATAGAGATATTTGCCGCCGGCAAAGCCGAGTGCCCAAGGCACTGCCTTCACCGCAACAAATGACAAAACGGCGACCGCCGCGACCCCCAATCCCTTCCAACGCGACATCCGCCGGCCCTCCCGATACCACGGTCACTCCGCCCAGAGGCGCAGCGCCCTCTTGCGATCGGCCTCGGCGCGCTTGCGGTCGCCCTTGGCTTCCCATACCTCGCTGCGCGATTTATGCGCGGCAGCGAAATTTGGCCTCAACTTGATCGCCTGGTTGAGATCGGCGATAGCGCCGTCATAGTCCGCTTTGCGGGCGCGGATCGTGCCGCGGCCGAAGTAACCGAAAACATTATTGCGATCGAGTCTAAGCACCGTCTCGAAATCGCTGAGCGCTCCTGTATCTTCATGGCGCTTCATGCGGAACGTGCCTCGACCGGCATAGGTCCTTGGGTTCGTTGGGTCGAGACGGACAGCTTTCTCGTAATCCGCTGACGCTCCGTCATAATCCCCCTGGTAGCTGAGGTTGCGGCCGCGATCGCTGTAGGTCACACCAATGTCGGGATTGATGGCGATCGCTTGGCTGAAATCGGCGACGGCACGAGTATAGTCGCCCTTCGTCTCCCAAAGGAAAGCGCGAGCCACATATGCGTCCCGGAAGGTGGGAAACAGGGCAATCGCTCTGCCATACTGCGCGATGGCGCCGTCATAGTCATTTTTGTTGTCCAGCGCCCGCCCTCTGTTGAAAGCTGCCCAAGCCGCCGGCGGAGCGCTGCCTGCCGGGGTCGCCTGCTGGCCTGCGATCTTGGCCGCTGTCTTCGCCCTTGCCGCCAGCGCCAGCTTGCGGCCCTTGCGGGCGAGGCTCATCTTCGGATCGAGCTTCAGCGCCTGATCGTAGTCCGCGATCGCCTTGTCGAAATCGCCCTTGGCGAACCAGGCGCTGCCGCGTCCGAAATAGGTCGGCGCGTAACCGGCGTCGATTTCGATTGCGCGGCTGAAATCGGCAATGGCGCGATCAGCCTCCTTCTTTTTGGTCCAGGCGACGGCGCGGCCGAGATAGGCGTCGTGATTGGTAGGATAGAGCGCGATAACCTTGCTGTAGTCGTCGATCGCTGCGTCATATTTGCCCTTGTCGACAAGCACTATGCCCCGCCCGATATAGGCGGACGCCCTCTTCGGATCGAGAGCGATCGCACGACTGTATTCAGCGATGGGGCGATCATATTTGCCCTTCTTGTAAAAGGCATCGCCACGATCGATGACGGTCTTGACGTTCTTCGGATCCGAGCCGACGGCGTCTGGCGCCGCGCCGCCTTTCTTCAACGCGGCCACGGTCGCCTCGCGGGCAGTCGCGTAGTCTGGATTGTCGGGATTCAGTCTGATCGCCTGGTCGAAATCTGCAATGGCGCCTTCATAGTCTTTGCTGTCGGCCCGCTCTATGCCACGCCCGTAATAGTTGAGGGCATCTTTCGGATCGATTTCGATCGCCGCCGAATAGGCGGTGATCGCTTGGCCGGCATCGCCCTTCGCGTGCCAGGCCATGCCCATGCAGAAATAGGCATCCATTGCCCTGGGGTCGAGTTCCGCGGCTAGGCCGCAATCGACGAGAGCGCCTTCGTCATCGCCTGATGTGGCCCTGGCCATGCCGCGGCGAATACGGGCCGGGACCAGATTCGGCAGGACCCGGATCACGTTGTCATAGTCCGCAATTGCCCGATCATAGACTTGCTTGGAGTCCCAAGCCTTGCCACGGCCGAAATAGGCGAGGGGACTGTTGGGATCGAGGGCGATCGCGTTGCCGTAGGCGTCGATTGCCTGGTCGTATTGGCCCGCATCCGACAAGCTGTCACCACTACGCACCGCGGCCAAAACGCGCGGATCGGTTGCCTGAATGAGCTCTGCCATCTCAGCGGTGGACAGCTTGCTGTTGGAGTGGGCTTGGTGTGAACCGCTGGGCGAAGTGGCAGCTTCTGTCCCCGCCATGGCGGCGGCCGTATCGCCTTGTCCTTTCGCTGCCACCGCTACCTTGCGTGCGGTCACATAGCCGACATTGAATGGATCGAATTTTATCGCCTGGTCGAAATCGGCGACGGCTCCGTCATAGTCCTTGCGGTCGGCCCGCGCCATGCCGCGCGCGTAGTAGCTGGCGTCATCCTTCGCATCGATGCCGATCGCCACCGAATAGGCCGCGATGGCGCGCCCCGCGTCGCCCTTGGCATGCCAGGCCATGCCCTTGCAATAAAAGGCGTCGCGCGCCTTCGGATCGAGCTTGGCGGCCTGGTCGCAATCGGCAAGGGCGCCATCGGCATCGCCGGAGGTGACCCTGGCCAGACCGCGGCGAAAATACGCCGCGGCAAAATTGGGGGCGAGCTGGATGACCCTGTCGAAGTCGGCGATCGCTTGGCCGTAGTCTCGTTTGGCGGCCCTGGCCCTGCCGCGGCCGAAATAGCCGAAGCGGTTGTTGGGGTCGAGAACGATCACCTGGCCATAGGCGCCGATCGCCTGGTCGTACTTGCCCATGTCCAGCCAGGCATCGCCGCCCAGAATCAGTTCCAGGGCCTTCGGGTCTTTTGTTTCCAGCGACTTTGCAGCCAGTGTGTCGTCTGTGGCGGTCAAATTCGGAAGAACGGTTTGCGGCTTTGCACCGGCGGTCGCCGGCTTCGACTGCTCCAAGTCCGGTGCTGGCGCAGGGTTGCCATCATTGCTATCAACCTGCTCGTCGCAACTGCCTGTCCGCTTCAGGTCGAGTTCGATGGCGCGCCGGCAATCGACTGCCGCGCCGGCCTGATCGCCCTTGAGCACCCTGGCGCGGCTGCGGCCGAAATAGGCGTCGGCATTTTCGGGATCGAGGCTGATGGCCTTGTCGAAATCGAGCAGCGCGCCGTCCACACCATATTTCGATAGCCGCATCTGGACGCGCTCGAGCAGAGTTCTGGCGGTCGCCGGATCCCTGCTTGATTGCGCGACGGCCAGCTTTCCGTGTTCGTCAGGCAGGTGTTCCCAGCACGTGCCGGCTCGCTTCGGATCGAGCTCGACGGCCCGGCGGCAGTCGCCGACCGCGAGATCGAAATTGCCGAGCAAGGCCTCGGCGATCGATCGGTTGTAATAGGCATCGGCATTGTAGGGGTCGAGGTGAATGACAAAGCTGAATGTGTCTATCGCGCCCTTGGGATCGACCTGCATCTCTTGCAACCCCGATTTGAGGTTCCAGGCGATGGCGGCGGAATTATCCTTTTTGGCGTATAGTTGCGGCGGCTCGTACACGGGAGGCGTGGTAGGCTTGGCCGCTGCTTGCGGCTCAGCGGGGACTGGGACCGGGGCCTGACCGGTCGCCGCGCCGGGCGCCTGCTGCAGTTTCGTCCCACGCTTGCCAATCTGGACACTCAGCCTTTCCTTCCGGTAGTCGGCGTTGGCCGGATCGAGCGCGATCGCCTTGTCCAGGTCCGCGATTGCTTTGTCGGGATCGCTTGCTTCCCAGACCAGTGCCCGGATGAAATACGATTGTGGATCGTCGGGACTGATCGCAATCGCCTTGTCGAGATCGGCGAACGCCTCCCTTGAATTGCCGACCTGGGCCATGGTCATGCCGCGCACGCGGTAAGCTTGGGCGTTGGCCGGGTCGCGGCGAACGGCTTCATCCAGATCGGCGATAGCGCGGGCATAGTTCTTCTTTAAGCCCCAGCTCTTGGCGCGGTTGAAGTAGAAAGCGGAACTTGCTGGATTGAGCCGGATCGCCTCGTCGAACGCGGCGATGGCGCGGGTATGGTCGCCCTTTTCCTGCCACTCCACTCCAATCGCATTTTGAGCAGAAGCGGGGTTTGGGCCGGTCTCGCCGTCGCGCGGTTCACCGAGAACTTCGGCGATCTGGCGTGCGCAATCTCGTCCCTTGTCGGCATCGACGCCGGCAATGTGCCTGCAATCGGCCTTGGCGCGCTTGCGATCGCGCTTGGTGATCCACGAGCGAACGCGGTCCTGGTAAGGCGCGACGGGGTCCGCACGGACGCTCTCCGCTTTGTCGTAGTCGGCCTGGGTCCGCACCGCGTCGCCCTGGTCTTCCCACACAACGCCGCGCACGCCATAGGCCATTTCATTGGCGGGATCGATGTCGATCGCCTTGTCACAGTCGACAATGGCGCGATCATGCTGGCCTTTCTTGTTGAGTGCCCTGGCGCGGTCGGCATAGAGGTTGGCATCGTCCGGCGTGAGCGCGATCGCGCGAGTGTAGTCGGCGACGGCTCGCTCGAAATCTCCCTTGCTCTCCCAGGCAATGGCGCGATTGGTAAATGCGGGCACGTATGTCGGATCGAGCGCGAGCACCTCGGTCATGTCGGTGATGGCGTGGTCGATATCGTTCTTCAGCGCGTAGGCGAGGCCACGCCCGAAATAGGCATTCACGCGAAGATCGGGAATCTCCGCGCTGTCCTCGGCGATAGGAGTGCACGCGACAATCTGCTGGTCCGCGGAAACCTTGCCGTCATTGAAGCAGGTGGCCTAGTCCTTGCCCGCAGCGAGCGCGGGTGTGGCCAAGGCGCCAAGCACCACGATCACCGCCAGCCACAACAGCCGGCCGTGCGAAAGCAAGGCAACGAACGCGCGTGCAAACGCATTGCGGCGTGACATGGTGATGATCCTCCCCCCGGAGTTGCCGCCACGGCGGCTGCAATTGCCTATATAGTTCTGTTTTTGTTCCAAAATGCAAGCAGAAATTGCGGTGGCTGCATTCCTGCGCTTCTAAGGTTTACGTCAGCGGGACAGAGGCGGCCTCTCGGCCTGTCCACGCCAACCCTCACATATCGATCATCGACCGCTTCACCCGCCCGATGATGGTGATCGCGCCCTCGAGCTCCGGCGGCGGGATATCGAGATAAGAGGCAGGCTGGAAGGGCGGGGTGTCGTTCGGGCGGTAGCGCTTGTAGGTGGCCCGTCCCGTCTCGTCGGCGATCACGTAGCAGCCATTGGTCACCAGCCGTTTGTCGCGCAGATTGACGAAGATGATCGAATCCGGCGGCGAGATCTTGTTCATCGACGGCCCGTCGACGCGCAGTGCGATCCATTCGCCTTCCTCGAGGTCGGCGGTGGGAATGGTCGGATAATCGGAAAGGTTGACCACGCTGTCCTGACTGCCGAGCTCGCCGGCGCTGATCCAGGACACGATCGGCACGTCGACGGTGACGGGCGAGGGGGCAAAGCCGACGGGTGCGGCTTCGGCGCCGTCCGCATTGAACAAGAGCCAGCCGGGGTCGACGTTGAACAGCCGGCCGTATTTCTCCGCCGCCTTGCGCGACAGCGGCCGGTTGCCGTTCTCGTGGCTGATCAGCGTGTTCTTGTTGATGTCGCGCAAGGCGCGAGCCGCATCGCTGGGCGTGGCATAGCCGGCCTGGGCGCGCGCCTGCTGCAATCTGTGCCGGGAATCCATCATCGTACAAAATGCCTGAAAATTATCGTCCAAAGCGTACGATTTTGCTTGCGCGTTTTTCGTACATAACGTACGCTTAGCGCATGAATGAGCATCCCGCAAGCATTTCCGCATTACCAACGAGCATCCCGGCGCTGCCCACGAGCATCCCGGCGCTGCCCACGAGCATCCCGGCGCTGCCCACGAGCATCTCGGGGCCGCCCACGAGTGTCTCGGGGCTTATCGACCGCTGGCAGAGCATCGGCGCTTTCGCCGCCGATGTCGGCTGCGGCTACGAGGCGGCACGCCAGATGCGCCGTCGCGGCCGTATCGCGCCGCAGCACTGGCCGCATGTGGTTGCGGCAAGCCGCAGGCTGGGCATTGTCGGCGTCAGCTACGAATGGCTGGCCGGCTGCGCCGCGGCTGCGATGCAAGGGGAGGCGGCATGAACGCGCTTGCCTCGGCACATGAATTCCAATCGTCCGGGCTGTCCTCCTCCCCGGTCCGGACGCATCCCGGGGCGTTTGCCCCGGATCCGGTCGAACCGCCCGCACCCCGGTTCACCGGAACGGCCGGAGCCGCTCCTCCCCCGGCTCCGGCCGCCAATTCAGCCAGCGTAGGCGCTGTACCCCCACC
>SAQE01000107.1 GCA_004020545.1 Mesorhizobium sp. | reverse complement strand
CGCATGGAATCACCGATCCGATTCTGTGCAAAGCCCTCACAAGGGGAGAAGGGAAGGGCGCTACACCAACCCTCTTTTCACCATCATTGCCTCAGGCGACGGCATCTTTCCGCGAAACGCCGTGTAGAGCTCTTCGGGATCCTTCGAACCGCCGGCGGCGTAGATGTTCTTCCTCAGCCGCTCGGCGAGCTCGGGATTGAAGGGGTCGCTGGTTTCCTCGAAGGCCGAGAAGGCGTCGGCGTCGAGCACTTCCGACCACATGTAGGAATAGTAGCCGGCTGAATAACCATCGCCCGAAAAGACATGGCCGAAATGCGGGGTGCGGTGGCGCATCGCGATGGTTTCGGGCATGTGCAGCTTTTCGAGCGTTTCGGCCTCGAAACGAAGCGGCTCTTGCGGCGCATCCGGACGCGCATGGTAGGCCATGTCGATGAGCGCCGATGCGGTGAACTCGACCGTGGCAAAGCCGGCGCCGAAAGTGCGGGCGGCAAGCATCTTGTCGAGCAGATCTTTCGGCATCGGCTTGCCGGTCTTGACGTGCAGCGCGTGCTTTTCCAGCACCGCCGGCACCGTCAGCCAATGCTCGTAAAGCTGCGAGGGGAGTTCGACAAAGTCGCGGCTCACCGAGGTTCCGGAGACCGATGGCCAGGTGACGTCGGTCAGCATGCCGTGCAGCGCATGGCCGAATTCGTGGAACAGCGTCTTCGCCTCATCGACCGACAGCAGAGCGGCCTCACCGGCCGGCGGCTTGGCGAAATTCATGATGTTGTAGATCACCGGCTTCGCGCCCTGGCCAAGCTTGTAGCCCGACTTCAGCGCGCTCATCCAGGCGCCCGAGCGCTTCGATGGCCGCGCGAAATAGTCGGCCAGAAACAGGCCGCGCTCGCTGCCGTCGGCATTCTTCACCACAAAGACCCGCGCGTCGGGATGCCAGGCCGCAATGCCCTTCTTCTCCTCGAAGCTGATGCCGAACAGGCGCGTGGCGACGTCGAAGCAGGCTTCGATGACGCGATCGAGCTGCAAATAGGGCTTCAGCTCCGCCTCGTCGAAGGCGAATTTCTCGGCGCGCAGCTTCTCCTGATAGAAGCGCCAGTCCCAGGCGGCGAATGTCTCGTTGCTGCCGGTTTCCGTCGCCAGCCGCTCAAGATCCTTCCGGTCGGCGGCTGCCTTTTCCAGCGCCTTTGCCCAGACCGGATCGAGCAGGTCGTGCACCGCCTTCGGCGTCTTCGCCATGGTGTCGTCGAGTTTGAGCGCCGCGAAAGACTCGTAACCGAGCAGCTTCGCCTTTTCGGCGCGCAGTGTCAGCATGTCGCGCACGACATCCGTGTTGTCGGTGGCGCCGCCATTCTGACCGCGCATGGTGAAGGCGCGGAAGGCTGTCTCGCGCAGGTCGCGGCGCTCGGAAAAGGTCGAGAACGGCTCGTAGATCGAGCGCGACAGCGTCACGGCATAGCGGCCCTGCTGGCCGCGCATCTCGGCGGCCTCGGCCATGGCGCTCTTCAAAAAGTCCGGCAGGCCGGCGAGATCGACCTCGTCGAGAAACAGCGCCCAGTCGCGCTCGTCGGCCAGTACGTTCTGGCCGAATCTGGTGCCGAGCGAGGAGAGCTCCTCATTGATGGCGGCAAGCCGTTTCTTGCCATCTGCGTCCAGTTTCGCGCCCGACCGGACGAAGCCTTTCCAGGTCTTTTCCAAGACGCGCAGCGTTTCCGGATCTAGGTTCAGGCTCTCACGGTGCTGGTAGAGGTCGTCGATGCGGGCAAACAGCTTCTCGTTCATCGAGATCGCCGAGAAATGCCTCGACATCTTTGGCGAAACCTCGCGCTCCATCGCCTGGATGGTGTCGTTGGTATGGGCGCCGGCGCGGCACCAGAAGATCGACGAGACATGGTCGAGCGGCTCGCCGGCAAGCTCAAGTGCTGCCAGCGTGTTTTCGATTGTCGGCGTCTCGGCGTTGCCGGCGATGGTGTCTATCTCGAACTGATGCGCCTCCAGCGCCGCGTCGAAGACCAAGCCAAAATCATTGTCGCCGATGCGAGAGAAATCGGGCAGGCCAAGCGGCCCTTGCCAGACAGTCAACGGATGGGTGGCGAGGTCGACGGTTTTTGAAAATGACATGATCGTTCCGGTGGGCTGGGTAAAGGCGGGTCGCACCGGATGTAGGGCGATGCTTCCTGTCGCGCAACCTAGCTTAGTATGCGCTACAGTCCTGCGCGATCGCCGTCTGGGTGCTGGCGGTGATGCGGCCGGCAAGGACGGTGAAGGTCTCGCGCATCAGCGTGTCGTTTTCCGGGAAGTCGTAGCAGGCAAGCACCGTCGTCTCACCGTTCTCGCTCTTCTCGATGCGGTGGCGGATCGCGGCGCCCGCGACCGCGTCCTGCCACTGGTCGATCGAGTCGATGAATTCCTGCTTGTTCTGGACGACGCCAAGGTCCTCGAGCGTCATGCGCGCGTCGTCGGCAAGCAGAGCCGACAATTCGGTGCGGTCGGCCGCCAGCAGCGCCGCATACCAGCGATCGATGATCGCGCTGTCGTCGGCGCGAGCGGCAAGGAGAGAGAACAGCAGCGCGACGGCGGCAAGGACGGCGTGGCGAAAATGACGATGCATCCCCTGCCTCACTCCATTTCCAGCCGCTCGAAATCGCCGGTCTCCTTATTCATCACCCAGAGCTCGCCGGTCGAGATGTCGAACCAGGCGCCGTGCAGGGTAAGCCTGCCCTTGCCCTCGAGGATCGAGACGCAGGGAAAGCTTCTGAGATTGGCGATCGAATAGCGGATCGAGATGCGCTCCAGCGCGGTCTGGCGCTCCGTCGCCGTCATGAAAGTGCTCGCCGTGACGGTTTCGGCAGCCGGCGCGATCAAGCTCATCCATTTGCCGATGAAATCGCCGGGCGACAGCGGCGCCGAATTGGTGTCGAGCGCGGCGCGGATGCCGCCGCAGCGGCCATGCCCCATCACCACGATGTTCTTCACCTTCAGGCTCTGCACGGCGAATTCGAGCGCGGCCGAGGTCGAATGGTATTCGCCGTCCGGCTCGTAAGGCGGCACCAGATTGCCGACATTGCGCAGCACGAAGAGCTCGCCGGGACCGGCATCGAAGATCGCCTCCGGCGCCGAGCGCGAATCGCAGCAGGCGACGATCATCGTCTCGGGTGCCTGGCCCTCGCGCGCCAACGAGCGATAGCGCCCGCTTTCGGCGGGATAGCGGCCGCTCATGAAGTTGCGGTAGCCGGTCAGCAGATGCTCGGGGAGGTGAGGCATGGGCGGCTAGAGCCTTTCCGGGGGTTGGAGGCGGCAGCGCGTTGCGATCGAAAAAAGGCTCTAACGGCAAAAGCCGGTCGCGAGCAATGCCGAATTGCGGATGGCAGCGTCGCAAACACATGCCGCCAAAGCCGCGCAGGCGATTCTGCCTCAAGCCCAGATGGCGACGGGAATGCCGAAACGGTCGGTCAGCGGCGGGTCGGGCGACGGCCGCGCCTCGCCGCTGGCGATCCGTCCGGCAATCAGCATCATGGCCGCCGCGTCGAGGAAGTCGTCGCTTGCCGCACCTTTCGGCGGCGGCTGATCGAGAAAAGCCTTCTCGTAGCCGTGCCGGCAAAGCAGCGCCTTGCGCTCGTCCATGCCGGCCGGGTTGACCGCGCCCTTGATCTTCTTCGGCAGCGCCATCGCCGCGCCGCCGTTCAGCCGGCAGAAGGCCACTTCAGGGTGCGATTCGAAGATGCGACCCCGCAGATCCGGTCGCTCGATCAAAAGCGCGTCGATCTCGCGGATTTTCGCAAAGATGCCGAAAGCCTGGATGGAAACGCCGCGCGGCGGATCGGAAGTGGCCATCGCCACCGTGCTCGCCCGCCGGTGCGCCGCGTACCAAGCCTCGACCGTGGTGAAGTCGCTGGTGTCGGCATAGAGCGCCGCGCGCGAAGGGATGGCAAAGACGCTCGACTGCCGCGCCCCGAGCAGCGGCCGCACCAGCGCCTCCGGTCCGCGACCGCCCCGGCTGGAAAAATCCGGCAGGCCGATCGGCATGTCGACGGCAATTGTAGCAACGGGCAGCGCGTCAAGCAGCGCCTGGAAGCTTGGGAAGACCGAGACCGACGGCGCGGCGCCATCCGTGCGATGGACGGCGATCCAGCCGGCCTTGCAGCCGTCGACGCCGGCCAGCATGCCGCCTTGCTTCACGCCCGCTTGTCCCGTCCGGGATGAAGCAGATGGCGAAGCTGCACCATGGCCATCGGATGCGACAGGCTCTGCGCGTCGGTCTCGAGCTGCAGCTCGTCGCCGCCGCGCTTGGCGGTGCGGGCGAGGATCTCGTAGACGGCGGCCGTGGTCGACTGCAGCGCCTTTAGAGGCGGCTGGCCGGAGAGGATACGGGCGAGATAGATGGCGGCCGTCAGGTCGCCCAGTCCGTTCGGCGGCTTCTCGATCACGCGGTGCTCGGCAAGCAGCGCCTGGCTGCCGTCGAGCAGGAAATTGCCGGTGCCGCCAGCCATCATCGACGGCGCCGAGGTGACCAGCATGGTCGAGGGGCCGGCGTGAAGCGCGGCCGCCGTCACCGACTTGATGTCGGGCAGCGGCGCGCCGGCCATCCATTCGAGCTCGTAGCGGTTGGGCGTGGCGATGTCGGCGATCGGCATCAGTCTGTCACGGAGCGCAGCGGCCGTCGATTCCGGCACGTAGAGCCCGCCCGAATCGCCCATGACAGGATCGCAGACATAAAGGGCGCATGGCGTCTTCGCCTTGACCGCGGCAACCAGCGAGGCGACGGCCTCGGCCTGGCCGGCTTCGCCGAGATAGCCCGAGAGCACCGCCTTGACCTCGCCCAGCCACGGCGCGCGCTCGAGATCGGCCATCAATGCCTTGAACTGGTCGAGCGGTGGCACGATGCGGGTGGCGCGGCTGTGACCCGGATGCCAGGGCAGGATGACGGTGGGCACCGCCCAGACCGGAAAGCCCAGCGTTTCGAGCGCGAAGACCGCGGCGCGATTGCCGACCGAACCGCGGGCGACATGGCTAGAGATGACGATGACCGCACGCGGCGCGCCGGTTTTTTCTGCATTCATGGAAGTCGATTCCTAACCGCCCCGCGTGGCGACATACACCAGCCAGGCCAACAGCCCAATGGCGATGATGAGGCCGAGTGTTCGGCCAATGCGGGTGCCCCAAACTTCGATCGGATCGGATCGGTCGGCATCCGCGGCAGTCACGTGGTCGCGCGCGCTCCTTGCGGTGCGGGTGATGAACGATGCGCCGCCCGGCGCCGTCTCGCGCGCCACGCGCTCGAGGATGCGGCGCGCTTCGCTCTCGTCGTCCCGGCGCTCGGCCATGGCAAATGTCCTTTCCTGCCGGGAGCTTAGCGTGTTCGCGCAAGCATTCACAGGGGTTCACGGCCGGCCTGAAGCAACATCACGGCCGGGTCATTTTCTTGCGCGCGGATTGTGCTATTGCTTCGCATGCAACTTTGACCCGAGGGACCAATCATGTTTGCCGAGCGCCTTTCCTTACCCTCCGCTTTCCGCAATCTGCCAGCCTTGCTGATGATGGCTTTCGTGCTGCCGCTGCTTGCCGGCTGCGGCTACAACACCATCCCGACGGCGGAAGAGAACGCCAAGGCGGCCTGGAGCGAGGTGCTCAACCAGTATCAGCGCCGCGCCGACCTGATCCCGAACCTGGTCGAGACGGTCAAAGGCTATGCATCGCATGAGAAGGACACGCTCGACGCGGTCGTCGAGGCGCGCGCCAAGGCAACGCAGATCACGGTGACGCCGGATACGCTGAAGGATCCCGAAGCCCTCAAGAAGTTCCAGGATGCCCAGGCTGGGCTGACCGGCGCGCTGTCGCGATTGATCGCGGTGTCGGAAAACTATCCCGACCTCAAGGCCAACCAGAATTTCCTGGCGCTGCAGGCGCAGCTCGAAGGCACGGAAAACCGCATCGCGGTGGCGCGCCGCGACTACATCCAGGCGGTCAAGGACTACAATCTGACGCTGAGAACCTTCCCATCGGTGCTGTGGGCGACCTTCTGGTTCCGCGGCAACGAGCCGTTCGCGAACTTCACCGTCGAGGAAGACAAGATGCAGGTGCCGAAGGTGGATTTCGGCACGAGCACCAAGCAGGGCGGGTGAGCGGTCGAAGATTTTCGGCGTATACATTTTCGCGACAAGACGGACCGCTGGCGTGTTGATACCCCCCTCTGTCCTGCCGGACATCTCCCCCTCAAGGGGGGAGATTGGCGGTTGCTTCGCCGGCGTTTCCTTAGCAACGTCGAAAATTGGCGAAAGCCGAAAAGACATCCAATCTCCCCCCTTCAGGGGGAGATGGTCGGCAGGCCAGAGGAGGGTGCGCAGGAACGCCTTCGTTGGCGTTTTGCTGAACCTCTTCTGCCTCCTCCTCCCCCTCGCAGCCCTTGCCGCCGACCTGCCCGCCCTTACCGGCCGCGTCGTCGACAATGCCGGCATCATCGATGCCGGCACACGCGCGGCGCTGACCCAGAAACTCGCCGATTTCGAGAAGAAAGGCTCCGACCAGATCGTCGTCGCCACCATCCCCAGCCTCGGCGGCGAGGAGATCGAGCCTTACGCCAACCGGCTGTTCCGTTTCTGGAAGCTCGGCCAGGCCAAGGAGAACAACGGCGTTCTGCTACTGGTCGCGCCGAACGACCGCAAGATGCGCATCGAGGTCGGCTATGGGCTGGAAGGCACGCTGACCGACCTGCACACCAAGCTGATCATCGAGAACGACATGGTGCCGGCCTTCCGCGCCGGCGACTTCTCCGGCGGTATTTCACAGGCCGTCGACGACATGATCATGGTGCTGGAGGGCAATCCGGAGGAGCTGGAAGCGCGCGGCAAGCGCAACGAGCAGGCGCCGTTCAACTCGGACGACCTGTTCTTCGCCGTCTTCATCACGATCTGGGTGCTGATCTTCTTCGGCAGCATGGCACTGACGATCCTGCCGGCGATCTTCGGCCAGAAGATCGGCCCCGGCCGCTATCGCTGGCTCGGCATGACCTTCGAGCCGGGACGGCGATCCTCCGGAGGTGGCGGCGGATGGTCGTCGGGCGGCGGAGGCTGGTCCTCCGGAGGCGGTGGCGGCGGGTTTTCCGGCGGCGGCGGCTCGTCGGGTGGCGGCGGTTCTTCGGGAAGCTGGTGAGGACCATGGCAACGCGACCGATCAGCCCGCAGGACCATGACCGCATCGCCGCCGCGATCCGCGCCGCCGAGGCAAGGACCGACGGCGAGATCTACTGCGTCGTCGCCAATGCCAGCGACGGCTACTTCTTTCCAGCCGCCTTCCTGGCGACGCTCGGCATGCTCGCCGCCAGCCTCGCCGTTGCCTACGGGCTGGAGGCCTGGTGGCTGACCATTCGGCTGCCGCATTTCGTCCTCGCCGAGCTGCTGGCGCTGGCGTCGGTTCTTGCCCTGCTTTGGCTGTGGCCGAGCCTGCGCATCCATTTTGTGCCAAGACGGCTGCGCTACCAGGCGGCGCATGCCAATGCGATGAAGCAGTTCCTGGCCCGCAATGTCCACCGCACCCAGGCCCGCACCGGCGTGCTGATCTTCGTCTCGATCGCCGAGCGCTATGCCGAGGTGGTCGCCGACAGCGGCATAGATGCCAAGGTCGGCCAGCATGTCTGGGACGGTGTGGTGCGGGATCTCACCCGGCACGCCGGCGACGATCGTCTTGCCGACGGCTTCGTCAAGGCGATCGAATCAGTCGGCGCGGTGCTCGCCGAACACTTCCCAGTTACCGCTGGCGACGCCAACGAGCTTGACGACCACCTCGTCGAAATCTGAGAGCCGGCCTGTAAATGCTACTCTGCCGGACGCCTGACGCGATTTTCTGCGCTTCCGATGCTCACGGACCCGAAAGTCCGCTGCGCTTCGGTTCTCGAAAATCACGTCATCCGCCTCGGCAGAGCGCATTTCCAGGCCGGCTCTACCTAGTCTAACCAGCGTGTCGTCTCCTTGTGCGAAAGCGCGGGCGCGACGGAGCGGACTCTTTGCAATCGGGCGATGCGGGTTTATGGTTAACCAATCATGAACACGCTGACGATAGACATCCGGAAAGCCGACCCTCGCGATGCAGCCGCCATCGCCGAAGTGCATCAGGAGGCATGGCGCGGCGCCTATTCCGGCATCATTCCGCACCGCACGCTGACCGCCATGATCAACCGCCGCGGCCCCGACTGGTGGGCGAACGCGATTCGCAAGGCGGCAACCGTGCTGGTGGTCGAGATCGGCGGCACGATCGCCGGCTATGCCACGATCGGCAAGAACCGCGCCCGCGAGCTCAGGCAGCAGGGCGAGATCTACGAGCTTTACCTGCGCCCGGAATATCAGGGCATCGGGCTTGGCAGCCGGCTGTTCAAGGCGGCGCGGGCACGCCTGGCCGACCACGGCCTCAGGGGCCTGGTGGTGTGGGCGCTGGAAGACAACTACAATGCGCTTGCCTTCTATGCCGGCAATGGCGGCCGCGATGTCGCCGAAGGCGTCGAGGTCTTCGAGCAGAAGGCGCTGAAGAAGGTTGCTTTCGTCTGGGAATGACGGGCGCCGCCTAATACGCGTCGTTCTTCCAAGACCGCTGCGCATGTTAGGTGACATGCATCAAGTTACAATCCATCACAAAGTGTGCGCTTCCGTCGGCGTTCAGCACCATTCGCCGCATTGCACCATGACGCGTGTCCCGCTATCGATCTCACAAGATCGAGAGGGATTTGAGCCATGCGTATCGCAGCGATTGCCACCGGAAAGAACCCGCCTGAGGACATCAACGTCATCATCGAGGTGCCGATCGGCGGCGAGCCGATCAAATATGAGATGGACAAGGAGGCAGGCACGCTGTTCGTCGACCGCTTCCTGCATACCTCGATGCGCTATCCCGGCAATTACGGCTTCGTGCCGCACACGCTTTCTGGCGACGGCGACCCGATCGACGTTTTGGTCTGCAACACGCGCGCGCTGGTGCCGGGCTGCGTCATCAATGTGCGGCCGATCGGCGTGCTGATCATGGAAGACAATGCCGGTCAGGACGAGAAGGTGATAGCGGTTCCTTCGCCCAAGCTCACACTGCGCTACGAGAACGTAACCGAATACACCCATCTGCCGGAAATCACGCGTCATCAGGTGCAGCACTTCTTCGAGCACTACAAGGACCTCGAGCCCGGCAAATGGGTCAAGATCGAAGGCTGGCACGATTCCAAATACGCCAAGAAGATGATCGTCGACGCGATCGAGCGGGCGAAGGCGGCGAAGTAGGCCATTTTGTTTTGAGCTTGATCTTGCCCAAAAACCGGGTCCCACTTTTTGGGATCAAGCTCTAGTTATCCACCCGGCCGAAGTCGGGAATCTTGCCGATCACTTCGCGCTTGTCCTTGCCGCAGGCAAAACTCTTCGCCTTTTCGTCGGCGAGCTTGCGCGCCTGGTCGTTGGCCTGCGGATTGCCGGTGGCGAGCACCAGGCCGACGGTGCAGCCTTCGTGCTCCTCCGGCTGTGCTACTTTCGCGACGACCAGCACCTCGGTCGGTTTGTTGTCGTTTTCGGGATTGCTGATCTCGCGGCGGTGGATGACCGCGAAGGGCACGGCCTTGTCGCCGTTGGTTTCGATCCGCCACTCGACCTTCGGGCCCGCGGTGTTGAGCCCGGAAAAACTCTCCCAGACGGCGGTCATGTCGTCGGAGGGAAAGCCGTAATAGACGGATTCGCGGGCGTCGTCGTAGCCGATCAGCACCGGATAGCCGCGATAGCCCGCGCAGGCAAGGCTCGCCCAGTCGCCGTCGCCTTCTTCCGACTGCGCGTAGGTCACGCAGTCCTTCTTCCAGTCTAGGTCGGTATAGGCGCTGGAAATGTCCCCAGCCTGGGCTGCCTGGCACAAACCGGCGAGGGAAAGCGGGATCAGAAGCGCACGCATGGCTGACAACTCCGTTTCGAGTTGCCGAAACGTAGCGCCAATCCCTATTTCTTCAAGCTGGCCTCGATCAGCAGATCGGCGTTGCGGGCGACCGATGCCGCCGGTCCGCCGAGGCCGAACAACTGGCCGCTGATATAGGCGCCCTCGATGAGGAGCAGCAGTCCGTCGCCGAGCGTGTCGGCGTCGCTGGCGCCCATTGCCGCAGCCATGGCGCGCAGGCGCCGGCGCAATTCCTGCTTGTTGTTTTCGCTGACGACGCGCGCAGGATGGCCGTGCTCCGGATATTCGACGGCCGCATTGGTCATGCCGCAGCCGCGATAGTCCGGCTTCTGCGTGCGCTTGCCGACGCGGGTGAGGAACGCGATGATCTGGGCGCGGGGGTTGCCCGGATGCGCGTCGACGGCTTCGTCGAAACGCTCCCAGAATTCGAGGTCGTACTTGCGCAGATATGAGGCGGCGAGCTCGTCCTTCGACGGGAAGCTGCGGTAGAGGCTTGGCTTGGTGACGCCGGCGCGCCTGACGATCTCGTCGACGCCGATCGCCCGAATGCCTTCGCGATAGAACAGGTCGCGCGCCACGTCGAGAATCTTGTCGGCGGCTTTCGGCGCCGGCGCGGCGGGAGCCTCGCTGATCGACGCTTCAATTTTATTGTCCGATGGCATTCGAGAAACTCGCTTGACAATGTTACTGACCGGTACGTATGTATGGGGTCATTCCATTGCAACGTACCGGTCAGTAACATGATAGCCCAGTCCCGCCCGTTTGGCCAGCGCTACGTCTTCGTCGTCGTTGCGGTCATTTTCCTCTGCCTGCTCATTGCGGCGGGCCTTCGCTCGGCACCCGCGGTCATGATGCTGCCGCTGGAAGAGAGCTTCGGCTGGCGCCGCGACGTCGTTTCACTGGCGGCGGCGGTCGGCATTTTCCTGTACGGCCTGACCGGGCCGTTTGCCGCGGCGTTGATGGAGAGGATCGGGCTGCGCCGCACGCTGCTTGCCGCGCTGCTTGTCATGTCGGGCTCCACCGCGCTCAGCCTTCTGATGACCAAGCCGTGGCATCTGCTGATCACATGGGGGGTGTTTTCAGGCATCGGTTCGGGCGCGGTGGCGACCGTGCTCGGCGCCACCATCGTCAATCGCTGGTTCAAAACCAATCGCGGCCTGGTGATGGGGTTGATGTCCGCCTCCAGCGCGACCGGCCTGCTGGTATTCCTGCCGCTGCTCGCCTCACTGGCCCAGTCGGGAGGGTGGAAGCCGGTCGCCATCGCCATCGCGATCGCCACCGCTGCTCTCGTGCCGCTGGTCTTTCTGCTGGTGCCGGAGCGCCCGGCCTCGATCGGCCAGGTGCGGTATGGCGCCGATCTTGACGATGTGCCGCCGGTGTCGCCGGCCTCGCAGGGCAATTTCCTGGCGCATACGCTGAACACGCTGCGCCGCGCCGCGGGCACCAGGGTGTTCTGGTATCTGTTCGCCACTTTCTTCGTCTGCGGCTTCACCACCAACGGCCTCGTCGGCACGCATCTGATCGCCTTCTGCGGCGACATGGGCATCGGCGAGGTTCAGGCGGCCGGCCTGCTGTCGATGATGGGCATCTTCGACCTGATCGGCACGACGCTGTCCGGCTGGCTCACCGACCGCTTCGATCCGCGAAAGCTGCTCGGCGTCTATTATGCCGTGCGCGGCCTGTCGCTGATCTATCTGCCCTATTCCGGCTTCTCGGCGGTCAGCTTGATCATCTTCGCCGTACTCTACGGGCTCGACTGGATCGCCACCGTGCCGCCGACGCTCAGGCTCGCCAACGAAGCCTTCGGCGACCGCAGCGGACCGATCGTGTTCGGCTGGATCGTCGCCGGTCACCAGGTGGGCGCGGCGGCAGCCGCCGCCTTCGGCGGCACGATGCGCGAGCTGCAGGGCAACTACGAACTGGCGTTCCTGATCGCCGGCATGACCGGCATTGCGGCGGCGTGTATTTCGTTGTTGATCAATACGAGCAAGCCGGCGTTCGAGCCGGAGCCGCAAGCAGCCTAAAGGCACGGCATCTCCTTCTCCCCTTGTGAGGCCTTTGCACGGAACCGGGTTGGTGATTCTGTGGGTAAAGGATGAGGGGGGATGATTCGGATGGTCGATCGTGTGCTTGGTCAACTGAGCCTTGCGGATGG
>SAQE01000106.1 GCA_004020545.1 Mesorhizobium sp. | reverse complement strand
GATGCCGCCGCAGCAGACCTTGATGCCGCTGTCGCGGACATTGGCCAGCGTTTCCAGCCGGTCGGCAAAGGTCCGGGTCGAGATAACCTCGCTGTAGTAGCGCTCCGAGGTGTCGATGTTGTGGTTGTAGTAGTCTAGGCCGGCCTGCTTGAGCCGCTGTGCCTGATCGAGGTCGAGCATGCCGAGCGTCATGCAGGTCTCCATGCCGAGCGCCTTCACGCCCTCGACCATGGCGACGACCACGTCCATGTCACGCTCCTTGGGGCCGCGCCAGGCGGCCCCCATGCAGTAGCGCGTGGCGCCTGCGTCGCGCGCCTTCCTGGCCTCGGCGATGACGCGTTGAACCTCCATCAGCTTCGAGGCCTTGAGGCCCGACTGATGATGCGAGGACTGGCTGCAATAGCCGCAATCCTCAGGGCAGCCGCCCGTCTTGATCGACAGCAGGCGCGAAAGCTGCACCCGGTTGGGATCGAAATTCTGGCGATGGATCGTCTGGGCCCGGAAGAGCAGGTCGTTGAACGGCAGATCGTAGATTGCCTGCGCCGCTTCCCGGGTCCATTGGGGGGACGCCCCGTTTATCAATCCCAGGGTGGCGCTCAGCTGCAATTCGGTGTTCATTCCACCTCCATCAACAAAAAACGTTTGGGTATCAGCCAAGAGAACGGGCTAGCAAGCCCGTCATGATCTGCCCGCCAGCGCCGGCACGGGCAGGACGTTGTTGGCTTCATTGAGTATGGAGAAGCTGTGGCCTCCCTCCGCATCGCGCTCGACCGAGTAAGTCAGACGGTCAATGATGCGGTTGTCCTTGTCGAAGGTCAGCACGCGCGGCTTGAGCGCGGTCAGCTTTGCCTCGTCCAGATAGACGGAGTTGCAGATGATGACCTGATCGCCTGGCTGACAGGTGCGGGCCGCAGCGCCGTTGAGGATGCAGCAGCGCGAGCCGCGCTCGCCGAGGATGACATAAGTCGATATCCGTGCGCCCGAATTCTTGTTCCAGATGTCTACGAATTCCATCGGCAGGATGCCCGCCTCCTCGCAGTGGTCGGGATCGAGCGTGATCGAGCCGTGGTAGTCGAGATTGGCTTCGGTGACATAGATTCCGTGCAACTTACCAGCGACGATTTTGCGCATGCACTCCCCTAAAACAGCTTGCGATTTTAATGCAACCACTTCGCGCCTCTCATTCACCTCGGCGGCTACGACTGGCCGCAAAGCGACTCTCCGCCGGGTGCGCCGTTTTCTGTCGTAGCCGTATGTGCTTTGATCGAAAGCCAATGTAGCTGGTATCAGGTCGACGCCCGTCGCGGCAATTGCTGATGCCGTCTGCACGATCACCCGGCCGGATGGCTCGGTGATCGCGCGGCCGCCGACCATCGCCATCGCCCGGATCAACGGCACGTTGTCCAGCACTGCGTCTTGCCGGACGCGATCTCCTCCGCCGACAATGACGAGCTGGACTTCGGCACCGGCATCGACTCGAACGAGCTATGGTTTGCCCATCAGGGCAATGACCTCGTCGTTTCAGTGCTGGGCACCACCGACAAGGTGACGATCAGCAACTGGTTCACCGGTGCCGGCAATGTCGTCGAGACCATCAAGTCCGGCGATGGCAGGGTGCTGCATTCGTCAGACGTAGCGACCCTCGTCGCGGCCATGGCCGGCTTCGATCCGGCAACGTCGCCGACCGGCTCCGGTATCCAGCCCAATGATCCACGGCTTGGTGATCCGAGCCAGACCGGGACGATCGCCGCGGCGATGCAGCAGACCTGGATGGCGGCGTAGACAAAGATGCTACGGGCGCAATCGGGAAGACAAACCGATTGCGCACATTCAGCCGGAGTTCATCCCCATTGGGTTATCCGATCCGGCGCTGGGTCGACAAAAAAAGGGCTCGCCCCATGGAGAGACGAGCCCCAGGCCCGGAGCAACATTGTTGGGTGTCAGCTCCGATGGCTGGTCATCTTTAGCCCGAACGAACACCATTATCTATCTAAAAAGAAAACACAAGCATTAATCGGTTAATGCAAACTTGGTCGATTATTACAAAATACTATGTTAATAGTGCGATTGCGCACCTCCGCTTATTCGAGGCGATGGACCATCTGCTACGCGACTGCACACGGTACATCCAAGCGTAGGTTACGCGCTCCTGGTTCTTCTTGGCTGCGGCCATAACAATCCAGGAAATATAGATTGACCCAAGGTAGACATCTACCGGTAACTATCCCGGTCCTTGGCCTTCTCGGCCTGGCAATCAACCTTACTCAGAGTAGCCTTGCGGCAAGCGCCCTCAAAAACGCGGATAGCCCTCTCGAATTTAGCCGGATCAGGCACCAAATGTTTATCTGGCCCGTGGTACAAAAGGATGGAGACAGCCATCATCGCTTTTCCACTTTCACTAGGTTTCAGCGCCGGGCATCTTTTCAAGCAGGCGGAACGCCATTAGCGAAACAGAGGAACTGCAGCCAGATCGCTTCAGCTACGGCCCAGGCGCGTTCCTTGGGCCTACTTCTGCTAGACAACCATCGCTATGTCTGCTGGGCTTCAAGGCTCGCTTAGCGCCTACCTTCTCGCCAGCATTCCAGGCGCTTTGACGCTGCGGGGTCACATTACAAAGTCCCATGGTACTTCTCCTCCGGCCACACTTGGCCCAAAGGAAAACATGAGGGAATGGTTCTTGGTACTGGGCTATATCGTACGTCTGCTGAAGTCTAACGTGGATTGGAATTCTTCGAGACGCGTCGGAAAATTGTGTGCGAGGTACCTGACCACCCGCACATTCCCCATGACACGGTCCAGGTAGCCCCTGGCCGCCACGAGGGCGAGGCTGCACGGTCCATGCTGCTCGGCGGAGTTTCGAAACTCCTGGCTCAACTCGGCAAAATTGGCCTCCATAGCGGCCAGCTGCGCGGCATCGATCCCGGCGAATTCTTTCCGCGCGCTCGAAGGATCGGCAAGCTGAGACTGCGGCGTAAGTACGATGAAGACCCTTGCAGTATTGAGCTTCACCCGTTCCAAGGCAACTATGAGCAGGGCAATCTCGATTTGCCGGCTCGGCACGACCTGGCGCAGCAGGCCGAACATTTTCGGCGGTACGACGCAATCCTGCAAAATATCGAGGACTTCCACGCAAATTCCACCGATGAGCTGCTGACTCGTCGTTTCGGGTTGGTTCGACCTCGTTTCCGCGATGTGGGCAGTTTGGCCCAGAATTCTATCCGCCAATGTCGCTGGCATCACCGCAAACCCTTCGCCCTCCAGCAGAGCTCGAAACATATCAACAGCCAGCAGTTGGCGGAACGCTTCAACGACACCTTCCAGGCGCGCGCGCGACGCGTTAGCCTCGGCAATGAAACACCGCATTCGTTCGCTAAGATTTTTATGGGTCGTAAGAATCACGTATTTATGAAGTGGCCCGGCGGGTTCCCGCAAATCGCCAGTCAGATGAACTGCGTGTCGGCTGCTCTTCAGCGTGGGAGAAGCTTCGGCTTGCGTCATCCCTCAGTCCCAATGGGCGCTCGCCTTGCGATCTCCACCAAAGGATCCAGCGACTGAAAAAGGAAGGCGTCAAAGCGCACGCCATTGTTTGGGGAAAGCATCGGGGCCGCGCGCTCTGCCTCCCATACTGGCGCGATCAAGTAGTCGCGAACCGTGAGATTGTCGGGCAGCATCCTGATCAGCACCGAAACGTCCCCGGTAAGACGCCGCCTATGGAACGGACAATGAGAGTAGCCGTAGGGCGAGGGACGGCAGCGGGCGATCCACATCGCGATGGTGAATTCATCATTGACCCTGATGAGCTGCGTCCGCGAGTCGTAATTGGCCAGCCCGCCGGCCTTGCCGATTGCCGCCACAAGATCCTGGATGATCTCGAGCCGGCGCCGATGAAGCTGGGTGATGACGTTGAAATAGCGATAATTAGCCGAGGCCTCGTAGCCGACAAGGTCGTAAGCCGCCTGTAGGGTTCCGAAGCGATGGATGTACATGCTTTTCGTAGAGTAGCCAGGCGCCGCGTTGATGATTGAGCCCGACAGGCATCCTCTCTCTTCCAGAAGCCTGGAGAGGTCCGCCAGCAGTTGCTCGTTGGAGATACGGGAACGGCGAGCCTGGGCGACGGCTCCAGCACGCTCGAAGAGCTTCCTGCTGACAAGCGGCGTCGAGACATTCTCCGCGCGGACCCAGGCGCTCGGAGGATTTCTCACTCGGTTGCTGTTGAGCCTTTCGGAAGTCCGGTTCCATACGTTGTTGCCGATATACTTCTCGTGGGTCAGGACCGAGCACACCGAAGCTTTCGTCCATGGCTGGTCCAGGTCCGTGAGCACGCCGCGCTTGTTCAACGCCTTGGCGATTTCGACTTCCAGCTTGCCGTTTACGAACAGCTTGAAGATCCAGCGGACGATTGCAATTTCCTCCTCCGGCCCGGGCACGAGGACGACGCGATCGGTTGCCAGCGCCTTCCATTCGTTGCGTTTGAGAATGGCCTTGGGCTTGCCCGATGCGTCCACGAGGAGACGCCGGAAGCCATCCGGCGTGCCCGCCTCCACGGAAACCCATTTTGACGACCCGAGTTTGGCCGATAAAGACCTTTTGCGAGAGCATGCGGCTCAACTCGGCGGCCATGCTGCGCTTGATGGCCTTAAGCACATCCGATCCAACGCTGCCGTCATTTGCGAATTGCTCGGCACAGAACTCGATCCGCACTCCGGCCCTTTGGCATCGGTATTCGTAGGATGCGCTTTCATCGATGTTCTGGAAGCGCCCCCAGCGGCTCACGTCGTAGACGACGACCGTTTCGAAATCGGCTTGCCCACTTTCAACATCCGCCAACAGCCGCCGCAGTGCCGGGCGCCCTTCGATGTTGAGACCGCTTCTGCCAGGGTCTTCATATGTGGCGACGATGTCGTAACCCATGAGAGCCGCATAGTCGCGGATCGCATCCCTCTGGTTTTCAATGGAGTAAGTCTGTCGCTCGGTGGACATCCGCAGATATTGAGCTGCACGAATCCGCCGCCTCTCTCGAGGACCGATGCGGGCCGCTGCAACCTTGTCCATCGCCTTGCGCCGTTGTGCCGATCTGTCAATCTAGCGATCGACGGCCTGCAGCTTGGTTAGGAATACCCGTCCAGTTTGTGTCGAATGCATAGTTCTGGGCGACGATGCGCGGAGCACAAGGGTGAAGGGCATGCGCGGATACGTAGGGATAATCCACAAGGCGGACGACAGCGACTTCGGGCTATCTTTTCCCGACTTCCACGGTGTCGTCACGGCCGGCCGGACAATCGCGGAGGTGCGTCAGCTCGCCGAGCAGGCGCTCGCTTTTCACGTCGAGGGGCTTCTGGAGGACGGCGAACCCATTCCGGAGCCGTCTTCACCGGAGCGCGTGATGACCGATAAAGGCGCTCTCACGACTATCCAGGTGCGTCTGAAGACTCGATACGCCAGGCAGTTACCACGTCGGCCGAGCTGAACTTCGGGTGTCCCTCGGCGCGCCGGAGCCGGTCCCTTCGCACTCCGCGCAGCGCACGCTGACGCCAGGACATCCGTGCTGATGCGCCCCCGCCGGGCAGCAATGGCCGTTGGAGCTTAGCCATCCCGGACATTCGAACATCGTTCCCGTGCCGCCGCAGCCTGGGCACTTGCCTTCGGATAACGCCAGTTTCATTTTGCCCCGACCCCTTCGGCGTTGCCTTGCAACGCCGCTAACCCAAACGTGAACTTCGACTGGCCCCACCAGCCGTTTGCCGACATTAACATAAGGCAATTAAGGTTTTTCTAAAACAAGAATTCCTTGTAAACATCATTCGCCGGCGAACGTTCCGCCGACCCCGGCCACGCCGCTATGAAGGGCATCACACTTGCGATCACCAATCTCCTTCAGTGTCCGCAGCATCTTTCCTGTTTGGCGACCATGCTCTTCAACAGCCGGGAAACCATGACTCATTTCGTGAGAAAGCGCGCCGCCGTTCCGCCGCAATGCGAGCCCACTGCGGCTCGGTACGCCCCTGTTTCTTTTGGTCTTTGGGGCTTCGAAGGAGTTCTGGAGATGATGATCAAGAAGGTTTTGGTAGCGGTGCTGATGACTGCAGCACTTGCCGGATGCGAGACACAGACCGAGGGCCAGCAGCGGGCCACCACGGGCGCGCTGGTCGGCGGCGCTGGCGGCGCGCTGGTCGGTCAGGCCATCGGCGGTAACACCAAGAGCACGGTGATCGGTGCTGCGAGCGGCGCCCTGCTCGGCGCGGTGGTCGGCAGCGCGACCACTCCGCAGCGGCGTGGCGAGCAGCTCTGCCGCTATCAGGATCGCTATGGCCGCATCTACACCGCGCCCTGCGACGACCGTTATTACAACGGCGATTACTGACCGCTGGGTCTTTGACTGTGGGAGACGGCGTTTTCTGCGCCGGCTCCCCTCGTCCGTCATCCTTTTGTACGCTTCTCGATGTAAAACCACTATTGCGGCGGGCTGCGGAGGAGGTCGAGATGACGACGAGCCTTGCCGGCGCCCTGAAACACCGCAGCAAAGAGGCGGTGAAGCGGCTGATCGGTTACGATTCCCGCAACTGGCTGCGTATTCGCCAGATCGAAGCTTTCACGACGTTTCTGGAAGCAGCCAACCGCAAGTCGCGCGATGTGATCGAGATCTCGCCTGGCTGGAACCGCTACTGGCGGGCGATGTGCCCTAACTACCGCTCGGTCGACTTCCCCGATTTCGACATCTGCCAAGATCGCACGGATGAGCAATATTCCATCGTAATTGCCGACCAGGTGCTGGAGCACGTGCAGCGACCGCTCGCGGCCGCCACCAACATCCACGCCATGACTAAGCCAGGCGGCTGGGCGATGGTGGCGACGCCGTTCCTGTTCCGCGTGCATGCGCGGCCACACGACTACAATCGCTGGACGCCGGCAGGACTGAAGCAGCTGATGGTCGAGGGCGGCTTTGCGGAGGAGGACGTGCAGGTCTTCGGCTGGGGCAACAAGGCCTGCGCCAGGGCGCATATTGGCGGACCGGTTCGGGCTTATGGACTGTGGCGGGATCTGAGCAATGACGAGGAATACCCGTTGATGGTGTGGGCGTTTGCAAAGAAAGGGTAAATTCAGATTTGTGCGCGGTATCTGGTGCGCAGGCCATGGCGATCTCTCGCAGCGCAATGGATGAACCGGTCCGTTGCAGAAGTTTCGTCACACAGCGCATGTCTCGCGTTGCGGCCGCTAGCGGACCGGCAGTTTGGCCTCCAAACGCGAGTGGATTCGAAGTTTCTAACTGACGTCGGCGGACCTTGGCGGAGGCCGTTCAGTTAATCCAACATGAAATCTGGGCTTCGCAGTTGGTCGGAAGGCTACGAGTTCTGCCAGGCTGTAAATGCCAGACCAATCGTAACCACGACTACAACCAGCGACTATGATGCAGGGGGAGCGCTGACCTATCGCGCCAGCACCAGCATAAGTGCCGATGCTCGATCGAAAACGACGTCCATCGACTGGGATGGCAACGGAACGACAGATACCATCCTGACCGATGGCACCGCGTCCGGCCAGAACGGCACTGCGGTCAACGCAACCGAAACCGACGGGAGCGGCAACCTTCTGGAACAGCGCATTGTTCATATCGGGGCAAATGGACACCCCGACGCGATCAACATCGACATTCGAAAAGATGGAGCAAATATTGCTGCTTCGGCCGCCTCGATCCAGGTCGGTTCGGGCATTGCCGTTACCGTGACCGGCAACAACGATCAAATCTCGCTTGACCAGGACAGCTCGGTCGCTGTGATTGGCTCGAATGACAAATACGTCTTCATGTCCGGTTCCGGGAGCGGCACGATTTCGGGCTCTCAATCGTCCAGCTCTCCGAACGTAAATAACGAACTGGACTTCGGCACCAGCATCGACTGGAACGAGCTCTGGTTTGCCCAGCAGGGCAACAACCTCGTGGTGTCGGTCCTGGGAACAACGGATAAGGTAACGATCAACGACTGGTTTACGGGCACCAAAGACGTAGTCGAGACCATCAAGTCAGGAGATGGAAAGGTGTTGCATCACTCGGATGTCGCGACATTGGTCGCCGCGATGGCTGGATTCGATCCAGCAACATCGCCGACCGGATCCGGCAGCCAGCCCAACGATCCGCGTCTGGGTGATCCAAACCAGACCGGGACGATCGCCGCGGCGATGCAACAATCTTGGATGGCAGCGTAGATGTAGATAAAGACTTGACCGGCGCGATCGGGAAAAAACTGATTGCGCACGTTCAGCCGGAGTTCATCCCCGTTGGCTTGTCCGATCCGGCGCTGGGTCGACAAAAAAGGGCTCGCCCCATGGAGAGGCGAGCCCCAGGCCCGGAGCAACATCGTTGGGTGTCAGCTCCGACGGCGTGTCATCTTTAACCTCAGCGAGCGCCATTATCTATCGAAATAGCAACATAAAATTCAGATAGTTAACGCAACTTACTCGATGCTTGAAAAATACTATTTCAATAGTGCAATGGCGTGTCTCCGCATATCCAAGGCGATGGTCCTTTGCGAGAGGACGGTCGCCGCTCGCGGATTGCTGCCAGCCACGTCCTTTTCGTTCCCTCGTCCGATTTCAATGCGATGCTGACTGCCCCTTGATGCGATCGGCTACGTCACGATCGACGAGGTGAGTGACAAGGTTCGTTCCCAGCAATGCAAGAGCCGGGAGCGAATGAGCGCGCAACTGTTCCACCCGGCCGCGAGCAAGCCCACGCGATCCACTATCGTCGCCTCGTGCAAATCCGGCGGGAGAAGCGGGTGATCTAGCGGGACGAGTAGGGGGCAATCTCATGCGTTTGCCGTGCGCAGACTTGCCAGGCGCCGAACCCCAGTTGGGCATCAACCAGCTCAGCAATACGCGCATCAGCGGACGGTGAAAAAGCCGCTCGCGCGCGCTGCATCGAAGCAGACTTTGCTCGGTCGGGGTCCTTCTAGCGCGGCCCTAAAGGCGGCGTAGCCTCGGTCATAATCTTTTGTGTAGGGAGAAAGCCGCAACAGCCTCGTGCGGGCCGTCAATCTTCACCGTCTCGACCGTTCCGCGATCGCAGCCAGGAAAACCTGTCAATCAGGGCATCAGCGCTCAACCTGGTCGTCACCGCCATCATACACTGGAACACGATCTATACTGGCCGCGTCGTCGATGCTCTGCGCAACGCCGGACAGGCCGTTCCCGAGCACCCGCTTTCCAGTCTGTCCCCACTCTCCTGGGAGCATGTGAACCTGACCGGCGACTATCTTTGGGAGGACAAACCTGCAGTCGATGAAAACGGCTTCCGCTCCCTCTCGTTCGCCCTTTGATCCGCCTGCCGTATATCTGTGCCCCTTTAATGTTCAGGGGCCTCCGTGCGTGAGGATCGGCTCGGCCCACACGAGCAACCTCGTCTTTCAATCGCACGAAAGAGCGGGCTGCCCCTCGGAACATGACGTCTAGTTCGCTCCAAGGAACTGCCTGAGTTCCGGCGTTCTGGGATTGGCGAAGACCTCACCGGGGGCGCCGATCTCGTGGACGCGACCCTGATGCATGAAGACGACGCGCGAGCAGACATCGCGTGCGAAGCGCATCTCATGCGTAACCATCACCAGCGTCATGCCTTGCGCGGCCAGTTCCTTGACGACGGCCAGCACCTCGGCGACGAGCTCGGGGTCGAGCGCCGAAGTTATCTCGTCGCATAGCAGCGCGATCGGCTGCATGGCGAGCGCCCGGGCGATCGCCACACGCTGCTGCTGGCCGCCTGAAAGCTCGTCCGGCAATGCGTCGAACTTGTGGGCGAGGCCGACGCGGTCGAGCATCTTTCGCGCGACCGCCTCGGCATTCTTTTTCGGCGTCTTCTTCACCACCATCTGCGACAGCATGACATTGCCGCCAGCCGTGAGATGCGGGAACAGGTTGAATTGCTGGAAGATCATGCCGACCTTTAGGCGCAGGGCCTTGAGATGTGTCTCATCGGGCAGCAACTGGACGCCGGCGACGACGATCGAGCCTTCATCGATAGTCTCGAGCCCGTTGATGCAACGCAGCAGCGTCGACTTGCCGGAACCGCTCTTGCCGATGATGGCGACGACCTCGCCTGGAGCGATGTCGATGGAAATACCCTTCAGCACCTCGTTGTCGCCGAAGCGCTTCTTCACCTCAGTGATTGCGATGAGCGACATGGAGCTTCCTTTCCAGCAGTTGGCTCAATTTCGACAGCGGCCAGCACAAGGCAAAATATATGAGCGCGACCAGGCCGTAGACCGGGAACGGCTGGAACGTGGCGTTGGTGACGATCGAACCGGCCTTCGACAATTCGACGAAACCGATGATGGAGGTGAGCGCAGTGCCCTTCACAACCTGTACCGAAAAGCCGACCGTCGGCGGCACCGCCACTTTCAGCGCCTGCGGCAGGATGACATAGCGCATCTGCTGGAGATAACCCATGCCAAGGCTTGCTGATGCCTCCCATTGCCCTTTGCCGATGCTCTCGACGCAACCGCGCCAGATTTCGGCGAGGAAGGCGGCGGTCCACAGGACGAGCGCGACAGTCGCGGCAAGCCAGGCCGGAACGTCGATACCGAACAGGCCAAGGCCGAAGAAGGCGAGAAAAAGCTGCATCAAGAGCGGCGTGCCTTGGAACAGTTGGATATAGCCGCGTGACAGAAGCCGCGTCTCACGCCGGCCGCCGATGCGCAGAAAAAGCAGGGCCGTGCCGACGATGCCGCCACCGATGAAGGAGACCAGTGACAGCAGAACGGTCCAGCGCGCGGCCAGCAGCAGGTTGCGCAGGATGTCCCAGAAGGTGAACTGGGTCATGGCGCATGTCTCATCGTGACGCCTTCCTCGGGAACAGCATCCAGCCCAGGCCGGCCAGTAGCTGGCGCAGGAGGATTGCAAGGGCCAGGTAGATCAGGGTCGAGACGATGTAGGTTTCGAAGGCTCTGAAGGTGCGCGACTGGATGAAGTTGGCGGCGAAGGTCAGATCCTCGGCGGCGATCTGCGAAACGACGGCCGAACCCAGCATGACGATGACGACCTGCGACGACAACGCCGGCCAGATGCGCTGCAGCGCCGGGACCAGAACCACATGCCAGAAGGTCTGGAAGGGGCTCATTGCGAGGCTGGCGCCGGCTTCGAACTGGCCGCGTGGCGTAGCCTGGATGCCGGCGCGGATGATCTCGCAGCTATAGGCGCCGAGGTTCACGATCATGGCGAGGTTGGCAGCGGTTAGTTCCGACATCTTGATGCCGAGCGACGGCAAGCCGAAGAAGATGAAGAACAGCTGGATTAGGAAGGGCGTGTTGCGGATCAGTTCTACATAGATCGTGACAACGGGTTTCAGCCACTTCGGCCCGAGGGCGCGGACCCAGGCGCAGGCAATGCCCAGCGCCACACCGAACACCGCACCGATCAAGATGAGCTGCACGGTGATGCGGATACCCTTGAGCAACACCGGCAAATAGTCGATCAGCCAGCCGAAATCGAAGTGATAGCTCATGATTAGCCGGGGATCACAGATCCGCCGGCAGGTCGACCTTCAGCCATTTCTCGGAGATTGCATTGAGGGTCCCGTCGGACTTGGCGGCGGCGATGATGCCGTTGATCTTGGCCATCAACGCCGGCTCTTGCTTGTTCATGCCGATATAGCAAGGCGAGTTCTTGATCAGGAATTTGAGTTCGGGCCGCTTGGGCGGGTTCTTTTCGATGATGGCGGCCGCGACGACATTGCCGGTCGCGATCACATCGACCTGGCCTGAAAGAAAAGCGGAAATGGTGCCGTTGTTGTCCTCGTAACGCTTGATATCGGCGCTCGCGGGCGCGACCTTGGTCAGTTCGAGGTCTTCGATCGCGCCGCGGGTGACGCCGACGGTCTTGCCGGCGAGGTCTTCGGCCTTGGCGACCGCGACATCTGCCGGGGCGAACACGCCGTTGTAGAAGGGGGCGTAGGCGCTGGAGAAGTCGATGACCTTCTCGCGATCCGGGTTCTTCCCGAGGCTCGAAATGACTAGGTCGACCTTGTTGGTCTGAAGATACGGTATGCGGTTGGCGCTGGTGACCGGGACGATTTCGACCCTGGCGCCGAGCTTTTCTCCGATCAAATTAGCCATATCAATATCGTAGCCTTGCGGTGTCATGTCGGCACCGACACTGCCGAAGGGCGGGAAATCCTGTGGGACGGCAATGCGGACGGTGCCCCGCGTGCCGATGTTGCTCAAAGCGTCAGCCCGCGCCCGCGGAGATGGAGCCATGGCCATTCCAACCAGGGCGGCGAAGGCCAGCATGCACAGATTGCGACGGTTCATCTTTCCCTCTTTGACTGAACGAAACCGATTGGTCGTCAGGGCCAAGCAACAGCCGTGCCAAACCGTCGAAATCAGCGCGAATCGGGCTTTCCCAATAGATTTGGATCGCCTCCATCACCCTGCGATGCACCCAGCAGGCAGGCGGCCTAAATATTGTGCAGGCGGCTGGCGTGCCGCGTGCACCATCTGTCTGCTCGGGCAAGCTTTAGGGCCATTCGGACTTCCGACCGACGAGATTTTTGCGCCTGACTGTGAGCCGTGGCGTCGCAAGCGGGGCTGTCTCGATCAGGCCTCTAAGCGATCTCCCGAAAGGCGGCCATGCCCCATTGGACAGGCTCGGAACCGCCTGTTTTCAGAGTCAGACTCGGACTTGAAATTCCGATGTTCAGACTTTTTGGTGTTGGAATTCGATTGCGACGCTGATCGTGAATTCTTCGCCAGCCAGCATTTAGAGATGTCTGGGCTTCCGCTCAACCTCGTCGGCTCGGAAGTCCATTGCAATGGGCCAACGGCCCAAGTCGCGGGGCACATCGCTATCGTGCCGGCAGCACCTGCGTCGGCCTGGCCTCGCCGTCAAACAGCATTTTCCGCTTACCCAGGAAATGGCGAATGAAGGTGCTTTCCGTGCGCATTTCGCAAAAGATCCCATGGGCTGGATGACGGCCGGCGCTTTTGCAGAATGAGGTCGTCTCAAC
>SAQE01000105.1 GCA_004020545.1 Mesorhizobium sp. | reverse complement strand
TGGAGAACGCTATGCTTCATCGATGAGCAACTTGACACTTCAATGCCCATGTGAGGCCGGACAGGGTTCCGTTAATTTCCGGACAGTGGTTTCGCTCGGGAACCGATACCGCAGTCAGTTCGCCGGCGCGCAATAGCTGGGCAAGGGCAACGGCATCTCGGCGATTCGTCTTCACCCGATCGCCTGGCTTCCTCGGTATCAACAACGGCGCAACCACGGTGCATTCGTGCCTGAGCGACTGGATCAGGCGATAAAGGCCGTATCCGGTCGGCCCAGCCTCGTAGCAGAAATGCACGTGATCAAAGCGGCTGGCGATCCGGCCAATGACCCGCCGCATGCTGGCGACCGACGCGTCGACCTTACCGAAGAAGCGAACTTCTCCTTCCCGGCCCGCCTCCGCAATCGCAATAGCGTTCTTCAGCTTCGCAACATCGATTCCGACAAATGCTTCTCTATAGTCCGCCACGGTTCGTCCTCCTGTGGTGAGGATCTGCTCGGCCCGTCCGAGCAACCCTCGGACGCGCAGTGTAGGGCGAGCCACCTCACCGGCAGAGGCGGACATACGGTCTTACGGTTGACTCGCCACCTCTTTTGCGACACTTTGAATTGGTCAGGCCAATTTACCGATTCATATTGGCTTGGATCTTGTCTGGGAGGTTGGGCATCGATGCCGATCGAAGCCATCGTTCCGCGCCGGCTGTACCGGCAGGTTGCCGATCAGCTTCGGCAATTGTTCGACAGCGGCGAATACGCGGCCGGTGATCGCCTTCCCACCGAGCGTGAGCTGGCCGAGCGCATGGGCATTTCGCGGCCGACCATCCGCGAGGCGCTGATCGCGCTTGAAGTCGAAGGCCGCGTCCGCATCCGGGTCGGCTCGGGAATTTACGTGACCGAGCCGCCCCGCTCGGCTCCGCTGCCGAGCGCCGGAGAAGGGCCGTTCGAGCTTCTGCGGGCCCGCGAATTCATCGAAGGCGCAATTGCCGAGGAAGCCGCCCAGCATGTGAAAGCTGAGCATATTCGCATCCTGGACAAGGTGCTCGGGCGGATGGACCGGCAGCGCCACCCGACCAGGACCACGATTTCACTCGACCGCGAGTTCCATACGGGCGTTGCGGCCATCCTCGGCAATGCCGTTCTCGTGCGCGTCGTCGGCGACTTGTTCGACCAGCGCATGAATCCCTATTTCGAGCGGCTTTCGAGCTATTTCGAGGATCGCACCACCTGGCAGGCGGCTCTGGAGGAGCACCGTGCGGTGCGCGACGCGCTCGCGGCGCACGACGCCGGCGGGGCGAAGGCCGCCATGCGGCACCATCTGCGGCTGTCGCAAGAGAGGTTTTCGCGCAATTTCGGCGAGGGGTCCGCTGTCGCGGAGACGGCGGGGAAGAAGGAACCGCCCATCATTCACACGGAATGACCGGGCGGCAGTTCGGACGATCATCACAGGGAGGATATCTTGCCATGAAATTCCGATACGCAGCAGTTCTCGGCGCCATCGCCGCATTCGTCTTGCCGTTCTCGGCTGCATCGGCGCAGACCGTGTTGAAATGGGCGCATGTTTACGAAACGTCCGAACCGTTCCACACCGAATCCGTGTGGGCTGCGCAGGAGATAGAGAAGCGGACCAACGGCCGTTACAAGATCGACGTCTTCCCGGCCTCGCAGCTCGGCAAGGAAGCCGACATCAATCAGGGCCTGACGCTCGGCACGGTCGATATCATCATCTCGGGCTCCAGTTTCGCCGCGCGCGAATACCCGCCCATCGGCGTGACCTATTTCCCTTACACCTTCCGCAATGCCGATCATCTGCTCGCCTACACCAAGAGCGACATCTACAAGCAACTCACGAAGGGCTACGAGGAGGCCTCCGGCCACCACATCGTCGCGACCACCTATTACGGCACGCGCCAGACGACCTCCAACCGCCCGATTGAGAAGTGTTCCGACATGCAGGGGCTGAAGATGCGCGTTCCGGACGTGCCGGCCTATCTGGCCATGCCGCGGGCCTGCGGGGCCAACACCACGCCGATCGCCTTCGCGGAAGTTTATCTGGCGCTGCAGAACGGCACGGTCGAGGCGCAGGAGAATCCGCTCACCACGATCGAAGCGAAGAAGTTCTACGAGGTCCAGAAGAACATCGTGCTGACCGGCCACATCGTCGACCATCTCAACACGATCGTCTCGCAGTCGCGCTGGTCGCAGCTTTCGGACGAGGACAAGGCGATCTTCACCGAGGTCATGCAGGAGGCGGCCGCCCGGGCGACCAAGAAGATCGTCGAACGCGAGCAGAAGCTCGTCCAGTTCTTCAAGGACAAGGGCTTGACGGTGACCGAAGTCGACAAGGCCGATTTCGAGAAGGCCGTGATGGAGAAGGTGAAGTTCGAGGACTTCGGCTACCGCAAGGCGGACTGGGAGGCGATCCGCGCCGTCAAGTAGCCAGCCCAAGGCCCGGCGCGGCAGGCGCCGGGCCCTTTCCCCGACAGAAGCCAGGATAGTCCCGTTCCGCTGGAGCCGTTCCGATGACGCAAGAGGTCCACACCCAGGTCACCGCCGAAGAACTCGCCCACTCCTTCGAGGAGGAGGCAGCACCCATCGATCTGTCCCGTTATGCCATCGAGGATTGGGTGACGCTGGCCGCTTTCTGGGGCATGGTGGTCTGCGTCTTCCTGCAGTTCTTCACCCGCTATGTCTTGAACAACAGCCTTGCCTGGACCGAGGAGGTCGCGATCAACTTTCTCGTGGTCGTCGTCTTCCTCGGCGCGGCAATGTGCGTGCGCCTGTCGCGCCATATCCATGTCGACGTGCTTTACCACTATCTGCCGGCGGCCGGCGGGCGCTTCCTCGCCCTCTTCGTCGACGTCGTCAGGATCGGCTTCTTCGGTTACATGTGCGTGCTGATGTGGCGATACGTGTCGATCGTGGCCCGGGAGCGCATGACCACGATTGACCTGCCGCGTAACGTCTTTTTCTACGCGGTGCTCGCCGCTTTCGCCCTCATGCTCGTCCGGTCGATCCAGGTCTTCGCGGGAAATGTCAGACGCGGCTATTCCGTGCTGGAGCGCCCTGGGGCGTTCGACGGGATCTAGGCCCATGCTTCTTCTCATCGGCTCTTTTCTCGTCCTCATGCTCGTCGGCGCTCCGGTGGCGGTGTCGATGGCGACGGCCTCGCTGCTCTACCTCGTGATCTATGGCGTCGCGCCCGACATCATCACCGCGCAGCGCATGATCGCCGGCGTCGAGAGCTTTCCGCTGCTCGCCGTCCCCTTCTTCATCCTGGCCGGCAATCTGATGAACATCGCCGGCGTGACGGGCCGCATCTACAGCTTCGCGCTGGCGCTCGTCGGCTGGATGAAGGGCGGCCTGGCGCAGGTCAACATCATCGGCTCGGTGATATTTTCCGGCATGTCGGGAACAGCGCTCGCGGACGCCGCCGGCATCGGAACGATCGAGATCAAGGCGATGAAGGACCATGGCTATCCGGTCGAGGCGGCGGTCGGCGTGACCGCCGCTTCCGCGACGCTCGGCCCGATCTTTCCGCCGTCGCTGCCCTTCGTGATCTACGGCATGATGGCGAACGTATCGATCGGCGCGCTGTTCATGGCCGGGATCCTTCCCGGCGTCGTGATGACCGCATTGATGATGATCACCGTCGCGATCTTCGCGCATCGACGGGGCTGGGGCTCCGACACGCCTTTCGAATTGAGGCAATTGGCCGCCGCGTCGGGCGAAGTGCTGGTGGTGTCCTGCTTTCCCGTCGCGGTTTATTTGCTCATGCAGACGGGGTTCTCCATCAACGCCGCGGTCGGTCTGTCGCTCCTGGTTCTCATTGCGGCCGACTGGTATTTCGACTTCTCGGCCGTCATGGCGCTGATGACGCCGGTGATCCTGATCGGCGGCATGACGATGGGCTGGTTCACCCCCACGGAAGCGGCGATGGCCGCCGTCATCTGGTCGCTCTTCCTCGGCCTGGTCCGCTATCGCTCGATGACGTTCAGGACGCTGGCCAAAGCCAGCTTCGATACGATCGAGACGACCGCATCCGTCCTGTTCATCGTCACCGCGGCCTCGATCTTCGCGTGGCTGCTGACGGTCAGTCAGGCCGCGCAGGCCTTCTCCACCTTCGTGTTCGCGCTCACCGACAACAAATGGGTGTTCCTCATCCTCGTGAACATCCTCATGCTGGTCGTCGGATGTTTCCTCGACACCATCGCGGCGATCACCATCCTCGTGCCGATCCTGCTTCCGGTCGCCGCGGTCTACGGCATCGACCCGGTCCATTTCGGGTTGATCATGACGCTCAACCTGATGGTTGGCCTCTTGCACCCGCCGCTCGGCATGGTGCTGTTCGTGCTTTCGCGGGTCGCAGGCCTCTCGGTCGAACGCACGACGATGGCGATCCTGCCCTGGCTCGTGCCGCTGCTCGTCGCGCTGATCCTGATCACGTTCCTGCCGGCGATCACCTTGTGGCTGCCGATACAAATGGGGCTCGTCCGGTGAGCGCCACCACGGTCGCGGCGACGCTGTTCGGTCCCGGGGATCTGCGCCTCACGCAACGCGAGCTCAGCGCGCTGGCGCCCGGCATGGTGCGCGTGCGGTTCGGGGCCGGCGGCATCTGCGGATCCGACCTGCACTATTTCCGCCATGCCCGGACGGGCGACTTCGTCGTCACCTCGCCGCTGATCCTCGGCCACGAGGTCGCCGGCGAGGTCGTCGAGGTCAATGGCGAAGCCGGGGGGCTGAAGGCCGGCGACCACGTGGCCGTCAATCCGTCGCGCTGGTGCGGGTCCTGTCCGCGCTGCCGCGAGGGCCGTCCCAATCTCTGCGACAACATCTACTTCATGGGCTCGGCCTCGAAGACACCGCACATGCAGGGCGGCTTCGCGCACCTGTTCGACGCGACAGCGTCGCAATGCGTGAAAGTGCCGGCGGGTGTGTCCTTCGCCGCCGCGGCGCTCGCCGAGCCGCTGGCCGTCGGCCTGCACGGGGTGGCGCGGGCAGGCGATGTGAAGGGCGCGCATGTGGCGATCTTCGGCGCCGGCCCGATCGGCCTGCTCACCATGCTGGCGGCCAGGCTCGCAGGCGCCGGCGAAATCACCGTGATAGATATCGCGGCCGCACCGCTCGCTTTCGCCAAGACCTTCGGCGCGGATCGCGTCATCGACATTTCCGGCGGCACTGACGAGCTTTCCGCGGCGGCGAGCCGGGCTCCGTTCGACACCGTCTTCGAGATTTCCGGGACGGCGGCCGGGCTCGCATCGGCGATCCGCAACGTGCGCCGGGGCGGCACGATCGTCCAGGTCGGCAATCTGCCCGGCGGTGAGCTTCCGCTTCCCGCCAACGCGGTCATGGCGAAGGAGCTCGATCTGAGGGGCACGTTCCGGTTCGGCGAGGAATTCCGCACGGCCGTCGATCTCATCGTCGCCGGCAAGGCCGACGTCGAGCGTCTCATCACCGCCAGGCGGCCGCTCGCGGCGGCGCCTGAAGCCTTCCGGCTTGCTCTCGATCGAAGCCGGAGCGTCAAGGTCGTGCTTACTGCCGACTGAAAGCTGCGAGAAGCTGCCGCTCGGCGCAAAAAGGCCGGCCGCTCGACCGCGACGTTGCAGGACAAAGAGCTGTGCGGCCACGCCTTCTCGGCCTCGGCGATCTCGGCCATCAACAAGCGCCTGGACGAAAGCCTCCGGGCCTTTGCCGAGCGCCGCTTCATGAGCCCTTTGCCTACCTCGTGCTCGATGCCCGCTACGAGAAGGTGCGCGAGGCCGGCGTCGTCATGAGCCAGGCGGTGCTGATTGCGGTGGGCATCGACTGGGACGGCCGGCGCCAGATCCTGGCTGTGGACATGGCCAATTGCGAGAGCCGCTCGGCCTGGAAGGACTTCCTCGTCGCGCTGAAGGCACGCGGCCTCAGGGGCGTCGAACTGGTCGTGTCCGACGACCATGCCGGCCTGGTCGCGGCAATCGGCGAGGTGATCCCCGAAGCTGCCTGGCAGCGCTGCTACGTGCACTTCCTCAGGAATGCGCTCGACCATCTGCCGCGCAAGCACGGCGACGACTGCCTGCAGGAGCTCAGATGGCTCTATGACCGGCGCGACCTCGCCGAGGCCAAAGCCGATCTCGCCGCATGGCTGGCCAAATGGTCGGGTCGCTATCCGCGGCTGACGGCCTGGGTGGAAGAGAGCATCGACAACACGCTCACTTTCTTCCGCCTGCCGCGCCAGCACCACAAGCACTTGAAGAGCACCAACATGCTGGAGCGCCTCAACGAGGAGATCAGGCGCCGCACCTATGTCGTGCGTATCTTCCCCAACGCAAAAATCTGCCTGCGCCTGGTCAGGGCGCTCGCCGTCGAGACCCACGAAAACTGGATGGAGGCCAACGGCTACATCAACATGGACGACCTGCGCGAGCACAAGAAGCTCGCCCTGTGCCAAGCCGCATGACCAGCTTCATGGCCGCCCTTTTTGCTGAACTTGACGCACACAACCCAGTAATCTGGGGATACGGACCAGACTGCAGGCGATGATGGCGAAGGTGAAGACGGCCTCGACTTTTGACCGCCCGCGCAGCTTTGTCTTGGTCAGTCCGCCCGGCTTCTTCACCCAACCGAAGATCTCCTCGATGCGTTTGCGGATGCGCTGGCTGACCGTATAGCCGGCGTGGCGCGTGGTGCGACCGTCAATGGCGGTCTTGCGCACCGTGCCCGTGCTCGAGACCGTGCCTTGCACTGTGATGTGCGGGTTGACCTGGCGCTGGCGCAGGTCGCCGACGAACTCCGTCACGTCATAGGCCTTGTCGGCACCGAGCGTGATGCGAGGGCTGCGGGGGGCGCCGGTCAGCATGCTGAGCGCCGCCTCCCGCTCGGCCGTGCCGGTGGCGTGCGTCAGCGTCGCGTCGACCGCAAGCCCGTTGCGGTTCTCCATGAGCACATGGCCCATGTAGCATAGCCGGCTCGGATGGCCGTCCGCCTTGCGGTGAAGCCGTGCGTCCGGATCGGTCGTGGAGACATGCGTCTGGTTCGAGCGCTTCTCCTTGCGAAAGTCGCGCTCGCCATTGCGGCCCGGCCCGGGCGGCTCTCCCGAACCATCCCTCGGCCGGAAGCTCTTCATCGAGGCCCAGGCGTCTACCAGCGTGTCGTCGACCGAAAAATGATCGCTCGACAGAAGCTTCCGCACTTGGCCGAGACCCATCAGAGCACCCAGGAACTCGCGCGCAACATCGGCCTCCAGGAGCCGATCGCGATTGTGGGTGAACACCGTCGCATGCCACACCGGTGCGTCCATCGGCAGGCCGACGAACCAGCGGAACAATAGATTGTAGTCGATCTGTTCCATCAGCAGGCGTTCGGAACGAACCGAGAAGAACGCCTGCAGCAGTGTCGCCCGCAGCAGCATCTCCGGTGGTGTCGACGGCCGCCCCATTCCCGAATAGAGCGCCTCGAAGCGGGCATCCAGACAGCCTAGCGCTTCGTCGCACAAGCGCCGGATCGCCCGAAGTGGATGATCCGTGGGAATGTGTTCCTCCAGCCGGACATAGCTGAAAAGACCTTCCGACCGTTCATCCCGTCCGCGCATTGCAAATCACTCCAGATCGCCAACCGAAGTGAATCACAAAACATCACCAAACGCGACTTTTGCAGCAGCCTGTTAAGGTGCATCCACCAGTCTAGACGCCGCGCCTGTTGCCCCAGGCCAGCACATGCAACTGCGGCAGGACTGTTGCCGTGAACCACCCGTCCGCTGCGACCTTGTCGACAAGCCAGCGGAAGCGCCGCATCAAATCGTCGAAGTCGGCCTCTTCGCTGCCGCGACCCGCATGGGTGATCAGCGGAGCAGGATTCCCGACCTGCAGATAAACCGGCAGGGTTGGATAGCGTTTCGCCACGAACTGGGCAAACGCGTAGTCATTGTCATCAAAAACAGACACCTTGACGACGCATTGCGTTCCGCTCCTTGCCGCCGCGGCGCAATCGTCGAGGGCCGGCCAGTCGGTTACCATCCCCGAAGATGGCGGCTTCGGGCTGAGAATGAGCCAGTCGAGCGCAGCGAACCAAGGCTGAGAGACACTGCCTTGGGTCTCGAGAGCGAAGGTGTGGCCTTTCTGGTGGCCCTGTTCGATCAGCGGAGCCAAACGCTGAAGTGCGGGATTGCCGCCGGACAGCGACACAAGCACCCGTGCGGAGTTCGACAGCCGCTCAACCTCCGTCAGGATCGCGGTCGGCGTCATCAGCGCCCAGTCTTCGCGGAACTCGGGCAGCACCGCATACAGCGTATCGCACCAGCGGCAGCGGTAATCGCAACCGCCCGTGCGTACGAACACAGTCGGGCGCCCGATCAGCGGACCTTCTCCCTGGACCGTCGGACCGAAGATCTCGCTAATGCGGATGCTCCCCTTCATGGACGGTATTCCGCCCACGTTTTCGGGGTCTCGCTGATCCGGACGGCCGCGACCTCGGGCCACCGCTCACAGCACCAGTCGTAGATCCACTTGGCAATGACCTCGCTGGTCGTCCGATCATGCCCGAGGACCTCATTGAGGTGGCGATGATCCAGGGTGTTGTCGATGAGCGCCTTGAGTTCCGAGAGTTCGCGGTAGTCGCGGACAAAGCCGACCGGATCGAGCTCGGCCGACTGCAAGACGATCTCGACTTCGTAGTTGTGGCCGTGCAGCCGGGAGCAAGGGTGCTCCGCCGGCAGGCCGCCGATCACATGTGACGCCGAAAAGGCAAACCGCTTGGCGATGGTGTACATGACGGCGCGCCTTATTGCCCTGGTGTAGCTTGGTATTGCTGGCAAGCTTCGATCCAGTAATCCGGGTCTTCGTAGGATGTTGGATCGTTTTTAGCAGCGAGGTGAAAGGCCTCGCGCCGCTCGACGCAGGTGCCGCAACGACCGCAATGATGAGCCCCGCCCTGGTAACACGACCAGGTTTCCTCGAAGGGCACGCCTAGGCGTGCGCCTTCACTGACAATGTCGGCTTTGCTCAGTTGCAGGAACGGTGCGTAAAGGGCGATCCTCGCCAGTCCCTGCAGCGCGTGGTGCTGCATGGCCTCGAAGGCTTCGACGAAAGCCGGGCGGCAGTCCGGATAGATGAAGTGATCCCCGCCGTGGACCGCTGCCGCCACGGCATCGGCCTGTCCCGCCGCTGCTGCACCAAAGGCTACCGCCAACATGATCGCGTTGCGATTGGGTACGACAGTGACGCGCATGCTGTCTTCCGCATAGTGCCCCTCGGGGACCGGGCCGCCGCTGGTCAGCGCCGATCCCGTCAGGAGGCGTCCGACCGCGGTGATATCGACGACGTCGTGCGGCACGCCGAGGCGCAAGGCGCACATCCGCGCAAAGTCCAGCTCCTTTTTATGGCGCTGGCCGTAGTCAAACGACACGAGGCGGGTGAGGGCTCTTTCGGCTGCGACCTTGTAGGCGAGCGTGACGGAATCCAATCCGCCGGAACAGATAACGATTGTCTTCACCAGGCTTCCTTGTTTTTACCGGGTAGGCTGCGACCGGATCGGCTCACGTGCCGATAGACGTTTAGCGGATGACACGGGTACGGGCACCATCCGCGAAGCGGACGGAACGCACCATCCACTTTCCGGCGCTACAAATAGCCAGTGTTGTGCCGATGTCAATGAGCGCGCGCCGCGGTCGCATCGCCCGCCTGATCGTCGTGACAATCTGCAGTGAGGCCCCAAGAGCGACCTATCTTGATTCGGACGACGACCACAAAGCCTGGGATCAAACATCTAGATGCCGGGCGGCGGTCCATCACAGCGAGATCCGCCTTTGGACGCGTTCGCTGGGCTTATAGTGGGTTTGAGTCGGAGGACCGTTACACCGCGAAACCCACTATCGAAGAAGCGCTCTTCCATTATCGGCGGCGTTCAGCCTGAGCGTGCAAGAGCTTCTTAGTCGCTCTGACGTCGTTGCCAATCGTTTGTTGCCGCAGCAATTGTCGTGAAGGATGGGATCGATCGCGCTGGTGCCCCTCGCGTTTGCTTTGGATATTAGTGAATGCTAAACTAGAAGCTGAGGTCGCATCGTCCAGCGCAAAGCCCAACGGGCCATTTGGCATGTCCGGTGCTCTGCGTGACGACTGCGATTACCGTTTGGGGCACCTTCGGTGCACGACGATGCGCAGGGCTGGCAAGCGTGATGGCCACGGCTGCAGCCCGTCACGGCGATGCGGTCACCGGGGAATGCGCCGGAATGCCTGCCAGCACAGCGATGCCGCGACCAGATGGAACGTCATCGTCTTGCGGCCAGGCGATCACCAGAAAGTCAGTATGATAACCTCAAACGGGAATAACTAGAGACCGGAACACGGGAGGATGAAATGACTTTCAAGCATTGTCTGCTGGTCGTTGCTGTCGCGTCGCTCTGCCTCGGATCGGCCCAGGCCCAGTCTGCGAAAGAAGCCATTGAAGCCGCGAATGCCGAATTCGTGAAGGCGTACAACAGTAAGGATGCGGCTGGGGTCGCGTCGAAGTACGCGGATGATGCGGCCGCATTCCCGCCAGATATGGCGCGAGTCGATGGCCGCCAAAATATCCAAAAGCTATGGCAGGGCGCGATCGATATGGGCATATCGGAGCTCACGCTCACCACGCTTGAGGTCCAGGAAAGTGGAGATTTTGCATTCGAGTCCGGGAGTTTCTCCCTCAAGGCACCGGGCAAGGATTCGAAGCTGGTGGATGCGGCCGGGAAGTATGTGGTGGTCTGGAAGAAAGGGCAGGACGGCAGCTGGAAGCTCTACCGGGACATATGGAACTCCGATCCCGGTAAATGAACGTAGTATTGGACGGCGGGCACCTCCTGATCACGATCATAGACCCTCGCCAATTTCGTGGAGTTCATTTGCGACTCGGTACCCAAGCGGGTCACATGCCGGAGGAGCACATGGCGAAACTCACCGTTGATCAATACCTGGCGGCGGCGGCCGCGCGACTTGCCCATCTGACGCAGACATATGCGATCATTTTTTTCGCCAGTATCGCGACCATGTTCGCGATCCTTGCGTACGCACCATCAGCGGGACGAGCCGCCAGGTTCGCGCTCGCGACGATTGTGGTCGCAATCACCGTTTATGGGATCTTAGCAGCCAAGGCCGCCATGGATGACTCAAAGGCGATGCTGGACGATGCGGTCGACGACTTCTCGGGCAGCCGATTCGGCGCTCACCTGAAGCAGATACCTACGGCGCTGTTCATCGGAGTAAGCGTCATCCTCGTTCTTGCGATGGGGGCGACGCAGCTGTGGGCGATCATTTCGGCCTGACTGGGGCTGATCTTCAGCTGTCTCATCTTCGTACTCTTTGGCGCCAAATCGTCCATTGATGATTGTGTGCATTTCGAAAATGCTGCCGGAACAAAGGAGAGAACTGCCCGAGGGCAAACTCAAGCACTTCCGTGCCGTCGCCACCCGCTTCGAAAAGCACAGCGAAAACCACCTTTCATGAGCGCCAAACTCAATGACATCGATCCGCAGGCGTGGCTTGCCGATGTCCTCGCTCGCATCGCTGACATGCCGGTTGCACGGGTGGAGGAACTGCTTCCATGGAATTGGCAGTCAGCCAAAGTCACGCCAAATGCGGAAAGGCCGCATAAATTTAGAACGTTAGGATCTCATAGTGAGACACGGAACCACAAAATTTTCATTCCAGCAGGTTGATGTTTTCTCCTCCAGAGCTTTGCTAGGTAACCCGTTGGCGGTTGTCGTCGGAGCAGATTCCTTGACCGCATCTGAGATGGCTGCCTTCGCGAGTTGGACGAACCTTAGCGAAACGACCTTCCTCCTACAGCCGAAGTCGGCAGATGCCGACTACCGCGTTCGCATCTTTACGCCCGTTGCTGAATTGCCCTTCGCGGGCCACCCTACCTTGGGGAGTTGTCACGTCTGGCTGTCTTCCGGTGGGCGGCCAAAGAGTGGTGACATTATCCAGGAGTGCAAAGCAGGACTTATCCGCATTCGGCGCGACAAAAAACGGCTTGCTTTCGAAGCCCCCGAGCTACGCCGCTCGGGCCCGGTGGAACTCGACACGCTCACGCGAGCCCTCGAAGGTCTGCGATTGACCTCCGATGACATCGTCGACGCCAACTGGGTGGACAATGGCCCTGGCTGGCTTGCTGTCCTGCTACGCTCCAGGGCTGACGTCTTGGCGCTGCGCCCGGACTTTGCTGTGCTTTCCGGGTTGCGGGTCGGTGTTGTTGCCCCCTGGGACCCCATGAAGGATGGGCGGGATGCAGATTTCGAGGTGCGTGCCTTTACCGCGGCCGGTTTTGAAGATCCTGTAACCGGCAGTCTAAACGCTGGCATCGCCCAATGGTTGATAGGAAACGGCATCGCGCCCTCGTCGTACATTGCCAGCCAGGGTACGGTCCTTCGAAGGGAAGGACGTGTTCATGTGGAGAAGATCGAGGACCAGATTTGGATCGGCGGCGACGTGACGACGTGTATCGAGGGCGTTGCAGCCGTTTAATTTGAACCCGTCATCGAAGTCCCTGCCAGATCAGGCTGCCTAACCTGCGGTCTTCACCGGATGGTTACCGAGAGCGTTCGCGCTTCCGCAATTCCGCGGATCAAGGCGCTTGAAGCGGGCGAAGGGGCACACTGGTAGACGGATCCATGTGCAGTCCAATTTAAAGCGACGTGGCGACTGATTTTAATTTGACGAAGGAAACGCCCCGTCCCACGCGGCCACTCAAAGGCGTCGGTTCAGCCAAAACTTCGATAGGAACGAGCGCTCGAGGCCGTGTCTCGCTAGATAGCGCTCGGGCGTGGGAGCCAGCCCAACAGTTCCAAGCTGTCAGCCTCACTCTTCAGCCGTGTTTCGACCGTGACATGTGCCGCACCATATTCCGGACAGCCGCGATCCGGACGGTACTTTAGTTATCGACATACATATTTCGCAGCTGTCGGCTGCGCCACGGTCGATATTCTGGACCTGATTGCATGTCGTCGGATGGGGGTGTCGCGTCGGCGCAAGGGGCCCCCAATTGTCCGTCGTCAGAACCTTTGGCACAGCTGGCGGCGTAAATTAACAGAGAGCCAGCCTCGTCTCCGGCTGGTTTTGGGCGGCAAGTTTGCGGGGTCTCCATCTGTGCCATGACAGGCTCGCTACTGCGGCCCCTGAAATCCGCGCTTTCCGATGGCTGTGAGAACTTTGCGGTTGATGTCACGACGTTTGCCTAGCCACATGCTCATCTCGCTCTAGACGTCATGTTCCGGGGCTGAGATCGGTGGCCCGCCCTTTCGTGCGATTAAG
>SAQE01000104.1 GCA_004020545.1 Mesorhizobium sp. | reverse complement strand
ACCCCGCAAACCGCTGCGGCCGCAGCCACTCCTGGCGCGGGCTCCCGTCACCCGACAGCACCGCTTCCACCAGCCAGCGCGCCGTGGCGGGGGCGGCGTGCATGCCGATCGAGCCCATGCCGCCATGCACGAAGAGCCCCTCGATCGCGGTGCGGCCGGCCACCGGCAGCCCGTCCGACAGCATCGGCCGGTTGCCGGAATAGGCGTTGGTCACCCGGGGCGTGCCGAGCCCGGGCAGCATCCTGAGCGCCCGTGCCGCGATACGGGCGGCCATGTCGGTGTTGCGGACAAGATCGCGGAAGGCCGGCTGCACCGAGGCGCCGAGCCTGGCGTCGCCGCCCAGCATCGGGTTGAGGCAGATGGCCTCCACCGCCGGCTGGTCGTCGCGCTGCGCCGCGACATCGGAGAGGCCGGAAAGCTGCATGCGCCGCCAAATTCCGCCGCCAGTCCACTGAGGCGATCGTCGACGCTGGCGTTCCCACCCCCCTCTGTCCCGCCGGCGCTTCGACAGAGAGTTCGTCGGAACCCGCGCCGCCCGCCAGTCGTTTCTATGCCATTCGTTTCGACCCACGGGGAGGGACAGGATGACCCGCAACGAGATCATTTCAGTGCTTGGCCCGGTCGACGAGGCCGTGATCGCCGATATCGCGCTCACCGGCGCCAGCCTCGAGGAACTGCGCGAGGCCTTCGCCTGGATCGGCGCCGACGAAGCGCTGATGAACGAGGGTCGCGCGATGCCCGGCGCGCGCGTGGCAAAACTGATCGAGATCCTGGAGCCGCCCGAGGACGAGCCCGAAGCGCCTGGCGGGATGGAGTAGGGAGCCGACGCCCTATCTCACCCCTTGTGGGGGAGAAAGCGATTTCAACATTTTAGCGAAGCTAAGTGTTAGAAATCGCAAGAGAGGGGATTTACTTGGCAAGAGCTTTGGAGGCTGGCGGGACAGCGCTCCCCTCTGTCCTGCCCGACATCTCCCCCTCAAGGGGGCAGATCGGATGTCGCGGTGGCTTTCGCCAATCGCCAACGGCGCAGGAGGGATAGGTGTTTCTCCCCACTTGCCGCTCCCACACCTTCCGGCATAGCCTGATATGGCCTGGGCGAGGAGGGGACCATGGACACCAATGTCGTCATCGTCGGCGCGGGGCCGGCGGGGCTGGCAGTCGGCGCCTGCCTGAAGCAGGCGGGTGTGGATTTCACCATCCTCGAAAGGGCCGGCGAGGTGGCGCCGGCGTGGCGGCGGCATTACCGGCGGCTGCACCTGCATACGGTAAAGTCGTTTTCCTCGCTGCCCTTCGTGCCGTTCCCGAAAAGCCACCCCCGCTACGTCCCGCGCGAAAAAGTGGTTGCCTATCTCGATGCTTACGCGCGGCGCTTCGGCCTTGAGCCGCGCTTCGGCGTCACCGTGAAATCCATCCGCCGCGAGGGCGCAAGGTTCCTGGTCGACACCGACGCCGGTGAGATCGGTGCCCGCAAGATCGTCGTCGCCACCGGCAACAATGCCGAGCCAATCGTGCCAAGCTTCCCCGGCATCGAGACGTTCAAGGGCGAGGTGCTGCACAGCGCCGCCTACACCGAGGCCGCGCCCTATGTGGGCCGGGACGTGCTGATCATCGGCATGGGCAACACGGGCGCCGAGATCGCGCTCGACCTTGCCGAAAGCGGCGCACGGCCGACGATCTCGGTGCGCAAGGGCGTCCACATCGTGCCGCGCGAGCTCTTCGGCGTGCCGATCCAGATGGTGGGCATCGCCAGCCGGCCGATGCCGCAGGCGCTGAACGACTGGATGTTCCCGAAAATCCTCGACCTGGCGTTGGGCAGGCTGGAGAGATACGGCCTCGTGCGGCCGAAGCAGGGCATCCTCAGGCAGATCGATGCCGGGCGCATTCCGGTGATCGATGTCGGCACGGTGGCCGCGATCAAGGCGGGCAGGATCGGCGTCGCGCCCGACATCGCCCGCTTCACCGGGGACGGCGCGAAATTCGCCGACGGGCGGGAGAAAAAATTCGACGCGGTGATTTTCGCCACCGGCTACCGCCCGGGCTATGACGGCTTCCTGCCTGCCGAGCTGCGGCCGGCAAAGAGCGGCGTCAATCCGCGAGCGGCCGACCTCGGCGTCTATCTCGTCGGCTTCCACAACCCGGTCACCGGCCTGTTGCGCGAGATCGGCATCGAGGCGAGGGCGGTGGCGAAGGATATTGCGGGGCGGTGAGGTAGACGCGCGGGGCAATGCGATAGGCTGAGTTCCGTCACACACCCCTCTGTCCTGGCGGACAGACGGGTGCTCTCCCGCCGACGATTGCGAGTTCCTTGATCCGCCACGCCACCCTAAATCGGGTGGCGCCTTCGTCCACCCCTACAGCATGGACCCGCATGCGGGCGGCTGAGCCGCGCCACCCGGATCAGGCACGGTCAGTGCTTGCTCTTGCCCGAGCTCGGTGCCGTACCGCTGATCGGGATGCGCCTCGCTTTCGCCTGGGCACGCATGGTCTTCGGCAGGGTCACGGTGAGCACGCCGTTGTGGAAGGCTGCGTTCACCTTGCCTTCCTCGATCTCGGTGCCGACGGGAATGCGGCGCTCGAAGCGACCGTAGAAGCATTCGGAGAACTGCCTGTCCTTATCCTCGCTCTCGGAGCGCTTCTCGCCGCGCAGCGTCAGCACGCCGTCGTCGAGCATCACTTCGATATCCTTCTCCTCCATGCCGGGGATTTCCGCCATGACGCGGATTTCGCTGCCGGTGTCGGAGATTTCGACGCTCGGCCATCCGGCACGCCCGCCATAGGCGCTGCCGAACGAGGGCAGTCCGGCGCCCAAGCCGCGGAATGCGTCGTCAAACAGGCGGTTCATCTCGCGGTGCAGCGCCATGAACGGATCGCGATCGCTCTCGCGATAGAATCCGGGGAGCAGATTGCCTTCCCTGGCCCAGGGAATGAGATCACGAATTGCCATTGCATTTCCTCCTCATCTGGTCGCGTCAGGATGTCGTCGAATGTCCTGGCCTTGGATCGTGTGACTCTCAAGTCGAACCGCGCCGTCGCATCGGTTCCGTTGCCCAAAATGGCCAGCACATCGTGCCAGCAAGCCGCGGCCGGCAAACCGGCGGCATCGCCGGTCCCTCAGGCGACCGGCAAGTGTCGATCTGGAGGTCATCTGACCGAAGTCAAGACCCACATTCCGTCTGCCGGCAGATTTGATCATGGAGCCTGGATGCCGACCGCTTGCCGGGCGCGCGTGGCGAGGCTGATCGAGGCCTTGGAGCCTCCGCGCCGGCGGATCGCCGCATAAATCGGGTGGCGCCCATGCAGCGCCCATGCGAAGCAAGTTACCTGCACGAGAGAGGGACCGACAATGCTCACGCTCTACGACTACCTGCCGTCGCAAAACGCCTGGAAGGTGCGTGTCCTGCTGGGGCTGCTCGGCATTGCCTACGAAACCCGGCAGGTGTCGATCTTCGAGGGCGAAAGCCGCACGGAGGACTTTCTCAAGCTCAATCCGGCGGGTGCGGTTCCGGTGCTGGCGGTCGAGAATGGTGAGGCGATCGCCGAGTCCAACGCGATCCTCGCCTGCGTTGCGGAGGGCACGCCCTACCTGCCGGCGGACCGCCTTGCGCGCGCCAAGGTCATGCAGTGGCTGTTCTTCGAGCAGTACTATGTCGAGCCGGTCATCGGCTCGCTGCGCTTCTGGACGCTCACCGAGCGGCTGGAACGCAACCAGGCGCTGGTCGCGGGCAAGCGCGAGGCAGGTGCCCGCGCGCTTGGCGCTCTCGAGCGCAGCCTGCAAGACACGCCGTTCCTGGTTGGTGGCTCGCTCACAATCGCCGACGTCGCCGTCTATGCCTACAGCCACCGCGCCGAGGATTGCGGTTTCTCTCTTGCCGATTATCCGGCGGTGAGCGCCTGGATCGATCGGGTGAGCGAGGCGATCGGCCCAGGCTATCCGGTGCACCCCTATAGCATCGACCCGCATTCGGGCGGTTGAGCAAAGCGCGCTTCCACGAAGTTCCCGGAACAGAAGGCGGGGCAGGACGTTTCCGAAAAACAGTGTGCCGGCGCCTTCCACGCAAAAGCGTCGGCAGTTCCGGCCTGCTTTCCAACGCACGCAATGGAGACCGGAAATGGTTCGCGCCATCGCTATCGCCATCCTCGCCACCGGCATTGTCGGCCTGCCTGCCATGGCGGCCGAGGAATACTGGGTCGCCAGGGATGCCGTCTCGAAGCAGTGCGAGATCGTGCCGAAGAAGCCCGACGGGACGCTGGTCATCGATCTCGGCAAGAAGAAATACGCCAGCGAGGGAGAGGCCAGGAAGGCAATGGAGGCGTTGCCGGACTGCAAGAAGAAGTGAGGCTGGCCGCTGGCCCTACCGGTCCACCATCGACATCGTCCGCTCGTTATACCTCGGCCCCGACACTTTGTCCGGCGTCAGCGCCATGTCCAGCCCCAGCATCTCGGTGGCGTCAAGCTTGATGTCGGCGGCTGCGACATTCTCTTCGAGATAAATCCGCCGCTTCGTGCCGGGGATCGGCACGATGTCGATGCCGAATTCCGGCCCCTTGGCGAGCAGCCAGGCGATCGCGACCTGGCCGGGCTTCACGCCTATGGCGGCGGCGATGTCGCGCACTGTGGCGGCGGCCGCGACGTTCAAGTCGAAATTCTCGCCCTGATAGCGCGGGTCGCCGCGCCGGAAATCGCCTTCGGGATAATCCTCCGCGTGCCTGACGTCGCCGGCGAGGAAGCCGCGTCCGAGCGGCGCGAAGGGCACGAGGCCGATGCCCAGCTCCGCAAGCGTCGGGATGATCTCGGGCTCGAGGTTGCGCTCCCACAGCGAATATTCGCTCTGCAGCGCCGACACCGGATGCACGGCATGCGCGCGGCGGATGTTGGAAATCCCCGCCTCCGACAGGCCGAAGAAGCGCACCTTGCCTTCCGCCACCAACTCGCTGACCGCGCCGGCGACATCCTCCATCGGCACGGCGGGGTCGACGCGGTGCTGGTAGATGAGGTCGATACGGTCGGTGGCGAGGCGCTTCAGCGAAGCCTCCACCACTTCGCGGATATGCTCGGGTCGGCTATCGCGCTCGGTGCCGACCTGCTTGCCGTCGACGATGCGGAAGCCGAATTTTGTCGCGATCGTCACCTGGTCGCGTCGGCCCTTCAGCGCGCGGCCGAGCAGCTCCTCGTTGAGGAAGGGCCCGTAGACCTCGGCCGTGTCGAGGAAGGTGCAGCCGAGCTCGATCGCCCGGTGGATCGTGGCGATCGATTCCGCCTCGTCGGCCGGGCCGTAGGACTGGCTCATGCCCATGCAGCCGAGGCCGATCGCCGAGACGACGAGCCCCTGGCCCCCGAGTTTCTGCTTGCCGAGGCTCATCTGTCTGTCTCCAATGGAAAATAAGCGCTCGCGAAAATATAGAGGCCGGGGGCGAGGCGTCCAGCCTGCGCGTTCGCTTGATCAGGATCAAAGCAGGGCAGGACAGCAGGTCGTACCGTTCATGTGTCTTGGGAAGGAAACAAGGCGGGCGGGTGGTTCCGGCCGATTCCACTCCCTCGGAAGCACGGAACCACCTGGACCGCCATGCTGGCTCAGGCCATCGGCAGCAGCCGTCGCATGATCAGCGAGGCGTGGCCGCCGACGCCATGCGCCGCCGGCCGGCGCTCGACAATCTCGAAGCCGTGCTTGCGGTAGAAGGCGATCGCCCGGTCGTTGCCGTCGATCACCTCCAGCGCGATGCTCGGAATGCCGGCAGGGGCGGCGAGCACGGCGTGCAGAAGGTCGACGGCGAGGCCGCTGCCGAATTCCTGCGGCTCGATATGCAGCCGGTCGAGCATGACGTCGCCTTTCTTATCCATCGCCGCCATCGCATAGCCGGCGATCGAGCCGTCGGTCCGCTCCGCGACGAACGACATCTTGTCATGGTCGGCGAGCTCCTCGGCCAATTTCTCCGGCGCGTGCTTCTCGTCGGAAAGCCGAGCGGTGTTTTCTTCACCCATGATCGGCGAATAGGTCCGCCGCCAGGACCCTCCGAGCAACCGCGATACCTCTACCAGGTCGTTCTTTGCCATCGCCCTGATCTGCACCATCGCAATCTCCTTCGCTTGCCGGTGCAAGGCGGCGGCGCGGCCCATTTCTGCGGCCCTGCGCGAATGCCTGGCAAGGCCGGCCGCCGGATCACTCTGAACGGGCTGACAAGGCGAAGTGTTCCGATGCTGCACTGCACAAGTTCGCCCTGGCAGCGCGGCTGCCGCTGCTTGTCCTCTCACCATCCCGAATAAGCCCATGATTACAGTGCGTTGAAAATAAGACAGGTGCCGAAAAATTCCGGGTTTCGGCCTTGAAACCCCTAGGCGCCAGACTAGTTCGATAGACGCGCGCGGCCCAGAAGAGGGTGTTCGCGGAGGGAGGGTTCCATGGCTGCCAAGGAAGTGAAATTCCACACCGAGGCCCGCGACAAGATGCTGCGCGGGGTCGATATCCTGGCCGACGCGGTAAAGGTGACGCTCGGGCCCAAGGGCCGCAACGTCGTCATCGACAAGTCGTTCGGCGCCCCTCGCATCACCAAGGACGGTGTGACAGTGGCGAAGGAAATCGAACTGGTGGACAAGTTTGAAAACATGGGCGCACAGATGGTGCGCGAAGTGGCGTCGAGGACCAGCGACATCGCCGGCGACGGAACCACCACCGCCACGGTCCTTGCTCAGACCATCGTGCGGGAAGGGGCGAAGGCCGTCGCCGCCGGCATGAACCCGATGGACCTGAAGCGCGGCATAGATCGCGCCGTCGAGGCGGTCGTGGCCGAGATCAAGGCCAATGCCCGCAAGGTGACCCGCAACGACGAGATCGCCCAGGTCGGCACCATCTCGGCCAATGGCGATGCCGAGATCGGCCGCTTCCTGGCCGAGGCGATGCAGAAGGTCGGCAATGAAGGCGTCATCACCGTCGAGGAGGCCAAGACCGCCGAAACCGAGCTCGAGGTCGTCGAGGGCATGCAGTTCGATCGCGGCTATCTCAGCCCCTATTTCATCACTAACCAGGACAAGATGCGCGTCGAGCTGGAGGAGCCCTATCTGCTGATCCACGAGAAAAAGCTCTCCAACCTGCAGGCGCTGCTGCCGATCCTGGAGGCGGTGGTACAGTCGAGCAAGCCGCTGCTGATCATCGCCGAGGATGTCGAGGGCGAAGCCTTGGCGACGCTGGTCGTCAATAGGCTGCGCGGCGGATTGAAGGTCGCCGCCGTCAAGGCGCCCGGCTTCGGCGATCGTCGCAAGGCGATGCTGGAAGACATTGCCATCCTCACCGGGGGTCAGGTCATCTCCGAGGATCTCGGCATCAAGCTGGAGAATGTCACGCTCGAGATGCTCGGCCGCGCCAGGCGGGTGACCGTCGAAAAGGAAACCACCACCATCGTCGACGGCGCCGGTGGGAAGGAGGAGATCCAGGGCCGCGTCGCCCAGATCCGGCAGCAGATCGACGAGACCACCTCAGATTATGACCGCGAGAAACTGCAGGAACGGCTGGCCAAGCTCGCCGGCGGCGTGGCTGTCATCCGCGTCGGCGGCTCGACAGAGGTCGAGGTCCGGGAGCGCAAGGACCGGGTCGACGACGCGCTGCACGCCACACGCGCGGCGGTCGAGGAAGGCATCCTACCCGGCGGCGGCGTCGCACTGCTGAGAGCCGTAAAGGCGCTCGACGGGGCCGTCGTCGACAATGCGGACCAGAGGACCGGCATCGAGATCGTGCGCCGCGCGCTGGAAACGCCGGTGCGCCAGATCGCCGAAAATGCCGGCGCAGAAGGCTCTCTCATCGTCGGCAGGTTGCGCGAAAGCGGCGAATTCTCCTTCGGCTGGAACGCGCAGACCGGCGACTATGGCGATCTCTACGGCCAAGGCGTTATCGATCCCGCCAAGGTGGTGCGCACCGCGCTGCAGGACGCCGCCTCCATCGCCGGCCTGCTCGTCACCACCGAGGCGATGGTGGCGGAAAAGCCGAAGAAGGAGACCGCTCCGGCAATGCCGCCCGGAGCGGGAATGAATTACTGAGCCAGCCACTTCGCCATCCCCCGGCTTAGGCCGTGGGTGGCGAAGCCCCGGCGTTTTCGCAATCACGACCTTGCCGGAATGATCGCAGCCATTGCGCCAAAATTGACTCCCCCGCCGCTCTCCGCCATCCTTATGTCCGCCGCCCTTCAAGCGGCAGCGTGTTCAGAGTGAGGCCATGGCCAGTCCCGTCGCCAGAGAAAATTCCCGCCGCGCCGCGGTGAAGAAGGCGCTCGACCGCCACAAGGTCTATGTCACCGCGCAGAGCTTTTCCGGCGGCACCTATTGCGCTCGCGTTCTGGTCGATGGCGAGGCCTATTGGGTCGACGAGTTCCGGCTTGACCAACTGAGGCAGGGTTTGACTCCGGCCGAGCTGGAATTGACGCCGGCCGCCGACGATTGAGCACTCACGGATGACGACTGATAGGCTGGCGGGACAGAGGGGGGTGTGACGGAACGCGACGCCGGGAAATTGCCCCCCGCGACGCCTGTTTAGCCCATGCCAACCCCAACCAAACTCAAACCCTATCGCGCCAAGCGCGAGTTCTCTCGCACCCCCGAGCCTGCGGGCGGCACGGCCGGCGAGGGCGGCAACCGCTTCGTCGTCCACAAGCACCAGGCCACCGCCGACCATTACGACCTGCGCCTCGAAGTCGGCGGCGTGCTCAAAAGCTGGGCGGTGCCGCGCGGACCCTCGCTCAACCCGGCCGACAAGCGCCTCGCCGTCGAGACCGAGGACCACCCCATCGAATATATCGACTTCGAGGGCGTCATCCCCGAAGGTGAATATGGCGGCGGGCCGATGATCGTCTGGGACACCGGCACCTGGGCGCCGATGGAGGATGTCGAAAAGAGCCTCAGGACCGGCGCCTTCAAGTTCCGGCTGGCCGGCCAGAAGCTCAATGGCGGCTGGATGCTGACCAGGCTGAAGCCGAAGCCCGGCGAGGATGAGAACAAGAAGAACTGGCTCTTGTTTAAGGAGCGCGACCTCGCTGCCGACACCATGCTCGACATTCTGGAGGCGCGGCCGGAAAGCGTGAAGTCCGGCCGCCGCATTGAACAGCTGGCGGCGCCGCGCAAGAAGCCGCAGCGCCTGCCGCCGAAAGCCGGCTCATTGAAGCCGGGCGCGCTGCCTGGCGCCGTCAAGGGCGACCCGCCGACCCGCATCGAGCCGCAGCTCGCTACGCAGGTAACGGAGCCGCCGGGCAGCGAACACCCCGCACAGAAAACCCGCGAGCTCTGGCTGCACGAGATCAAATTCGACGGCTACCGCACCATGGCGCATGTCGTCGATGGCGAGGTGCGGCTGATCACTCGCGGTGGCATCGACTGGACGAAGCGCTACGGCGACCTGCCGCAGGCCTTTTCACGGCTGCCGGTCAGCCAGGCGATCATCGACGGCGAGATCATGGTGCTCGACGACAAGGGCATTTCGCGCTTCGCGCTGCTGCAAGATGCGCTCGCCCAGGGCGCCGGCTCGAAATTGCATTTCTACGCCTTCGACCTTCTGCATCTCGATGGCTGGGACCTGCGCAAGGTGCCGCTGCAGAAGCGTAAGGCATTGCTTGCCGAACTGCTCGCCGGTCAGGCCGCCAATTCCGCCATCCAGTTCAGCGACCATGTCGAGGGCGACGGGCAGGGGCTCTACGATCAGGCCTCGGACCTTGGGCTTGAAGGCATCGTCTCCAAGCGCGCCGACTCGATCTACCAGAGCGGCCGCACCAAGAGCTGGACCAAGATCAAGGCGCAAAAGACGGACGATTTCGTCATCGCCGGCTACACCGTATCCGACCGGGCGGAAGGTCTGGCGGCGCTCGGCATGGCCGAGTTCGAGAACGGCGAACTGCATTATCGCGGCAAGGTCGGCACCGGCTTCGACCGCGACATGGCGACCGACCTGCTCGCCCGGCTGGAACGGCTGACCGCCGACGCCACGCCGCCCGAAGGCGTGCCGCGCGAGATCATGCGCGAGATGCACTGGGTGAGACCGCTGCTGTCGGCCCGCATCCGCTATTCGAACCGCACCGCCGACAACGCGATCCGCCACGGCGTCTTTCGCGGCTTGCGCGATGTCGGCGGCCTCACGACGCCGGTGCCGGTCAAGCGCAAGCGGCTGATCGCCGAATCCGACCTTGCCACCATCTGGGTCACCAATCCGGAGCGGCGGCTTTTCGGCAAGACCGGGCCGACCAAGCTCGACATCGCCGTCTACTACGCGCTGGTCGGCGATTTCATGCTGCCGCACATCATCGGCCGCCCGGTGTCGCTGGTGCGCTGCCCGACCGGCAAGCCACAGGACTGCTTCTTCCAGCGTCACGCTTTCACCGGCATGCCGCCATCGGTGGCGGTGTTCGAGTCCACCAATTCGGAAGGCGAGACCAAGACCTATCTCTCGGTCGAGGACGCCAAGGGCTACCTGGCGCTGGCGCAGTTCGGCGTTGTCGAGTTCCACACCTGGGGTACGCACCGCACCAGGCTCGACAAGCCGGATCAGATCGTCTTCGACCTCGACCCGGGCGAGGGGATTTCCTGGCGCGAGGTGGTCGAGGCTGCCGTCCACATCAAGGGCGGGCTGGAAAGCCTCGGCCTGGTGCCGTTCGCGAAAACCTCCGGCGGCAAGGGCATCCACATCACCGTGCCGGTGACGGAGAAGCAGAACTGGAAGAAACTGCACCAGGCCTCGAGCGCCATTTCCACCTTTCTCGCCGCGACCGCGCCCGACACCTTCACCACGACGATGGGCAAGGAAAACCGCAAGCGCCGCATCTTCATCGATTTCCACCGCAACGCCCGCGGCCACACCTCCGCCGCCCCCTATTCGCTACGCGCCCGCACCAACTTGCCGGCCTCGACCCCGGTGAGCTGGACGGACCTGGAGACGATCGACGCGCCGGAGGATCTGAACTACGCCTCGCTGCCAGGGTTGCTGGAGACGTCGGGCGATCCCTGGGCGGAGATCGATGAGGCAGCTAGGGATCTGCCGGCGATGGAGAAGGAGCGGTAGCCTCTCGGCGTCGTCATTCTAGGGTCTGCGCGCGTCGCTTCGCTCCTTGCTTCGCCCTAGAAGACGAAATGTCGAGGCCTTCTGCCAATCGCCAGCGCCTCAGTTCTATCTCCATCGACGCTCGCTACAATTTGAACTATCCTCCGGTCCAACTCCGCCCGAAAACACTTCGCTAGGGTTTTACCGCTACGATCAAGGGTCGGTGTAGGATTTCCACGGCGCCGCTCGTCCTATGGACGAAGCGCTGCAGAGAGCATGATCCCAAAAAGTGGGAACGGTTTTTGGAGATGATCATGCTCAAGCTAGAATGTCAGTGCATGGCCGCGTAGGAGTTCATCATGGCGCCCAGGGCAAGTTGGAAAGGTTACCTCAAGCTCAGCCTCGTCAGCTGTCCGGTCCGGCTCTATCCGGCCACCAGCGCGAGCGAGCGCATCTCGTTCAACCAGTTGCACAAGAAGACCCACAACCGCATCAATATGAAGCCGGTCGACCCCGAGCTCGGCCTGGTCGAACGCTCGGATCTTGTCCGCGGCTACGAATACGAGGACAAGCAGTACATCATCATCGATGACGCCGACCTAGACGCGGTGAGGATCGAATCCAACCACACGATGAACATTGAGGCCTTCGTCGACGAGGACGAGGTCGATGTCATTTATCAGGACTCGCCCTATTATCTGGCGCCCGACGGCGCCATGGCCGAGGAGACTTTCGCGGTGCTGCGCGAGGCGATGCGCAAATCCGGCAAGCTCGCCATCGCACGCCTGGTGCTGTCCAGCCGCGAGCGCGTGGTGACGATCGGCGCGCGCGAGAACGGCATGTTCGTCTGCACCTTGAGGAATCCCAACGAAGTGCGCGGCACGGCTGAATATTTCGGCAACATCCCAGCCGGCAAGCCGGACCCGGAAATGCTGGAGCTTGCCCAAGCGCTGATTAAGCAGAAGGAAACCCACTTCGATCCGAAGAACTATGAGGATCGCTATGAAGTGGCGCTGATGGCGATGATCCGCGAGAAGCTGAAAGGCCACAAGCCGATCATCGCGGCGGCGCCGGAGCGCGGCAACGTCATCAACCTGATGGATGCGTTGAAGGCGAGCCTGTCGCAACAGGCGAAGCCCCCGGCCAAGTCGAAGAGCAAGGCCGATGAGGCGCCGGCAAAACCCGCCAGGAAGGCGGCTACCGGCGGCGGCGCGCCTGAGAATCCGCTGAAGGCGAACCTGTTGAAGGCCGTCGGCAAGAGCAAGAAGTGACCGGAGGGCCGGTGATCGTTCCCGGCGCCGTCCTCGGCGTCGTCGGCGCGCTGGCCGCCTTTCCGCTGAGGCTCGCCGCGCGCGAGGTCGAGCGCCGCCATGCGGAGTTGAGGCGCGGCGTCACGCGGCGCACCACGCATGTCGTGTTCGGCCGCGCGCTTCTCGCCAAGGCTACGAAGACCGGCGACGCCGAGATCGAGCGCCGGGTAAAGGCGGAGCGCGACGCCGAGCGTACACTCATCAGCGAGAACGGCTTTTTGCGCCTGCTCGGCCTGATGAAAGCGCCGGAGGCGTCGTCGCTCTCCAGGCAGTCGCTCGTCGACCAGTCGCGGCTTGCCGGCGACGACCTCGACATGCTCTCGCTGTTCGACGCCTTCGAGCATGACGCCGAGCCTTATTCCTTCCGTGACCTCATCTTGGCCCGAAAATATGCGGGGCTGATCGCCAGCGGCGCGACTTGGGGCGCGATCGCGCGCTCGGTGCACCGCTCCGGCCCGGTGGCCTCGCTCACCGCCAAGTCCCTCAATCTCGGCTCGCAGCACGGCCGGCCGGATGCGATCTATCTCGACGATGGGACGAGCGAGCTTGACGGCCAGCTTCTGTTCGACCTCGGCTCTCCGGAAGACGACACGCTGGAGGAGTTGTTCGCCGAGGCTGAGGCGGCGGAAGAGGAGGGGCGCCACGACGACGCGGCGGCTCTCTACCAGCGCTGTCTTGCGATCGATCCGAAGGATGCGATTGCCGCCTTCAACCGCGCCAACTGCCTGCGCGGCGCCGGCCGCGTGGCGGAGGCCGCGCACGACTACGCCCGTACGATAAAACTCGATCCGGGCTTTGTCGAAGCCTGGTTCAATCTTGCCGGCCTGATGAGCGACGAGGGCAAGGTAGCGTCGGCGAGAAGGCATTTGCAAAAAGCGATCGCGCTCGACAAGGCCTATGCCGACCCGGTGTTCAACCTGGCGCGGCTGGAATTCGACGCCGGAAATCTGAATGAGGCCCGCCGGCTTTGGGCGCGCTATCTCGAGCTCGATGCGGAGTCAGAATGGGCAAGGCTGGCGCAGAAGGGCATCCAGTTCGTGGATTTGCATATGGCGCGCACGGCGGGGTGAGCGCCCAACCTTCTCCCCCCTGTGGGCTAGCGTGCGCACACATTTGCTTCGTGCTGTGGTCAAGCGTGAAGAGGC
>SAQE01000103.1 GCA_004020545.1 Mesorhizobium sp. | reverse complement strand
GTCCGGCAGGACAGAGGGGGGTGGGCGGGAACGCCGCCCTTCGGCGATTGGCGGACGGCGCAACACTGATGGCCAAACCCCGCGTCCAGTTCATCTGCCAGAATTGCGGCTCGGTGCATCAGCGCTGGGCCGGCAAATGCGATGCCTGCGGCGAGTGGAACACACTGGTCGAGGAAGGCACATCCGGCGGCATCGGCTCCGGACCCGCCAACACGCGCAACGCCCGCAAGGGCCGCGCGGTGGTGCTGACCAGCCTGTCGGGCGACATCGAGGATGCGCCGCGCATCGTCTCCGGCATCGGCGAGCTCGACCGCGCCACCGGCGGCGGTTTCGTGCGTGGCTCGGCGCTTCTGGTCGGCGGCGATCCCGGCATCGGCAAGTCGACGCTGCTCACGCAAGCGGCGGCAGCCCTTGCCTCGAAAGGCCACCGCATCGTCTATGTTTCGGGCGAAGAGGCGGTGGCGCAGATCAGGCTGCGGGCGCAGCGCCTCGGCGTCGCCTCGACGCCAGTGGAACTCGCGGCAGAGACCAATGTCGAGGATATCCTCGCCACAATCGCCGACGGCAAGCGGCCGGACCTCGTCATCCTCGATTCCATCCAGACGCTGTGGACCGACCTTGCTGATTCGGCGCCGGGCACCGTCACCCAGGTGCGCGCCGCCGCCCAGGCGATGATCCGCTATGCGAAATCCACAGGGGCTGCGATCGTTCTCGTCGGCCATGTCACCAAGGAAGGCCAGATCGCCGGACCGCGGGTGGTCGAGCACATGGTCGACGGCGTCCTCTATTTCGAGGGCGAAGGCAACCATCATTTCCGCATCCTGCGCACGGTAAAGAACCGTTTCGGGCCGACCGACGAGATCGGCGTCTTCGAAATGTCGGACAAGGGCCTGCGCGAGGTCTCCAATCCGTCCGAGCTGTTCCTCGGCGAGCGGCATGCGAAATCGCCGGGCGCCGCGGTTTTCGCAGGCATGGAGGGCACAAGGCCGGTCCTGGTCGAGATCCAGGCGCTGGTGGCGCCCTCCTCGCTCGGCACGCCGCGCCGCGCCGTGGTCGGCTGGGACGGCGCGCGGCTCTCCATGGTGCTGGCGGTGCTGGAAGCGCATTGCGGCGTCCGTTTCGGCCAGCACGATGTCTATCTCAACGTCGCCGGCGGCTACCGCATCTCTGAGCCGGCGGCCGATCTCGCGGTCGCCGCGGCACTTGTTTCCTCGCTCACCGGTCTTGCCCTTCCCGCCGATTGCGTCTATTTCGGCGAAATCAGCCTTTCGGGTGCAGTGAGGCCGGTTGCGCATGCGCAGCAACGCCTCAAGGAGGCCGAAAAGCTGGGTTTCGGAAGCGCGGTGCTGCCACTCGGCAGCGAGGAAGTCGTTGGCGGTAATGGGGCCGGGGGAATCGCGGCCGGCGCTTTCCAGCCCACCGAGCTTGCCGACCTCGTGGCGCGCATAGCCGGCTCACGGCGCAGCCGCGCCGACGAGGGGGAGTGATGCGGCTCATGATGTGGGGTGAAAGACATGCCGATTACGCTGCTTGACGGAATTCTCGTCGGCTTCACCCTGGTCTCGGCAATGCTTGCCATGGTGCGCGGCTTTTCCCGCGAGGTGCTGTCCGTGGTTTCCTGGGCAGCAGCGGCGGCGGCGGCCTTCTTCTTCTACAAGCCGGTGCTACCTTACGTTCAGCCCTATGTCGACAACGACAAGATTGCCATGGCGGCCTCGGCTGGCATCGTCTTCGTCATCGCGCTGATCGTCGTTTCCGTCATCACCATGAAGATCGCCGACTGGATCATCGATTCGCGCATCGGCGCGCTCGACCGCACGCTCGGCTTCCTCTACGGCGCGGCGCGCGGCATCCTGGTCGTGGCGGTAGCGCTTCTGTTCTTCAACTGGCTGGCCGGCGCCAAGGCCCCTGCCTGGATCGCCAACGCCAAGTCGCGGCCGCTGCTCGAGACGATCGGCGCCAAGCTCGAAAGCGTGCTGCCGGAGAACACGGAAGAGCTGGTCAACAAATACACGCATAAAGGCGAGCCGCAGGCTGGCGCGCCGGCGACGACCGACCAGCCCGCGGCCGAGCCGCCGGCCGCCGGCGAGGACAATGCGCCGGCCCCCGACGACAGCGAGGGCGAGGCCCCGGCCGACAACGAGCCGGCTCCAGCCCCCGCCCCGGCTCCCGCCACTCCGGCGCCGGCCAATTGAAATTCAGGCCAGCGCCAGCGCGCTGGCCTGAAGCATTTTATGAATGCGGCATCGCGTGCGTTGCGTTCGACGGGCGATCGCCCTATATGGCGATTTTAGCGGAGCTTGAGCCCCAGATGGCAGACTCGAAGGCAGATGCAGGCAAAGTCCTTTCCGCCGAGGCCGACGACCATTTCCACGACGAATGCGGCGTGTTCGGCATTTTCGGCCGGCAGGATGCGGCGGCCATCGTCACACTCGGGCTCCACGCCCTGCAGCATCGCGGCCAGGAAGCGGCCGGCATCGTCTCCTATGACGGCACACAGTTCCACGTCGAACGCCATGTCGGCCTCATCGGCGACACCTTCACCAAACAGCGCGTGATCGACAGCCTGCAGGGCAACCGCGCCATCGGCCACACGCGCTACGCCACCACCGGCGGCGCCGGCCTGCGCAACATCCAGCCTTTCTTCGCCGAGCTCGCCGAAGGCGGTCTCGCGGTTGCCCACAACGGCAACCTCACCAATGCGCTGACCGTGCAGCGCGCGCTGCAGAAACAGGGCTCCATCTTCTCCTCGACCTCCGACACCGAAACGCTGCTGCACCTGGTCGCGACCAGCAAGGAACGCGATCTGAATTCGCGCTTCATCGACGCGGTGCGCCAGGTCGAGGGCGCCTTCTCGCTGGTGGCGATGACGGCCAAGAAGATGATCGGCTGCCGCGACCCGCTGGGCATCCGCCCGCTGGTGCTGGGCGACCTCGACGGCGCCTGGATCCTCGCTTCCGAGACCTGCGCGCTCGACATCATCGGCGCCCGCTTCGTGCGCGACATCAAGCCCGGCGAAATGGTGGTCGTCACCTCCAAGGGCATCGAGAGCCTGTTCCCGTTCGAGCCGCAGAAGACCCGCTTCTGCATCTTCGAATATGTCTATTTCGCCCGGCCGGATTCCTCGGTCGAGGGCCGCAATGTCTATGAGGTGCGCAAGCGCATCGGCGCGGAGCTCGCGCAGGAAAACCCGGTCGAGGCCGACATCGTGGTGCCCGTGCCGGATTCCGGCACGCCGGCAGCAATCGGCTTCAGCCAGGCCGCGGGCATTCCCTTCGAGCTCGGCATCATCCGCAACCACTATGTCGGACGCACCTTCATCCAGCCGGGCGATTCCATCCGCCACATGGGCGTGAAGCTCAAGCACAACGCCAACCGCCGCATGATCGAGGGCAAGCGCGTGGTGCTGGTCGACGATTCCATCGTGCGCGGCACCACCAGCCAGAAGATCGTGCAGATGGTGCGCGACGCCGGCGCGAGGGAAGTGCATATGCGCATCGCCTCGCCGCCGACCAGCGCCTCCTGCTTCTACGGCGTCGACACGCCGGAGAAGTCGAAGCTTCTGGCATCGCGCATGTCGGTCGAGGAGATGGCCGAGTTCATCCGCGTCGATTCTCTCGGCTTCCTGTCGATCGACGGGCTCTACCGCGCCGTCGGCGAAGCGCGCCGCGACAACGACCAGCCGCAGTTCTGCGACGCCTGCTTCACCGGCCAGTACCCCACTCGCCTGCTCGACTTCGAAGGCCACGACAATGTGCGCACGCTGTCGCTGCTGGCGTCGAGCGGGTCGTAAGCCGGACTATCTCACGGAAGTTTTCGCATGACCCTCGACCTTTCCGGCCGCGTGGCGGTCGTCACCGGCGCCTCGCGCGGCATCGGCTATTTCATCGCCAAGGAGCTCGCGGCCGCCGGCGCGCATGTGGTGGCGGTGGCGCGCACGGTGGGCGGGCTGGAAGAACTCGACGATCAGATCAAGGCCGATGGCCGCGGACAGGCGACGCTGGTGCCGCTCGACCTCACCGATATGGCCGGCATCGACCGGCTGGGCGGCGCCATCCACGAGCGCTGGGGCAAGCTCGACATCCTCGTCGCCAACGCCGCCATCCTCGGCGTCATCTCGCCGATCGGCCATGTCGAGGCGAAGACCTTCGAGAAGGTGATGACCCTCAACGTCACCGCGACCTGGCGGCTGATCCGCTCGGTCGACCCGCTGCTCAGACTTTCCGACGCCGGCCGCGCCATCATCATGTCCTCCAACGCGGCGCACTCGGCGCGCGCCTTCTGGGCGCCCTACGCTGCCTCCAAGGCCGCGGTCGAAACGATGATGCGCTCCTGGGCGCATGAGACCGAGAGCCTGCCGCTGAGAGTCAACGCCGCCGATCCGGGCGCCACCCGCACGGCCATGCGCGCCCAGGCCATGCCCGGCGAGGATCCGGAGACGCTGCCGCATCCCTCCGAGATCGCCAGGCGCATCGTGCCGCTGGCAAGCCCGGCGCTGAAGGAGACAGGGCTGATCTTCCAGGCCAAGCACAACCGCTTCGTCGCCTACCGGCAGCCCGAATAACCCGAATAAAACCTGGTCCCGAAGTGGATTAAACAGGCCTCCGGCTACGTTCTTCGAATGTAGAACATTCGAAAACCGGAGGATCGACATGCGTAGACTTCTTCTCGTTGCCGCAACCGCCGCCGCCGCAGGGCTTGCCGCCTCGGCAGGCGCGGCGCTGTCGCAAGACGCCAGGATGAGCTTCTTCGTCACCAGCGTCGGCTCCGGCAAGGGCGCCGATCTCGGCGGCCTGAAGGGCGCCGACGCGCATTGCGCCTCGCTGGCGCAAGCGGCCGGCGTCACCGGCAAGACCTGGCACGCCTATCTGTCCTCCAGCACCGAGGATGCGCGCGACCGCATCGGCAAGGGTCCCTGGTTCAACGCCAAGGGCGAGAAGATCGCCGACGATGTCGCCTCGCTGCACAGCGACGCCAATGGCATCACCAAGCAGACGGCGTTGACCGAAAAGGGCGAAGTGGTCAACGGCCGCGGCGACAAGCCCAACCGGCACGACATGCTGACCGGCTCGAAGCCCGACGGCACGAAGGTCGCCGACCAGACCTGCGGCGACTGGACGATGAGCGGCGCGGAAGGGGTGGCCATGATGGGCCATCACGACCGCACCGGCCTCGACGATTCGGCGGCGGCCAAATCATGGAATTCCTCGCACGCCTCGCGCGGCGGCTGCAGCCAGGACGCGCTGAAAGGCACCGGCGGCGACGGGCTGTTCTACTGCTTCGCCGTCGAGTGAGCGCGACAGATCCCCTTGTTGACGCAATTCCTGACGGAAAACCGTCCCGCTCTTTTTGCTGGAATTGCTTAGGCTTCACGGGTCTGTGAACGGGGCGGCGGAAGCGTGTTCCGCCGCCCTGCTTTCGCCATCCGTGGGGAGTTGCTAGGATCGGTCCGACTCCGACATCCAGCAAAGAGGAATTTCCATGGCTGCCACTCCCAGCGTAGCGTTGGTCTGGTATCTGGTGATCGCCGGCCCGCAAGGCGGCATGGTGGTGCTGCCCAGCACCTTCGACACCCGCGAACAGTGCACCAACGCGATTGCCGAATATCAGAAGCAGCCAACGCCGCAGGGCTGGGCCGTGCAATGCGTGCCGAGCGCCTCGCCCTTCACCGACGAGGGGGATGCCGAGGAGCCGTCGGCGCAGTAGCGCGAGCTAATCTCCCCCCTTGAGGGGGGAGATTAGCTCGCGCTCACCGTCAACGCCGGCTTGTTGTTGATCGTCTGGAACACCACGCAGTAGCGCTCGGTGAGCTTCAAGAGCGAATCGATGCGCTCCTGCGGCTCGTCGGTGTCGAGGTGGAATTTCAGCCGGATCTCGCGGAAGCCGACCGGCGTGTCGCGAGCGACGCCGAGCGTGCCGCGAAAATCGAGGTCACCCTCGGCCTCGACGGTGGTGTTGCCGAGCCTGAATTCCAGCGCCGTCGCCACCGCCTTCAGCGTCACGCCGGCGCAGGCGACCAGCGCTTCGAGCAGCATGTCGCCCGAGCAGAGCTCCAGCCCCGAGCCGCCGGTGGCCGGATGGAGCCCGGCAACCGCAAGCGCCCTGCCCGTCTCCACCTTGCAGGCGATCGACTGGTCATCGAGCGTTCCGCGCGCCCTGAGCGTGATCAGCGCCTTGGCGGCATCTTCGCGATAAGCCTCCTTCAGCGGCGCCTGTATGGCCTTGAGTGCGGTCGCGTCCATTTGCATCCTTTTCGATGGTCTTTGCCGACTGATAGCATGTCTGGACGGGCGTGCAGAACAATGCTCGGTGAACGCTAGGCTTGTCGGATCGGGCGAAACCCGAACGTCCTTTGGCCGTTGTCGGAGAGGAAGGAGATCCAGCATGGCCAAGGTCACCTCGCATCTGTGGTTCGAAAAGGACGCGCGGCAAGCGGTGGAATTCTATGTCGCCACCATTCCCAACTCGGCGATCGGCCGCACGACGGACGTGGCGGCGGACAATCCGAGCGGCCCCGCCGGCAGCGTCAAGATCATCGGATTCGTGCTCGACGACCAGAATTTCATCGCGCTCGAAGCTGGCCCGCTCGACCCGTTCAACCATTCCTTCTCGATCCTCGTCGAACTCGACAGCCAGGCCGAGATCGACCGCATCTGGAAGGCTTTTCTCGAGAATGGCAGCAAGCCCGAGCAATGCGGCTGGCTGAAGGATCGCTGGGGCCTGTCGTGGCAGATCGTGCCAAAAATCCTCGGCGACATGGCCGCGCATCCGGATCGCGAGCGCGCCAGGCGCGCCACCGAAGCGATGCTGGGCATGGTGAAGATCGATATTGCGGCGCTGGAGAGGGCGTTTGGGGAGTGAGTTCGCTGCCCAAAGGTAGCATCGTCAAATAGCCAAAAGCTGGCGGGTTCGCGCCCCCCTCTGTCGTGCCGGACAGAGGGGGGCGCGAAGGAATGCGACGCTCGCGAATACCAGGCACTCATCCGCGCACCCTTTGACTTCGCCCGCTCCGGCCATACCTTTGCGGAAGTCGCTCGCGCGGAGGTCTCATGCGGTCCAAACTCTTTCCCCTCATCCTCCTGGCGCTCGCCGCCTTCGCGCAGCCAGCCCCGGCTGAAACACCGGAACGGCCGGCGCCGGCCGGCGGCGTGCTGTCGCTTCTGCCGCCGCCGCAGGTGACCGAGCATTCGATCACGCTTGGCGGGCGCAAGCTCGACTACCAGGCCAAGGCCGGCACGCTGTCGCTGCTCTCCGGCAAGGGCGAGGTCACGGCCGAGATTTTTTATGTCGCCTACACGCAGCAGTCGCCCGCCCCGGCGAAGGAGCGGCCGATCACCTTCGTCTTCAACGGCGGGCCGGGTGCGGCGTCGGCCTATCTGCATCTCGGCGCGCTCGGCCCGCGCGTCGTCGCGACCGCGCCCGACGGCGAGTTCCTGCCGCCGCCGCAGAAGCTCATCGACAATCCGGACAGCTGGCTCGATATGACCGATCTCGTCTTCGTCGATCCGGTCGGCACCGGCTACAGCCGCGAGGCGCCGGGCGAGGACACCAAAGCTTTCTGGGGTGTCGACCAGGACGCCAGCTCGGTCGGCGCCTTCATCAGGCTCTATCTGGCGCAGAACGGCCGCACCGGATCGCCGCTCTTCTTGACCGGCGAGAGCTATGGCGGCTTCCGCGCGGCGCTGCTCGCCAGAACGCTGCAGGAGGATGTGGGCCTCAGCCCCAGCGGCATCGTGCTGATCTCGCCGGCGCTGGAGTTCATGCTGGTGCGGCCGGACCAGTTCGAGCAGTTGCACTGGGCGCTCGAACTGCCTTCGCTGGCGGCGACGCGGCTTCGCGCCGACGGCGTCAGCGGCGAGGCGCTGCGCGACAGGCTGGCCGAGGTCGAACATTACGCGCTTGGCGACTATCTGACGGCGCTCACCAGCGGGCTGGAGCAAGGCGGCAAGCTCGCCAGCGGACGCGTGGCGGAGATCACCGGCCTGCCACTCGAGCTCGTGCAGCGCAATTTTGCCCGCGTCCCGACCGGCCTCTTCGCCCGCGAATTCCAGCGCGCCAAGGGCAAGGTGCTCAGCCCTTACGACGCCATGGTCGCGACCAGCGACATCGCGCCGGAAAGCGCCCGGATCGCCGGCCCCGATCCGGTGCTCGACCGCAGCGTGCCGGTGCTGACCTCGGCCTTCGTAGCCTATGCGCGCAACGAGCTGAATTACCGCACCGACGTCAGCTACCGGCTGCTCAACGGCGAGGTCAGCCACAACTGGGACTACGGCAATTCAGGGCAAGGCTATGCCGGGGTGATGAACGACCTGCAGCGGGCGCGCTCGCTCAACCCGTCGCTCGGCGTCGTCATCGTCAACGGCTACACCGACCTCGTCACGCCTTACCTCGCCTCGCGCTATCTGGTGAACCAGATCCCCTCGCTCGCCGACGCCAAGCCGATCCGGCTCAACGTGCTGGAGGGCGGGCACATGATGTATCTCAGGCCGGATGGACGGCGCGCCCTGAAGGAGGCGGCTTCGGAGCTCTATCAGGCGACGCAGTGAACTTGTTGCACTACTCCTCATCGGAGCGGCGCGAGGCATCATCACGATACGCCTTCTTCAGCGGCGGCGAAACCAGCGGCGGTCTCCGCTGCGGCGCAGGGGTCAGGAACCGGTCTTACCGCCGGCCGTTGGCGGACGGCGCCCGGAGAGGGCTTCAACCGCGTCTTCGATGCCGACAACCTGCCGCTCGACGTCCTCCAGATACAGTCGCCCAGCCACAATCTGACCGTCGATGATGTCGAACAGCGTGACCCCGCGCACCTCGAAGGGTTGCCCGTCGGAGCGAGTACCCGACCAATGCCATTCGATCCAGGTCGTGTCACCGTCTTGGACCGAGCGCGTGACCGCCGCGTGGAAATCAGGAATTCCGGCGAACATGGCCTCCCAGTTGGCGCGCATCTGGTCCCGCCCGACGAAGGCTCTGCCCGGGTGCGCCGGCTGCACGCTCCGATAGTTCTCGTGGATGAGAGCTGTGACAGCGTCGAGGTGATGCGCGTTCATCGCCGTCACCAGTCGATCGATCACTTCGGTCATCGAACTCCCGGACTTATGCAACGCAGGCATTGGCGCTCTCCGTGGTCTACTGCCGGTGTGAGCCAGGCCGATCAATCCGCGGACCTCAAAATTACCGGATTGGGCTGTGGCCGTCCAGCATTGCAGGACCCCGAACATGCTCGCCCGCCCTCTTCGCGCAATAGCGTCGGCGACTACCGCCGGGTGGCTTCGTCCCGCGCAAGCCCCCTTGCAAGCATCGGGCGAATCCAGACGATGGCCACTGCCCCAACGCAAGGGCGGGGCTGGCGCAGAGGCGCGCCGGCTGCGCCATGGGATGGTAGCTGCTGCTGACAGGAGGGTGTCAGGACAGCAAGCGTAGTCTGGTGACATGACGGATTCTCTCGACAGCACCGACACGCTCGCGCATGGCGCCGCCGATCCCGTTGCCGAACGCACGCTCGGCATCGTGCTGGTCTCGGCGTCGGCCGTCGCCTTCGCGCTCACCGGCGTGCTGACGAAGTCGATCCATGCCGATCCGCTTACCATCACCTGTTGGCGCGGCTTCTTCGGCTCGATCCTGATCACCTTTTATGTGCTGTGGCGACGGCGTCGCTCGGGCGGACGCGAGAGCCTCAGGCTCGGCTGGCGCGGCTGGCTGCTGGCTGTCGAGGGCGCCGCGGCGAGCATCGCCTTCATCTCGGCGTTCAAGTTCACCTATGTCGCCAATGTGGCGGTGATCTATGCGACCTCGCCCTTCATCGCGGCACTGCTTGCCTTCCTGCTGGTGCGGGAAAAATTCCGGCTGCAGACGATGCTGGCGGCGGCCGTCTCGCTCTGCGGCGTCGCCATCATGGTGGGCGGCGGCCTCGGCAGCGGCCATCTGTTCGGCGACGGGCTTGCGCTGCTGATGACCACCGGCAGCGCGCTCTACATGATCATGGTGCGCGCCTTCCGCGACTCGCCCGTCGTCTGGGCCGGCGCGGTGTCCGCCTTCCTGCTCTTCGTGCTCGGCTGGTTCGTCACCGATCCGCTGGCCGTCTCGACCCGCGACATGGTGCTGCTTGCCACCTTCGGCTGCTCTTTCGCGTTGGCCTCGATCCTGTGGACGGAGGGCTCGCGGCTCATCCCGGCCGCCGAATCCGGCCTGCTCGGCTCGGCGGAAGTGCCCTTCGCCATCCTGTTTGCCTTGCTGTTCCTCGGCGAAATCCCGCCGATGGCCAGCATCATCGGCGGCGCGATCGTGCTTTGCGCGGTTTTCGCGCATGCCGGACGCGACTGGATGAAGGCGAAATCGGCGGGTCCTTAAATTATTTTCGAGGTCACGGAACCATCATCCGACTCAGGCATTGTTGGCTCGACGGGTCACCCCCCAAGTCCCCCCAAACCCCTCGACCCGTCCGACTAGAAGCCGACCTGCAAATAGGTCGGCTTTTTCTTTGGAGGGCGCAAAGCGACTTTCAGGATGGCGGCAACGCCAGGCCGCTGCCGAGAAGCTCGGCCAGGTCCCGCGCCGGGCGGCCTGCCTCGCGGCCGAGCCGGATGGCGAAACTGGCGATCGGCACCGGCGGCAGGCCGAGCTCACGCGGCGCCTCGACAATGCCGGAATGGGCAAAGCGCCGTGTGCGCAGCGTCAGCGCGATGCCGGCAGTGACCGCGGTGCGCAGGCCGGCAAGGCTGGCGCTGCCGGCGGCGATGCGGTAGCGGCGGCCGGCGGCGTCGAGCGCATTGAGCGCAGCCTCCCTGAAGCCGCAATAGGGGTCGAGCAGCGCCAGCGGCACTGCATCCTGCCGCGTCGCCAATCCTTTTTCCGAGCAGAGCCACAGCATCGGCTCGCTGATGAGGGCCGCTTCATCCGGCGATGGGGCATGGCGCATGGTGATCGCGAGGTCCAGCTGACCTGCCTGCAGCGCTGATCCGAGCTCTAGGGAGCGGCCGACGCGCAGCTCGATCCTGACGCGCGGATGGCTGACCGCGAAGGCGCGCAAAAGGTCGGGCAGCCCGTGGTCGGCAAAGTCCTGCGTCGTGCCGATGGCGATGCGGCCGCCGGCGCGCGCGCCTTTCAGCGCCAGCCAGGCCTCGGTCTGGACGGCAATGATGCGCCGCGCGTGGCCGACAAGGTCCTCGCCGGCCGGCGTCAGCCCCCGTCCCCTGCCCTGCGGGACCAGCAATGGCTCGCCGACGATTTCTTCCAGCCGCTGCATCTGCGCGGTCACCGCCGACGGCGTGCGGCCAACCGTGGATGCAGCCTTTGCGAGCGAGCCGCCGTCGACGAAGGCAAGGAAGGTTTTCAGAAGATCAGGATCGAGCATTTCCATATTTCGATAATATCGAACCTTTCGTCAAAAACAATTCGATTTTCTTGATGATATGATGGTGGCATGGTCCCTCCATCGGCGGCGCAAAGCCGCTCCAACGCAGGAGAGACAAATGCCGATCATCAATGTCAGCGTCACCGGCAAGCCGGACGCAAAACTTTCCGCCGCGATCGCGAAGGACATCACCGAGATCACGGCCACGCATCTGCGCAAGGACCCGACCATCACCGCCGTCGCGGTCAGCTATATCGATCCGCAGCACTGGTTCGCCGGCGGCAGGTCGCTGGCCGAGCATGGGACGAACACCTTCTGGCTCGACATCAAGGTGGTGGACGGCACCAACACCAAGCTGGAGCTCGAAGCCTATCTCAAGGCGATCTTCGAAGCCTTCGGCCGCCTGCTGGGCGGCGTGCATGAGGAAAGCTACGCCTTCGTGCATGAGGTGCCGGCGGCGGCCTACGGCTTCGGCGGCAAATCGCAGGAGTTCCGCTTCATCAGCGGGAGGTTGAAGGCGGCGTGAGGTGCCACCTTCCCCTTCTCCCCTTGTGGGAGAAGGTGGCCGAGCGAAGCTCGGTCGGATGAGGGGTATTGGACGGAATGAGGCGTCGCAGGTTTAAGTACCTAAAAGCACTTAACTTTCCGACGCCTCGTTTCTTCCAGCACCCCTCATCCGGCTCGGCGCTGCGCGCCGATCCACCTTCTCCCAAGGAGAGAAGGCAAGACCCCGCGCCACCCGCATTGACCTTGCCCCCACTTCCGCTACCCTCTGCGCCAAAGCGGTCGCCAAGAGCCGCGCACTGGAGGACGTTGGGAGAGAGCGGCATGATCCTGACATTGGCGCTGCTTGCCGGCCTTGTTTTTGCCTGGCTGCTGATCGGCCTGATCGAGCGGCTCCGACTCGACCTGCGCTTCACACAGGCGCTGCTCTATGTGCCGTTCAAGCTCGCCTACCGCATCGCCGACGAGCGCATACGCATTGCCCGCAACGCGCGCACGCCGGTCATCTATGTCGTCTCGCACCAGTCGCGGATCGAACCGGCGCTGATGCTGTCGCTGCTACCCGACGACACGCTGCACATCCTGGACGAGGCCTCGGCCCGCTCGCCATGGCTGGAGCCGTGGCGCGAGCTTGGCCGCACCATCGCCTTCAACGCCGAACATGTCTTCGTCAGCCGCCGGCTGGTCAGAGTGCTGAAGGGCAAGGGGCGGCTCGCCGTCTACCTGCCCGACGATGTCGAGCCCGACGTCAAGTCGTTCCGGCTGTTTCGCGCCATCACCCGCATCGCCATGCAGGCGGACGCGCGCATCGTGCCGATCTTCGTTGCCGGCGCCCGCGACCTGCCGCTGTCGCTGACGCCGGCCGACAGGGCGCCGCGACACTGGTTCCCGCGCCTGTCGCTCAGTGTGCTGGAGCCGATGACGATCGCCGAACTGGTGGCGCGCAATCCTGATATGGCCTCCAACACCAACGCGCTGTTCGACCGTTTCGGCGAAGCGCGGCTCTATGGCTCCAATCTCGATCGCGGCCTGTTCCTGGCGATGCGCGATGCGGCGGATCGGGTCGGCGCCTCGCATCCGATCATCGAGGACGTGATTTCGGGCGCGCTGAGCTACCGCAAGATGTTCATCGGCGCGCGCGTGCTCGGTCGCCGCTTCGAGGCGGTGACGGCGCCCGGCGAAGCGGTCGGGCTGCTTCTGCCCAACGCCAATGGCGTGGTGTTGTCCTTCGTCGGGCTGATTTCGGCGGCCCGCGTCGCGGCGATGATCAACTACACCGCCGGCCCGGCGAGCGTGACCGCGGCGATCCGCACCGCCGTCATCCGCACCGTGCTCTCCTCCCGCGCCTTCATCGAAAAGGCAGGCATCGACGACATCGTCGCCGCCGTCGAGGCAGGCGGTGCCAAAATGCTCTGGCTGGAGGACGTACGCGAGAGCGTGACGGTGCTCGACAAAGTCGCCGCAGCGCTGTTCTGGCGCTTCCCGCTGCAGCGGCAGCAAGCGGCCAAGCCGGCGGTGATCCTGTTCACCTCGGGCTCGGAAGGCACGCCCAAGGCGGTGGTTCTCTCGCAACGCAATCTGCTGGCCAATGCCATGCAGGCCGAGGCGCGCGTGACGATCTCGCCGGCCGACATCCTTCTCAACGTGCTGCCGGTGTTCCACTCCTTCGGGCTGACCGGCGGCACCATCCTGCCGCTGGTGACCGGGGTGAAACTGTTCCTCTACCCCTCGCCACTGCACTACAAGATCATTCCGGAAATCGCGCGCAAGGTGAAGCCGACCGTGATGTTCGGCACCGACACCTTCCTTGCCAACTATGCCCGCACAGCCAAGGACGGCGACTTCTCCAGCCTGCGTTTCGTAGTGGCCGGTGCGGAGGCGGTGAAGCCCGAGACACGGCGCGTCTATCGCGACCGCTTCCAGGCATCGATCATCGAAGGTTTCGGGCTGACGGAGGCGGCGCCTGTGGTGGCGGTGAACACCGCCATCCACAACCGCGACGGCACGGTCGGGCGGCTACTGCCGGCGATCCGCATGAAGCTCGAGCCGGTCGAGGGTATCAGCGATGCCGGCCGGCTGTGGCTCGATGGGCCGAACATGATGATGGGCTACATGACCGCCGACCGCCCAGGCGAATTGCAGCCGCTCGAAGGCTGGCACGACACCGGCGACATCGTCTCGGTCGACCGCGACGGCTTCATCACCGTTCGCGGGCGGGCAAAACGCTTCGCCAAGATCGCCGGCGAGATGGTCTCGCTGGGCGCGGTCGAGATGCTGGTGCAGTCGCTGTGGCCGGAAGAACACCACGCAGCGGTGGCGGTGCCCGACAAGCGGCGCGGCGAGCGCATCGTGCTGGTCACCACCGCCGACGACGCCAGCGCCGAGGAACTGCGCCAGTTCGGCAAGAAGGCGGGCGCGGCCGAGCTGATGGTGCCGGGCGACATCATCAAGGTGGAAGAAATCCCGGTGCTGGGTTCCGGCAAGACGGATTACGTCTCGACGCGAAAGCTGGCGATCGATCGGCTGGGGCTGAGCGCCGCGGCATAATCTCCCTCCTCGAGGGCAGGGCTGTCGCATATGAGATTCTTGCGAAGAGAGCCCCCCACCCTGACCCTCCCCACAAGGGGGAGGGAATGCTGTCGCGCGCCTTTAC
>SAQE01000102.1 GCA_004020545.1 Mesorhizobium sp. | reverse complement strand
AGCGGGTGCGCGGCTTCATCGAGACGATGCCCGAGAGCGAGTTTGAAGCGGTGCTGCCCGTTCCCGGTATGGCCGGCGATGCGGGGGTGATGAGTGATGGGAACGGCGGTGTCGCCGGCCACCGTCACGGCAGCCGGACGCGCACGCTGACGGGAACCCTCGGCACCACCGAGATCACGGTTCCGCGGACGCGCCTCGAGGCCGGTGAGGACAAGACGGGTGGAATGGAAGAGCAAGGCCCTGCGCGCCTATCGGCGGCGCACGCGACGCGCTGATCGCGTCGAGCTGCCTAGCGGGCACGAACAGCGCGGGGATCAAGGGCTCTTCCGCACATTTGGTGCAGGTATTGCGGGTTTCACGGGCGGTGCGAATAAGTTCATGGAGTGGAAATCGCAGTCGACGCCGTGATTTGCCCGTGCTCCAAGCCTTCCGCTCACCCATTTCACCCGAGCTTTCGATTGTCAAATTCTCCGGCAGGCCAACAGGGTGGTTCTTGTGGCCCGGCCGAAGGCCAAGGACTCGTGCTGTCCATCTTGCGGCAGCCGTCGCGTCCACCGCCGATGTCGTCTCTGCCCTTGTCTCCAACAAGCCGGTCCCGGTGGGAGGTCGACCCGGTATAATCGGCCAAGTGCATGCAGCGCAGGCAGGATCGGGAGGCCTCTAAGCAGAACACCAGAGGCTCTCAAGCCTGCCGTACCGATCAGGAAGTCGGTGACACCGGACCACATCATTTCCCAAGATGGGGTAACGGGCTGCCTAGCAAGCCGCGCCGCAGTGCGCGCCACTCAACAGCGCCGTAGCGAAGTGAGCGGCTTGCTAGGTAGCGCGTTACCCCATCCAGGCGAGGAGCGGCTGTCTCATTACGGATTTATCTAATGCTCCGATGCGGATCGCCACGTGGATCGCCATAGGGAATATGATTGTCGAGCGGACGTTCGAGTTTGGTACGAGAGGCGACCCTCGTAATTCGATAGTTTCGTTTTCGCGTGCTCAGCCGTTCCCATTGAAGACATTTATATCCGGAACCCGACACACTAAGGCGCAAAGGTATTCCGCCGGCGCGGTGCGAAACACATGGTTTTGCTCCGTTGTTCGCACGACCTCTTCAGGTGGCACGCCGATTGCGTGGACACGGTGAAGGCGCCCAGTCCAGACGAGCTGTTCCCCTCCACAGCCAGATCCGAGCGGATAAACGTGACAGCAGGCGCAAACATAAAGGAGTAGCTCATGCGAGTAGCCATCGTAACGAACAGTGATTTTAATGGTGTAATTAACCGGTTCGGTCAGCCTTGTCCGCAGCCGCCACAGTCTTTTCCGTATGGCGGCACGCTAAGAAACGTGATGGCGGCACTTCAAGAGGGTGGCCACGAGACGCTAGTGTGTGAAGGCGATAAAGGACTGCTCGCTACGCTCGAGCGGTTCATGCCACCTGATCAGCAAGCCCGCCCGTCGGGAATCGTCTTCAACTTGGCGGAGGGAATTCAGGGCGAAAAGCGTGAAACCCACGTTCCTGCCATGCTTGAGATGGCCGGTGTTCCGTACACTGGATGTAGCCCGCTCGGGTTTGGGCTGACGTGCGACAAGGTCATTACCAAAATGCTCATCCGCGACCAGGGCGTGCCGACGCCGAACTATCGCGTTATGAGTGACAGCACCGAGAGTACCGGCGACTTGCGATTCCCAGTGGTAGTGAAGCCGCGCCACGAAGGCTGCAGCTTCGGATTGCAACTCGTACATGAACGTTCAAAGTTGAGGCAGGCCGTAGAAGGAATCGTCACGCAGTATGCACAGGATGCGCTCGTGGAAGAATACATCGATGGGCGGGAGATCTGCGTCGCGTTGCTGGGAAACGGAGAGCCGGAGGTATTTCCCCCGGTCGAGTGGGACTTCGGTGACCGCGAAACGCGTCTTATGGATTGGGATGCGAAACACGTAGCGGACTTAGCGGTGCCGACGATTTGTCCGGCGCAAATCGAAAGCGGGCTCGAGACGATGTTACGGGATATTTCGGTTGCGACCTTTCGCGCCTGCCATTGTCGGGACTTTGCCCGCGTCGATTTCCGGATCGATCGCTCCGGCCGGCCGTTTGTCCTAGAGATGAACTCCATGCCGGACCTCAGTGTGGGTTCCACTTATGTCATAGCCGCGGTGACTGCCGGCCACAGCGTCTCGAGCTTGGTCAATCGCATCCTCGATGTCGCCCACACGCGGTACTTCGGAATCGGCATCCCGTAGGCTGAACAAGTCGTGCTGCGGGCGTCGGAGAGTCGCGGAGGCGGATTGCGTTTGATCGGGGACGGCGACTTCACTGGTCCCTATGAGGGCCTGAGGGTGGCCCGTCTTTTGGTATGCAACTGTATGAGGGTTAAGCCGGCTGGCCGGCGCAGAGCCTCATGCATAGGAGACGGGCCATATGGAACATATCAGATTTGTCGGTAGGATATTCACAAGGAGCGGATTCGATCGCGGTGGCAGAGAGCGGACGCGGCGGGTCGGTAGAATATCTCGGCGAGATTGCCAACGACCCTGTGCCATCAACAAGCTATGCGATCGTCTGGGGCGTTCCGGCAAGCCGCTGGCGTTTTGCTACGAGGCCGGCCCGTGCGGTTATGGTTTATCGCCAACTCACAAACACCTAGGTCATTGGTGCGACGTGGTGGCGTCAAAGAAGGCAATGGTCGAGGTCGCCGTGCAGATTGCCCAGCGCTGGATCCTGGCGCGGCTGCGCAACCAGCGCTTCTTTTCCCACGCGGAGCTGAACGACGCCGCCTGCTCGTCGCCGAACTCAACGCCCGCGAGATGCGCGGCTTCGGCTCTAGCCGCTCTGAACTATTCGCGGAGATCGACAGGCCGAAGCTGCCGGACCATCCATACCTCTTTGCGCGGTGGAAGCGTTGCCGCGCCGCGCCCCGCACCGGTCCACATCGGCGCCTTCCGACTCGAAACCGTGCCAGATAAGGACTCAAACCGATTCCGACCCACCTCCAAATCCGCTAACCGAGTCTGCCGATTCGGAAAGTCCCCGGACGGACACTTAACAAGAATACGAAAGGGTTACAAATATTTATCTTTAACTATCGTAGGTCGTATGCGAATCTAGATCAAAATCTCGTAAAGATCTAACGATGCGAGAAAACCGGAGAAAACAAAGTGGCGGATAATATTGCGGATAAAGTATCTGTATACGAGATTAACTCATACTTCAGCGATGATTACGTCTATTTTGGCGATGTGATAAATCCACCCAAGGCAAATGACCGGCAAGCCGGAGTAATTTGGAATCTTCTTTCTCTTACAACAGGCAGCGCAGTTCTTGAACTTGGGTGCGGGTATGGGCGGATTACCAACCGATTGGCGGAAAAAGGAGCGCAGGCAGCCGGGCTTGATATCACGCCGATCTTGTTAAAAAAAGCCGAAGCGGATGCGGCTGAACGCGGAGTAAATGTCGAGTATGTTCTGGGCGACATGCGCTCACTTCCCTGGCGAGATAGATTCGACGCGGCCTTCCTGTGGTATACGACCTTTGGCTATTTCGATGACGCGGATAATGAGAGGGTTCTTCGTGAAGCCGCTTCTTCACTTCGAAAGGGCGGGCGTCTGCTAATAGATGTCCCCAATCGCTTCGATTCCTTGCGCCACAAGTTTCCTATGTGTTCCGTTGCACAGCGCAGCGACAATGTAAGAATCGATATATTTAGCAACGATGTGCTAAGCGATCGCGAGAACCTCGAAAGGATTATCGTCCGCGATGGACTCGTGAGACGAACGCACCTTTCTTACAGGCTGTATGGATTTTCTGAATATGTTCGCATGTTGCGAAGCGCGGGGTTCGAGACTGTTGAAGCCTTTGGGAAGGAAGGTGGAGCATTTACATCCGATAGCTCGCGCCTCGTGGTTGTCGCACACAAATAATATCACAGCATAACCTAGCTGAACGTCGTGTCCCAAAACATTAGCGCACATTTGTCGGTTTCCGCAAACGTTGCCGTCCGCTCATCTTTACCACATGGAGAGACAACAATGACCGCATTCAGTCAACAAGAATATCGCGAACGCACGCGTCGTCTCCGCCAGCGGATGGCGGAGTGTGGCATCGACGCAATGCTCGTTCTGAACGAAGGAAATATCAACTATCTGACAGGCTATGAAGGATACTCGGATTACGTTCCGCAGGTTGCTCTGGTGTCTCAAGACGAAGAAGATCCGTGGCTAATCCTGCGCGAGATGGACACTTTATGCGCAACACCGACCGTATACCTGCCAGAATCGCGCGTTCTCAGTTATGCCGAGAAATACATTGGCTCCAGCCAGCGGACCCCATGGGAGCCGATAGGCGAGCTTGTCCGTGAGCGCGCTAAGTCAAACCGCATCGGGCTCGAAATGACGGCCAAAGGGTTTGGGGTGAAGGATCATACTGCACTGGCCAACAGCTTGGATTTGTCGAGGGCCATCGATGCCGACGGCATGCTTTCTAAGCTACAGGCGGTGAAGTCGCCAGCTGAGCTTGCCTATATGGAGCAGGCCGGAAAGATTGTGGATAGAGCTATGCAGGTGGCTCGTTTAGAGGTCGCTGCTGGCGCGCGAGAATGCGACGTAGGCGCCGCCATTGCCAGTGCTGTGATCAAAGGCACACCGGACATCCCCGGCGGGCCCTGCTACGGCTCTCCAACTATGCCGGTTGGCTCCCCGGCCAATGCACCGCATCTTAAGTGGTCTGATGCAAGCTATAAGATGGGCTGCCAGACCAACTTCGAACTCGGTGCCTACCGACACCGTTATGCCTGCGCGTTGTCACGGACGGTATTTTTGGGTGAGCCAACCCCTCGGGCGCAACACCTTCATAAAGCAGCCTTAGACGGCTTCCTCGCGGAGGTCGAAACAATACGGCCAGGAGTTAAATGCTCGGATGTTTGGCATGCGTTCCAGCGCGCCTTCAAACCCTATGGCGTGCGCAAGGAATCCAGGAGCGGCTACTCGATCGGCCTCGATTGGGTCGACGGTGGAGGCAGCTTCCATGAGGACGATCACACTGTTATTGAACCCAACATGGCCTTCCACGTCCTCATCGGCATTTTTGAGAAGGATGACGGCTACATTTTCAGTGAGACCGTCCGCGTGACTGAGAACGCCGCGGTGTCGCTTAGCAATATGTCGCGCGACCTGCTTGTAAATTTTGGCTGAGCTGGGAGAGATCACTGCTTCCGAAAGAGGTATGAATCGGGACTATTCTGCCTCACCGGCTTGAGTCATTGCTGTCGACAGATACACGGGGCAAGCCGCCCGTTGATGACCGCCAGCTTGCGCGCAGCCGCGACGCGGCAACGTGCCTTACCCCGCTTGTCGCGGATGCGCATGAAAGCCCCGCAGCGGGCCAGGCACGCCGGAAATGACCACGCCGCATCGACCAGCATCGATCGCGCGTGGGCTCGGCCTTGTTTGGTAATGCGGCTATGAGTAGGCCGGCTTACGCCGGCAACTACATGACACGGCTCGCTTTGCGGAGCCTGATGCAACTCACATTCGGCCGCCGTTTCTTCCAGCCGCACCAATATCCGCGTTCGGCGGGCTGAGTCCAGGAGACAGACCATTCTGTGACACGGCATTTTGCCAAACGCTCACTCGGTCGTCACCTGGTCCGCCAGGGTTCATGCGGCCCCGGTAGATTTCAGAAAGATGAAGTAGTGGACGTTGTGCGTTTTCATAACGGCACCTTCGATCACGACCCCAGAGGTCACGTACTCCACAAGGGCGACCAGCAGCAGGGCAACGTCAGCCTCGAAATAAGGCGCCGGCAGTCGATATGGTGGTCGTCCACCCAGACTAATCGTCGCTCAACCACTCCACAAGGGTGCATCGTGATGCCTGTTCTTTATCCTTTGGGCGTCTCGCCTGGCTGCGAGAACTGCGGTGGCCGTAATAGCTCGCCATCTCGGCATAGGTCCGGTTGAGACCGGGTTGTAGCGATCGGGGTTGGTGACGGCGGCCTTAGATTGTCGCAGACCACGAACTTCGGCACGCCGCCCAGAAAGGTGAAGAGGTTGGTGTGCAGTGCCGATCCAGTCGGACAGGCTCTCGCTCGGGCACACCTCGGCGTAAGTGTAGTTGTAGGCGCCCATCGTTGCGAGGAACAGCTTCATGGGGTGCGCTTCGCCGGTGACGGGATCGAAGTTGTCGATTGTGTGGCCGGCGAAATCACATCAACAAACACCTTCTCGCCGGCCCGTGTGTGTCTGGCGCATCGTCGGGCGCGCGCTCTTTCCAGGCCTCGAAGATTATGCAAACCAGGTATAGCCAAAGCCATCGGGATTGGCGGCGCGATACTCCTCCCACAGGAGCACCCGCGTTACGCCGCGTGTCAATCACCGTGGAATCGGGACCCTGTATTTTCGCACAAAAGGGAACCCCTGTTTTGGGGTGGTGAAGGGCACGCCGGTCAGCGCCCGATCAGCCGAAGCTGGTCGGGGTTGCACAGCCTGATCGGGCGCGGCTGATTGGCTTTTCGGCTTTAGATTCCATGAGGGGTGAACCTGCGACCGGCGATCTGCAAGGGTGCAGCTTCACAGAAGCTGCTCACGCCAGGAGGTCATTGTGGTCACTACGCATTTTCAAACCGAAACGCCCACTGCAATTCGAACCGGTCTCGGTGCGATTTTCGTCTCGTTGGAGTTGAGCCGGTCTACTTGGTTGGTCACATCACTGTCGCCGGGTGGCGGGGAAAGGATGTCGAAGCATGCCGTGGCGGGCGGCAACGTCAGTGAATTGCTGGCTCGATTTACTCATCTCCAAGAGAAGGCTCGTTCGCGATCTGGACGGTTGTTCCCAATCGTGACGATCCAAGAGGCGGGCCTCGACGGCTTCTGGATTCATCGTGTGCTGGAAACCAACGGCATTGAAAGCTACGTGGTCGACGCTGCTTCGATTGCGGCGTCTCGCCGCCGGAAACGAGCAAAGACTGACAAGATCGACGGCGAGGCGCTCGTGCGCGCGCTACTCGCCTTCAAGCGTGGTGAACCTCGTGTCTGTGCCATGGTCAAGGCGCCAAGTCCGGAAGAAGAGGATCGGCGACGCATTTGCCGCGAACGTAGGGTGCTGATCGCGGAAAGGGTCGAGCACGTCAACCGCATCAAGGGGCTGCTCTTCGCGCAAGGCATCGGCGGCTATCAGCCACTGAGAAAAGATCGTCGCAGACAACTGGAAGACCTTCGAACTGGCGACGGCCGAGTGCTGCCGCCACATCTCAGGGCCCAGGTTTGCCGTGTACTCGATCGGCTGGAACGTGAGCGTGATGCCTTGGTGGAAAGGGTTGAATGCGAAGCCAAAGCCCCGGAACCGGCAACAATGCTATGTGCAATCAAAGGCGTCGGCCCGGAGGTAGCTGCAGTCCTTTGGACCGAAGGCTTGTGTCGGCAATTTGATAATCGTCGACAGGTCGCGGCATACGCCGGCCTGGCGCCGACGCCTTGGCAGAGCGGAACCATCGATCGAGAACAAGGCGTGTCGAAAGCAGGCAACCCGCGGCTGCGAACAACAATGATTCAGTTGGCCTGGCTGTGGCTCCGCAACCAACCGTCATCTGCCTTGAGCAGATGGTTTATTGATCGCGTCCAGTCGAATGGCGGGCGGCACAAGAAAAGCACGATCGTTGCGCTGGCCCGAAAGCAGCTGGTCGCTCTCTGGAAATATGTCACCTTCGGCATTGTCATCGACGGCGCAGTGCTGAAGTCGGCCTAAGCTCTCACGGAGACACAATCGCGTAATCTTCCAGGACTGATCAATCCTGGCGGATCCAGGTGGGCGAACCGGCTCAAAGTCTGGCTTCAGATGCCGTGCTTTAGAATGGTCCCGTCCTCCTGAGCCTTTGCCGCAACGCAAGCGGAATGATGGTGCAGCCGCAAGTACGGCGACCGTATGTGAGTTTGAACCGGCCGAGGAGAGCCGCGTCATGCGAAAGGCTCAGACCATGGAATCTGACGACCGGGAAGGAAACAATCCATGTCTTGACGCGCTAATCCTCATGTGAGCTTTGAGAGCGGCTTTTGAAGCGCCAGGATTGGTTTCCGGCCTCCACGATCTCACAATGATGGGTGAGCTGATCGAGCAACGCGGTAGTCATCTTGGCGTCGCCGAAGACGGTGGGGCATTCGCCGAATGCCAGGTTGGTGATGGTGACGCTTGGTGCGCTCGTAGAGTTTTGAGACGAAGTGGAGGAGCAACTGTCCGCCGGCCTACCTGACCCCGCTTGACTTCGTCGTGCTTGATGAACTCGGCTCTCTGCCCTTCGCCCGGCAGCACGAGCCGCCGAAGGTCGTCGACGATCTGCTGCAGGCCGAGATATCGTAGAAGCAGGCCCGCTCCATCAAATACCAGCTCACCGTCGCCAAGCTGCCGCTGGCCAAGGACATCGACGACTTCGACTTCACCGGCACGCCGGTCAACGAGAGCCTGATCCGCAATCTCGCTGGCGGAGCCTTCGTTACCGATCAGCGCAATGTCGTCCTGGTCGGCGGCACTGGCACAGGCAAGTCGCATCTGGCCATCGCCATTGCCGGGCGCTGATCCGCAACGGCGCACGCGGCCGCTTCTTCAATGTCGTCGATCTGGTCAACAGGCGCCGGCCGGCAGGGCCGCGTTGCCGATCAAGAATGAAGCTGGTCCGCTCCTCCTCGAACACCTCCCAGATCGTGCGGTCGCCTGTTCGGGATGGCGGTGTGCCTTGGCGTAGGAGACGCATTTGTCGGCCAGCCAGCCAACAGGTGGTCCAGCGTCTTGAAGCGCAGTCTTCGGCTGTGAAGAAGCGCTCCCGGACCAGCCCGACCTGGTTCTCGACCTGGCCTTTCTCCCAAGCGGACGCCGGCATGGAGGCCGCAGGTTCCACGAGGTAATGTCCGCACATCTGCGCGAAGCGGCAGTTGTAGCGGCGATCCCTGCCGATGAAGATCGAGATACCCAGCTCCCGGCAGATCGCCTTGATCGACTTTCCCTGCACCAGCGATAGCCGGCGTATCGTTGCAATCGTCTCCACAAGCAAGGTCCAAACAGAAACGCCTCCGATCAAAACCGGAGGCACCTTGATGACCCCACGTTAAGGGGTCCCGTTTGGACAAAACTCACCCCTCAAACAGGGTCCTCATTCCATGAAAAATTACAGCCGCAGCGAACAGGTGCTCACGATCATCTGAAATCGTTGCTCATGATCCCGAGAAATCCGTGCTCACGATCGCCTGAATACGCACCCCTAGCAGTTTGAGCTCCTTGTGGTGCATAAGTGCAGCCTGGTTCTCGACCGATCGTACCGGTACAAAACGCATGGAGGGCCGCGTTACCGCCTCGCAGATTGCCTCTGCGTCCGCGGCACACTCTTCTGGCGACGGACATAGGCCTTCACGTAGGCCGGCGGTATCAGACGCACGTCACGGCCTAACTTCATCAGGTCACGGGCCCAGTGATGGGCAGAGCTGCACGCTTCCATGCCAATGAGGCAGCTCGGCAGGGACTTGAAGAATGCTAAGACCATCCTTGCGCCACAGTAACCCGGGTTATGAGTTGGCCTTCGGAATCGATGGCGTGAACCTGAAAGACGTGCTTGGCCAGTTACAGTGCGAAGATCGGTGGCAGCTTTATCCATGGACGGTGCTCCTTCAGATGAGTGCTCGACAGCCGCCATTGGGCACGCCTCCCAAGAGTATGATGCCATTGCGGGCGCCGTCCAACCCCATCAAGCGAGCCTGAGGACGCTTTCGAAGCACTACGGCATCAACCCCAAGACGGTCGCGAAGTGGAAGAAGCGAAGTTCGACCGCCGATCTGCCTACCGGCCCCAGAGAGCCGAGATCGACGGTTCAATCTGTCGAGGAAGAGGCGGTCATTGTCACCTTCCGCCGGTACCCCTGTTGCCGCTCGACGATTGCCTCAACGCGCTGCAGTCCGCCATCCCGCATCTGACGCGCTCTTCATTGTACCGCTGTCTGCAGCGCCACGGCACCGGCCGATTGCCGGACGTCGAGGGCGACGGGCCGGCGAAGAAGAAGTTCGAGGCCTATCCGATCGGCATCTTCCACATGGATATCGCGGAGGTCCGAACCGAACGGAGCAAGGTTCACATGTTCGTCGCCATCGACCGGACGTTGAACTTTACCTTCGTCGAACTGCATGAAAAAGCGCGTTAACGGAAACGTATCCGGCGTTTGCGAAGTAGTTCTTGCATTCGGCGGGCTCGATGGTTGCGACGAGGTGGCCGATGTGGAGCCCAATATCCTCGATGGTACGCTTTTAAACTTGGTGCATCCAATGTTTGATCTTGGCGAAGGACTGCTCGATGGGATCGGGAGAGTATGGCGGAGGTATCAAAGCCTCGCGCCGGCAGCCTTCGACCGTCAGGCGGTGTAGCGTCAGATGCGGGCCTCACCTATACGTGCCTCGATGAAGGCACGGTGCGGCTTCAGCACCCTCTTGCGATGTCCACCCAAAAGGCGCAATCGAGGGTTGTACAGCACCCCGTAAGAACCGCGTGACGTGAATTTTCGTCATCTCAGTCTTCTCTGGATAGTCCGCTCATCGTCCCGGGTTGCTTGAAATTACTGCTTCGCCGCGGTCAGGATTTGCACGCCTGCATACATTCTCTAGCATTAGGGCGATCTGAAAGAGCCGGGCATCGGAGCCGGGCGATCCCACAATCTGCACGGCGACGGGCAGGCCCCGGCTCGGCGAGGGGACTGGCAGCACTAGCGCAGGCGCGCCTACCAGGTTGAAGAAGGAAGTGAATAGCGTCAGCGCATTGCCAACCGGAATCGTTTGCCCCGCAATGTCCACCTCGACGGTGCCGACCTTCGGCGCCGTGATCGGACAGGCCGGCGTCAGTAGGACGTCGAACATCTGCATTGTCTGCGCAAATGCTCGCCTGTAAGTTTCCAGCACGCGCTTACACTGGATGTAGCTTTCTGCAGACAGGGACTGCCCTAGCACCATACCGCCGCGCATGTCAGCACCGAATCGATCACGGGCGCGGGCGAGATTTGGGCCGTGATAGGTCAGACTCTCGGCGAGCTGAATTGTGAGCGAGACGGTACGGGCTTCGGATTGGTCTGGAAGTTCGATCGCGTCAAAAGTGACCCCCAACCGTCGCATGTGTGCCTTTGTCGCGAGGAACGCGTCTCGCACCGAATCCTCGCATTTGTCCTCGCAGCCCTCGATTAATGCCACCCTCAGCACCGCGCTGGGTTGCGTAGCCGGCGGGAGCTTCGCGATGTGCCTGACCACAAGCTCCAGGTCCTCGACCGATGTCGCGAGTACGCCTGCATGGTCCAGTGACCAGCAATAGGGGATGACGCCATCGAGACTGATCAGGCCGTAGCTCGGTTTGTACCCGGCAATGCCGCAAAGTGCGGCCGGAACGCGAACCGAGCCGCCCGTATCCGTGCCGAGCGCGAAAGGCACGATGCCAGCAGCGACGGCCGCCGCGGAGCCGCTGCTCGAGCCGCCGGCGAGCCTTGTTTCGTCATGCGGGTTCAGGACGGTTCCGGCCCACCAGTTTTCGCCGGTCGCGCCAAAGGCAAATTCGTGAAGATTGGTCTTGCCAACCAGGGCCGCCCCCGCCGTGTCGAGCATGCAAATGGCCGCCGCCGACGTATCCGGCACGTTGTTCTCTAGCACCCTGCTGCCACCGGTGGTCCTGATGCCGCGCGTTTCGAACATGTCCTTCGCGGCGTAAGGGATTCCATCAAGTGGGCCCAGGACGCGGCCCGCCCTTCGCCGTGCATCGGATTTTCCTGCCTGGTTCAGCGCGTGGTCAGCAGCCACCGTAATGAAACTGCGCAACGAAAGATTAGTCCGTTCGGCCGCAGCGATGCATTCTCTGACAATCTCGACCGCGGACCGGTTGCCGCCCTCGAGTATGCCCACGATCGTCTTGATTGACCTCGAATCAATCATGGCCAGAGTCTGATGCTTGCGCCACGGCGTCCGGCGCGACGTGGCCCAGTTTTCTGGCGACAATTCTGCGCAAATCCGACAATACGATATCGAAACTAGAGACGATTCCGAAAGGGAGCGTCACCAATTGTCTGCCAAGAAACTCGGCGTTGATGGACTTCAAGGTTTCCAGACGCGGTTCTGCCATCGTTCCTCTCTTTCACCTCGTAGCCCGCACGGATAGTCGGTGAGGTATTCGTACGCGATTGACGGTACCATTGTCAGCGACCTGCGGTGGCAAAGATTCTGTCACGTTAGTTGAAGGATCCGTTACAGTCGGTACAACGCCATGACCGCGTCGCCAGCATACCGGCAACGGGTACAGACCCCGTGCAGCCGCGGCCGCACCTCAGTCTCGAACGATATCCAGCACGTGGTGCAGGAAAACGTTCGAGAGACAGGGCGAGACCACCCGGCCTTGCGGGGTGCACGAGGCCGTTTTCGACGGCTCCTGCTCCCAGCCATTCATCGATCATTCGTCGGATGACGCCGTCGTGACTCGCTGGTCGAGGAACCCCCGCAGACGATAGTGCGGGATCGAGTCGAAATATTTTTGTATGTCGGGATCGACAATCCAAAAGAGGCGCTTTGCCCACAGTGCGCTCTGCAGCTTGGGCGCGTGATGGGCCGAGCGACCCAGTCGGAAGCGCTATGAGCAGTGGTAGACTCCTCTTCATAGATGGTCTCCAGCACCATCGTGACGGCGCGTTGCGCCACCTTTCGAAGGCCGGAATGCCGAGCATCCTTTGACCCATCTGCCTTGGGTGTGTAGGCCCGTCGGACCGGCGGCGCACGATAGCGGCCGGACTTGATTCGCCAGAAGGTCCAGAAGTCTGACTTCATGGTTTCACCTCACCGTCGATGCCGGGGGCACCATCCTTGCGGGTCAGCCGGTAGGCCTCCTTCGTCCAGTCCAGATCGATGACATGGTGGAGCGAACACAGCGCCGTACCCCGTTTCGTCCTCGCCAGATGGCTATCCATTGTGTTTCGTCGACACATTGTGGGTTCAGCGTCCCCTCCCATGTTTCAGATCAACGGTTCCCTACATATGACGCCTTCCTCCGCTCCGTCGGGTCCCCCTGAGCTCAGTTCCCGTCTTCGCCGCTAGTATGAAGGCGCTACGACTTCCCGCTCACGCAAACCTGCTCCCCTATGGTTTCAGTCGCAGGTCCCACGCGCTCCTCCTCTCTTTTCGTGCCCGCCGTGGCGCTCCCCGTCAGCGTGGAGGACGCTTACCAGGCCCGGGACCTTAGTCATCCCGCAGTTCTGTTCCAATGCTTCGCCCGTGGACGTGAACCGGAGCTCTCAGGTTTCCTAGTCATCCGTCCCATGCCTCTGCCCTGTTCCAATACCCCGGCCAAGCGGACGGATCGTCGCCATTGCGGTCCCGCCAGTGCTGCCCCGGTCCCAACAGCGAAGGCCCCACCGTGTGATTCACGCGCGCCTTCACCCGGCGCGATCTCTTTCAACGTTTCGGCTTTTCCAGCTGCGAAAGGGCAGCCATAAGCGGCACAAAGCCTGCGGTGTCGAGGCCAGCTATTGCCGATAGGATCTCGTCCTGCCACTGCGGGTGAAGGCTTTTTCGGGCGATGTTCTTGAACTTCTCTGTGATTTGGTCCGTAGATAACGGGTTCGCGACATCCCCTAAGGGATGCAACACGATCCTCTCTTCCGGGCCGTCCCCTTGATCCATTACGACACGTGCAGGTGTTCTTACTGGGAATGCGGAAGCAAAAACGGGCGACGGCTCAAGCTCAATACGCGCGGCCAACTCGAGAACACGTGCATCTGCAAGACGCTCCATCTGCATAGGCTGTAGAGCTTCCCGACCATATAAAGCGGCCACCGCGCAGCTGAAATAGAAGCTGTACTGTCCACCCTCCAAGGTGCTGGGTGCGCGCTCGTTTGCTAGGCGCATCGCCTGCGGGAAAGTCTCGATATGTAGCGTTCGTATCTCTTGACCGTCCCGACGCATGGCGAGGATCGCATCGATTGCCGCGTGGATGTAGCGGCAGCATGCATATGGCTTCAGGTAGCACCTTTCAACTTCCCACGATGACCCAAAGTTGCCTGTCAAGAGCTGGCGAGTGAACCGATTCTGGTCATCAAGAAGATCAAGCGGGCCAGTTGCGGCTGCCCGCGCGCGATAAGCCGCCGTAACACCTGCAACCACGGCAGGGGGAATCCCTTCCTTGATTGTGCTGCCCCCGAACTTTGAGCTTGCGGTCAAAAAGACGATCGGTCCTTCGGATCCGGCGATCGCCAGCGCATGGGCGGTTTCTGTTGCACTCAAATCTAAGAGACGGCAAGCTGCTGCCGCAGCCCCATAGCTGACCCACCGTCCACTTGCATAGGTATCGATTGTTTCAACAGGACGAGAACTCGCGACTCGCAGAGCAATTTCGTATCCGAGTGCAATTGCAACCGCGGTCTCCGAGGCTGACGCGCCGACAGCCTGAGCCACTGCTAAGGCAGCGGGAATGACGCCCGCACCGGCGTGCCCGCCTGCGTTGCGGTGACCGTCATCGATGTCCAGCGCGCTCGCCGCAGCACTATTCGCCATCGCGGCGCCGACGACACCAGAGTGTTGGTCTGTCAACCAAATGCGTATAGAGCCTTCGCCGTAGGCTTCCAGCGCGGCCTTTCTGGCGGCATCCGCTAACGGCGATTGCAGGCCCGCAGCGGTAGCGCCGATGAGATCTAATATGAGCAATGAGATTGTCTGCCGTGTAGCCCCTGGCAGCGCCCTTTCGGAGTAGCTGCTAATGAAGTAGCCGAGTTCAGTTAGGGCCTGCACCTTAGCGCTCCGAGAGATCACGTTCTTGGCGAATAACATGCCGCCCAAAGGGGGGGTCTGGGCGCAGCGGGTCGCTCTCGCGCCGACAGGAGATCGAGCATCGCGCTTTCTCTCGCGATCGCGGCCTCCGTGATGACATCCAGTTCGTTGGCGCGGATCCACCACCATAGGAGCAACCGATATCGATGATCTTCAACCTATGCTTGTTTCGGACGCGT
>SAQE01000101.1 GCA_004020545.1 Mesorhizobium sp. | reverse complement strand
GCTGCACCGGCCGTCACATCACAATCGATTCATCGATCCCCGGACGTGCTCTAGATCGTAGTTTCGGCTGCGCTATGCCGCCGCGATGCTAAGCCGCGCCCCGGCTTGGCTGAGCGCGGCGGCGATGTCGCGCGGCGGCGGCTGGTCGGTGGCGAGCTCGGAAAAACCGTCGAAGCCGCAGACCCGGACCAGCCCCTGCCGGCCGAACTTGGTGTGGTCGGTGATGACCAGCGAACGCTGGCCGCGTGACAGCACCATGCGGGCGAACTCAGCCTCCGCGAGCTCATAGTCGGTAAGGCCGGCGACGGCATCGACCGCGCCAATGGAGATCACCGCGTGGTCGACGGAGAAACGGCTGACGAAGTCGATCGCAGTAGCACCGAAGGCGGCACCCGAATCACTGCGCAACTCGCCGCCTGCCATGTAGACCCGGTTGCCGTTCACGGTCGCCAGCGTGCGGGCGATGTCGGACGAGTTGGTGACCACCGTCAGCCGGCGATGGCCGAGCAGTTCGCGCGCCAGGAAAGAGGTGGTGGTGCCGGTGTCGAGCATGATCGATTCGCCGTCACGGATGGTGGCCGCGACCATGCGGGCAATCAGGCGCTTGGCCTCGGCATTCTCGCGCATGCGCCGCTCAAACGGCGCCTCGCCGGCCATCGACGGCAGGCTGACCGCGCCATGCATCTTGAGCAGTGCTCCGTCATCGGTAAGCGGCTTGACGTCGCGCCGCACCGTCTCCAGCGACACGCCCAGCCGTTCGGCCAAGCTGGCAATGGTGATCGTGCCCTCCTCGCTGAGGAGCCGCAGGATCTCACCATGCCGTTTCGAGTGGATCATATGGACGTCCGGGATTTTGACCGATTCTAAGGCATTCCTAACGCTTTTAAAGGAATTGCTCATATTTTCGGGCAAAACACCCAAAAATGGTCACAGCTTTCGATTGACACCGCCATCACGCTGGCGTGAGATTGATCCTGTGACAGGCTCGGAACTGCCACGGGAGGGTGATGGCAGAGCCGCAATCGACCGACCAGATGTTCTGGAGCGTGCCTGGCGCGAGTTATTTTCGAATCCGCGGGGGCGGATGCCGGGATCCTGAACCTGGCCAAGGGGCTCGTCGGTGCGGCGTGGGATATCGATCCCGGCGTCCCGCACCGACGAGGCTTTGCTGTTCTCTCTCATCGCTTTGTCAGAAGCCGGCGCTCTGTCGAAAGCAGGCTGACGCAGGAACGAACCCGTGAGTGCCCCCGTAGTCGCCGAAGAGCGCATCCGTGCCCTGCCCTGCTGGACCGGCAGCATCGAAATCGAGCCGCTGCCGGGCGGCCTCAGCAACGCCAATTATGTCGTCACGGACGGCGCCGGGCGGCATGTCGTGCGCTTCGGTCAGGATTTTCCATTCCATCATGTCTTTCGCGAGCGCGAGGTGATGACGGCGCGGGCGGCGCATGCGGCGGGCTTCGCGCCGGCCGTGCACTATGCCGAACCCGGAATTCTGGTGACGGAATTTCTTGGCGCCAAGACCTTTCTCGGAGAGGATGTGCGCGCCAATCTCGGCCGCGTGGCGGCGCTGCTGCGCGGCTTCCACCGCGAGATGCCGAACCATGTCTCCGGCGCCGGCTTCATGTTCTGGGTGTTCCACGTGATCCGCGACTATGCCCGCACGCTGGACGAAGGCGGCAGCCGCAAGAAGGAGGAGCTGCCGCGTTATCTCACGCTGGCGGACGAGCTCGAACGGGCGCAGAAGCTGTTGCCTATCGTCTTCGGCCACAACGATCTTTTGCCAGCGAATATTCTCGACGACGGCAGGCGGCTGTGGCTGATCGATTTCGAGTATGCCGGCTTCAACACCGCGATGTTCGATCTCGCGGGGGCCGCCTCCAATGCCGGCATGAACGACGATGAGTCCTTTGCCTTCCTCACCGCCTATTTCATGAAGGAGCCGGACAAAGAGATCCGCCGATCGCACGCCGCCATGCAATGCGCCTCGCTGCTGCGCGAAGCGATGTGGAGCATGGTCTCCGAGCTCTATCTCGACGCGCCCGGCATCGACTACGTCGCCTATACCGAGGAGAACCTCGTGCGGCTCGACGCGGCGCTGGAAAACTACCGGACGAAATACGGAACCAAGCCATGACCTTGCCCAGCCATGCCGGGATCGTCGTCATCGGCGGCGGCATCATCGGCTGCTCGACCGCCTATCATCTGGCGCGCGACCACAAGGCCGACGTGGTGCTGCTGGAACAGGGCAAGCTGACCTCGGGCTCGACCTGGCACGCGGCCGGCCTCGTCGGGCAGTTGCGCTCTTCGGCCTCGATCACGCGCGTGCTCAAATATTCTGTCGAGCTCTACAAGGGGCTCGAGGCCGAGACCGGGCTGGCAACCGGCTGGAAGATGACCGGTTGCCTCAGGCTCGCCACCAATGCCGACCGCTGGACCGAGTTCAAGCGGCTGGCGACGACCGCGAAAAGCTTCGGCATGGACATGCAGCTTCTGTCGCCGGCCGAGGTGAAACGCATGTGGCCGCTCATGGAAACAAGCGACCTCGTCGGCGCCTCCTGGCTGCCGACCGACGGCCAGGCCAGCCCCTCCGACATCACGCAATCGCTCGCCAAGGGCGCGCGCATGCATGGCGCCAAGCTGTTCGAGAACGTGCGCGTCACCGGCTTCGAGATGAAGGACGGCCGCATCACCGCGGTGAAGACTTCAAAAGGCGGCATCGCCTGCGACAAGGTGGTGAACTGCGCCGGACAATGGGCAAGGCAGGTCGGCGCGATGGCCGGCATCAACGTGCCGCTGCAGCCGGTCAAGCACCAGTATATCATCACCGATAAGATCGAGGGGCTCGCCAACGATGCGCCGACGATCCGCGACCCCGACCGCCGCACCTATTTCAAGGAGGAAGTCGGCGGGCTGGTGATGGGCGGCTACGAGCCGAACCCGCAGGCCTGGACGACTGATCTCCCGGGGGGCGACGTTCCCAACGACTGGGAGTTCCGCCTGTTCGACGACGACTACGACCATTTCGAGCAGCATATGGCCCAGGCGGTCGAGCGTGTGCCGGCGCTGGCTGAGGTCGGCGTGAAGCAGATGATCAACGGGCCTGAAAGCTTCACGCCGGACGGCAATTTCATCCTCGGCGCAGCACCCGAATGCTCCAACATGTTCGTCGGCACCGGCTTCAACGCCTTCGGCATCGCGTCCGGCGGCGGCGCCGGCTGGGTGCTGGCGCAATGGGCAGTCGACGGCGAGGCGCCGCTCGACCTCTGGGTGGTCGACATCAGGCGTTTTTCCAACTTGCACCGCGATCGCGACTGGGTTCGCGACCGCACGCTGGAAGCCTATGGCAAGCACTACACGATCGGCTTCCCGCACGAGGAATATCTGTCCGGCCGCCCACGCATCGTCTCGCCGCTTTACGAGCGGCTGAAGACGCACCGCGCCGTGTTCGGCTCCAAGCTCGGCTGGGAGCGGCCGAACTGGTTCGCGCCCGATAGCGTCAAGCCTGAAGACATCTATTCGATGGGGAGGCAGAACTGGTTCGGCCCGGTCGGCGACGAGCACCGCCAAGTGCGCGAAAAAGTCGGCATATTCGACCAGTCCTCCTTCGCCAAATACGAGATGGCCGGTACCGACGCGCTGAAGGCGCTCGACTGGATCTGCGCCAACGACATCAACAAACCGGTCGGGCGGCTGACCTACACGCAGCTTCTCAACACGCGCGGCGGCATCGAGGCCGACCTCACCGTGGCGAGGCTCGGCGAGGACCGGTTCTATATCGTCACCGGCACCGGCTTCCGCACCCACGACCTTTCATGGATCGGCGACCATATCGGCCAGGGTCTCGACACGACGCTGAAAGACGTCACCGAGGAGTTCGGCACGCTGTCGCTGATGGGGCCGCGCGCCCGCGACGTGCTGTCGGCGGTGACGAAAGCCGATGTCTCCAACGCCGTCTTCCCCTTCGGCCATGCGCGCGAGATCGGAATTGCCGGCCATATCGTGAAGGCGCTGCGCGTCACCTATGTCGGCGAGCTCGGCTGGGAACTGCATGTGCCGATCGCCGCCACGGGCGAGATCTTCGACGCGCTGATGGCGGCGGGAAAGAAGCATGACATTCGGCCGGTCGGCTACCGGGCGCTGGAATCGCTCAGGCTGGAAAAGGGCTATCGCGCCTGGGGCTCCGACATCACGCCAAACGACACGCCGCAGGAAGCGGGTCTCGGCTGGGCGGTGAAGCTCAGGAAGAACACCGATTTCGTCGGGCGGAAAGCCCTGGAGAAACTGGCCGGCAAGCCGCTGACAAAACGCTTTGCCGGCTTCACGGTCGATGATCCGGAGGTCGTCCTGCTCGGGCGCGAGACGATCCTGCGCAACGGCGAGCCGGTCGGCTATCTCACCAGCGGCGGCTACGGCTACACGTTGGCCAAGAACATCGGCTACGGCTATGTGCGCAATGCCGACGGTGTCGGCGACGATTTCCTTGCCTCGGGCGAGTATGAGCTGGTGGTGGCGATGGAACGCACGCCGGCCAGGATCCATCTCGAGCCGATGTACGATCGGGCTGGAGAGAAGATAAAGGCCTGATCCCAGTGAGGCAGGTCAGACCACGCGCAGCACCAGGCCTCGGCTCGGCACCGTGTCGCCCTCGCCGGGCATCGAAGCGTAAGGTCGTGTCTCTTCGGCGCGGGTTATGACGCCCTGCTTCTCGAGGTCGGCGATACGCTCCGCAAAACCAGTCTGCCAAAGTGTGTTTTTCACCGTCAGCACGATGATGCCGCCAGGCCGGCAGATGCGGATCAGCTCGTCCAGGCCTTCGATCCCGACATGGCCAGAGGTGAAGACGCCGGCCGAAACGATGCCGGCATAATAGCCGTCGGCGAACGGCAAGGCACCGCCCAGCGCAAGGCGATGCAGGGCCGTATAGACGCCCTTCGCGGCCGCCTTGTCCAGCATGCCTTGCGAGATGTCGAGCGCCTCGACGCGTGGATAGCCGGTGATGGCGAGCCACTCGCCGATCAGGCCGGTGCCGGCCCCCGCATCGAGCAAAGGCTCGGCGCCGCGCGGCAGATGCCGGGCAAGCAGCGCCAGGCAGATCGTCGGATGCCGATAGCCCGCCGCCGACATGTCGGCATCGTAGGTCTCGGACCAGTTGTCGTAGATCGCCGCGACTTCGTCCGGCCGCGTCGCCGCGTAAGCCGCGCTCAGCGCGCTGTTGTGCTTGCCGTCCGTCATTGCCGCTCCCGCTGCCGATTCGCGTCCTCCCATGGTAGCCAAGCGGCAAAAACTGTGGAACCGTTCCGCCATAAACATGGCGTGATGGTAAAGGGAGTGACGATGGAAGAGGCGCGCGCGGCGCTGGCCGCCATTCCGGCGCTTGCCGGCTACGAGGGTTCACTGGAGCGGCTGGGCGGCCTTACCAACCGTGTTTACAGGGCCGGAGAGGTCTGCCTGCGCATTCCCGGCAAGGGCACGCAGGAATACATCAACCGCGCCAACGAGGCGGTGGCGGCGCGCGAAGCGGCCAAGGCCGGCGTCAGCCCCGAGGTGCTGCATGTCGATGCCGCGACCGGCATCATGGCGACGCGTTTCGTGGTTGGCGCCGAGACGATGTCGCCAGAGAAATTCAAGACGCGCAAGGGGAGCCCGGCGCGCGCGGGCGAGGCCTTCCGCAAGCTGCATTCGTCCGGCGCGGTCTTCCCTTTCCGCTTCGAGCTGTTCGCGATGATCGACGACTATCTGAAGGTGCTGTCGACCAAGGATGTCGCGTTGCCACCGGGTTATCACGACGTGGTGCGGGAGGCGGAAGTGGTGCGCGAAGCATTGGCCGCGCACCCGATCCAGCTCGCCGCCTGCCACTGCGATCCGCTTTGCGAAAACTTCCTCGATACGGGCGAGCGGATGTGGATCGTCGACTGGGAATATTCCGGCATGAACGATCCATTATGGGACCTCGGCGACCTCTCCGTCGAGGGCAAGTTCGACGCCGCCCAGGACGAGGAGATGATGCGCGCTTATTTCGGCGGCGAGGCGTGGCCGGCCGAGCGCGGCCGCGTCGTCATCCACAAGGCGATGTGCGATCTGCTCTGGACGCTGTGGGGCCTGATCCAGCTCGCCAACGACAACCCGGCCGACGATTTCCGCGCCTATGCCGACGGCCGCTTCGCCCGCTGCAAGGCGCTGATGGAGGCGGCGGAGTTCTCCAGGCACCTCGCGGCGATACGGAACGGCTGAACAGGATTGTTCGTCAACCAGGCTAGGACCGACTTATCGCCCCTCGGCGCCGAGCTGCCTCAGGAAGCTCCGATAGTCGGTACGGACGAACTCCTCGACCAGGCGGCCGTCGTCGGTGAATATGAAGATGTTGATCAGATCCATGGTGATGTCGGCGCCATTCGGCGGCAACGGCCCGGCCGGCGACATGGCGAACTCGTGGACAAAGCGGCCGGTTATCCAGGTCTGGCACGCAACCACGTTTCCTTCGACCACCATAATGCCGCGCCGGATCCGGCGATCCTCGAATGCAGCGCGGATCGCCGCGAAATAGCTGTTCAGTCCGCCGAAGTCGGTTTCAAAACCGTCCGGTCCATGAAAGCGAAAATTCTCGAGGTCGAAATAGCCGGCGATTTCAGCCGCCGGCGCGCCGGCGACTTCAAGTTCACCGGCTTTGACGAGGCGGGCGACCAGTTCATCTCGCGTCAACTTCATGCTCATGGCGATATCCTTTTCCTTGGTGTGATCGCGCGTGCCGGCAGACCGGATGTGGCCACGGCCGGCGCGAACGGGTCAGCCCTTGGCGGGCTGCCAGGGAGATAGACAGTTCTCATTCGTTGAATAAGATAGACAAACTTTGATGAGTTCGTGAAGGATTTTCACCAATGGCTCGGCCGACCTTCAATGAGTTGGAAGCGTTCCGTGCGGTAGCCAGCAAGCGCAGCTTTCGCCAGGCGGCCGATGCCATGGGCGTATCGCGCTCGGCGCTCAGCCACACCATCATCGCACTTGAAAAGACGCTGGGCGTGCGGCTCCTCAACCGCACGACCCGTAGTGTGTCACCTACCGAGGCCGGACAGCGGCTGCTCCAACTTCTGGAGCCGGCGCTGCGCGAGCTGGATACTGCCCTGGACCAGCTTGCCGACGATCGCGGCGCGCCGAACGGAACATTGCGCATCAATGCAAACAAGGCTGCGGCGACATGGCTGCTCAGCCATGTCGTGCCGTATTTCCTCAGGCAATATCCAGGCGTCGAGCTGGATCTGGTTTCGGAAGGCCGCCTCGTCGACATCGTCCGCGACGGCTTCGATGCCGGCGTGCGATTGGCCGACGCAATACCGCAAGACATGATTGCAATGCCGCTCTGTGGTCCCACGCGCTTTGTCGCGGTTGCCGCGCCGGCCTATCTGGCTGGCCGGAAGCCGCCGGCCACGCCTGAGGATTTGCGGCACCATGCCTGCATCCGCCAGAGATTGCCAAGCGGCAAACGGTACTTCTGGGAGTTCAGCCGCAACGACCAGGAACTCTCGATCGATGTCCCCGGCCCGCTCTCGCTCGACGACAACGGCCTGATGGTCCAGGCGGCGGTGAATGGTCTGGGGATCGCCTATGTGCCTGAGTCCTTCGCCAGTAGCGACCTGCGCTCAGGCCAGCTCGTGACAGTGTTGACCGACTGGTGTCCGCCGATACCTGGGTTGGCGCTCTATTATCCCGGCTATCGCCATGTACCGTCGACCTTGCGTGCCTTTATTGAAACGATCAAACGACACCGGCACAGCGCCTAGGCGCAGCTCGGCAGCATCCGCTTCGGCGCCGGCGACAGAGGGTGCTCCGCCGCCCCCTAGTTCACGCCCTTCGGCACGTTCTCGGCCGGCACCTCGGTTTCCACCACCTTCTGGCGATGGAAGATGAAGATGCCGGCGAGCACGACGATGGCCGAGCCGGCCAGGATGCGCGGGCTCGGCACGTCGCCGAAGAAGACCAAGCCAAAGACGACGGCCCACAGAAGCAGGCTGTAATGCAGCGGCGCCAGCGTCGAGGCCGGCGCCAGCTTCAACGCCCTGGTGATCATCAGATGGGCGGCGCAGGAGACGACGCCGAGCAGAAGCATGGCGCCGAAGTCGAGCGCGGTCGGAGTCCGCCAGGCGCCGACGGTGAGTGCACCGCCGACAATCAGCGTGCCGATGGTCTGCCAGGTGACCAGTGTCGTGTCACTCGTTCCACGCAAACGCCGGCCGAGAATGATGGCAAAGCCGAAGGCGATGCTGCCGATCAGCGCATAGGTCGACGACAGGGAGAACGCGGCCGACGAGGGTTTCAGGATGATCAGCACGCCGCAGAAGCCAACCAGGATCGCCAGCCAGCGACGCCAGCCGACCTTTTCGCCGAGCAGGAGATGCGATAGCGCGGCGACATAGATCGGTCCGGCCATGTAGAAGCTCATCACGTCGGCGAGCGGCAGATAGACGACAGCCGCATAGAAGAGCCCGGTATCGAGCGTGGTCGCCACCACGCGCAGGAGCTGCAGCAGCGGCCTTTCCATCTGGAACAGCTTGCCCGCGCCCTGGTTGGCGATCATCGGCCCTAGCACGAAAAAGGCGCCGATGGAGCGGATCAGCACGACCTGGCCGACGGAGAAGGAGGCAACCAGCCATTTGCCCATCGCGTCGTTCAGCGCGAACATGAAATCGCCGGCCAGCATCAAGAGGATGCCGGTGCGCAGAACGTTCCTGATCGTGAAATTGCGGGCGAGTGGAGCCATGCCGCTCCCTAGCTGCACGCAGCCGGTTTGACGAGGGAAATCCGGGGAACCGGTAAGACCAGCGGCGGAAATCGGCTGGCTCTAGTCCGACTTGTGCCGCCGGTTCACCTGCGCCGGGCGGCCGGCGATCGACAGCCTGGTCTCCTGCTTGGTGCGCTCCGCCACCACCTTGCCCCTGGCGATGACGCACAAGCGCTCGGGGCGAAGGCGTACCGCCTCGATCGGATTGCCCGCGTCGAGCACCACAAGGCTCGCCCGCTTGCCGACGGCGAGGCCCAGATGGTCGAGGCCCATGATGGCGGCATTGACGTTGGTGACCATGTCGAAGCAGCGCGCCATGTCGGCCGGGCTCGACATCTGGGCGACATGCAGGCCCATGAAGGCGACGTCGAGCATGTCGGCGGTGCCCAGCGAATACCAGGGGTCGAGCACGCAATCCTGGCCCCAGCCGACGCGGATGCCGAGCGCCAGCATCTCCTTGACCCGGGTCAGGCCGCGCCGCTTCGGAAAGGTGTCGTGGCGCCCCTGCAGCATGATGTTGATCAGCGGATTGGGGATGGCCGAGACGCCGGCCTCGGCGATCAGCGGCAAGAGCTTCGAAACGTAGTAATTGTCCATCGAGTGCATCGAGGTGAGATGCGAGCCGGCTACCCTGCCCTGGAGGCCGAGGCGCTGGGTTTCATAGGCAAGCTGCTCGATATGGCGCGACAGCGGATCGTCGGTCTCGTCGCAATGCATGTCGACCATCAGGCCGCGCTTGGCGGCGATCTCGCAAAGCTCCGTCACCGAGTGGGTACCGTCGGCCATCGTACGTTCGAAGTGTGGGATGCCGCCGACGATGTCGACGCCGAGATCGAGCGCGCGGATGGTGTTTTCGCGCGCCTTCGGCGAGCGATAGAGCCCATCTTGCGGAAAGGCGACCAATTGCAGGTCGATATAGGGCGCGACCGTTTTCTTCACGTCGAGCAGGGCTTCGACCGCAAGCAGCCGGTCGTCGCAGACATCGACATGGCTGCGTATGGCAAGCAGACCCATCGACACTGCCCAGTCGCAATAAGCGAGCGCGCGATCGCGCACGGCCTCGTGCGTCAACAGCGGCTTCAACTCGCCCCAGAGCGCAATGCCTTCGAGCAAGGTGCCCGACGCGTTGATGCGTGGAATACCGTAGGAGAGCGTGGCGTCCATATGGAAGTGGGGATCGACGAAAGGCGGCGAGACGAGGTTGCCGCGCGCATCGACCTCGCTGCGGGCCGAGCCCGACAGTTGAGGCTCGATCGCGCGGATGGTTTCGCCGGCAATGGCTATGTCGGCAATCCTGCCATCCGGCAGCGTGCCGCCGCGCACGATGAGGTCGAAATCCATTCTCGTCATCCCTGTCCAGAATCAGCGCATATGGTGGCCGAAAAGACACCCCGCCGCAGCGGTTTTGTTCCCTGGCTGCGAACGGTTCCATCCGACGGCAACTCGCTCTATAAGCCGCCTCTCGCCCTCGTGGCGAATCCGAAAATCACAGGCGTGGGATCGGCCGTTGTTTCGCTTCTTCCGTTCGACGGAAAACCAGCACCTCATCGCGAGGTTGGTGCGGGAATCCTTCCACGAGCATAAATTCGGCTATGGCGCCGCCATGGTGTCGATGCTGGTGGTGGCCGCCACGACCGCAGCCAGCGCCTGGATCCTTAGCGTAATCACCAATGAATTCGTGATCTATAAAAGAGTCGAACGCGTTAACTGGATTGCCTTGGCGGTCGCCGCGATCTTCATCGCCAAGGGCATCGCCAATTTCGTCCAAGCGTACCTCATGAGCCGCGTTGGCAACGCCATCATCGCCGACCGGCAACGCAAGATCTATGACCGCATCCTGGCGCAAGGCATCGAGTTCTACCATGCGACCTCATCGTCCGAACTGATCACGCGCATGACCAACAACGCGCAGGCGGCTCGCAGCGTGCTTGATCTCGTCGTCACATCCTATGTGCGTGATCTGGTGACTTTGATTGCCCTGGTGGCAGTTATGGTCTGGAAGCAGCCGGCGCTGTCGCTGATCTGCTTCGTCATCGGGCCGGTCGCAATCTATGGGGTGAACCGCATCCTGAAGCGCGTCCGCAAGATTGCCTCGATGGAATTCCGCTCGCTCGGCCAGATCGTGCATGTGATGCAGGAGACGGCGATCGGCGTGCGCGTCGTCAAATCCTTCAACCTCGAAGGCGCCATGCGCAAGCGCATGTACAAGGCGGTTGCCGACGTGCAGAACCGCGCCAACAACATCGCCACGCTGGAAGCCGCCACCAGCCCGGTGATGGAAACGCTAGCCGGGCTGGCGATTGCCGGCGCCGTGCTGGTCAGCGGCTTCCTGGTGCTGGAGGGTGGCCAGATGCCGGGCAACATCATGGCCTTCATCGCCGCACTTCTGCTCGCCTATGAGCCAGCAAAGCGCCTGGCGCGCGTGCGCATTTCACTGGAGACCGGCATCGTCGGCGTGCGCATGATGTTCCAACTCGCCGACCGGCCGCTGACGCTGGCCGAAAGGCCCGACGCCAGGCCGCTGCAGTCGGGCCCTGGCGAAATCCGGTTCGACAATGTCAGCTTCGCCTATCCGGAGAGCCCGCCGGTCTTCGAAGGTTTCAGCCTGACGCTCGCGGCCGGCAAGATGACGGCGCTGGTCGGGCCATCGGGCAGCGGCAAGTCGACGATCCTCAACCTGATCATGCGCATGTACGACCCGCAGGGCGGCAAGGTGATGTTCGACGGCCAGGACATCTCCTACGCAACGCTCGATTCGCTCAGGCAGAAGATCGCCTATGTCAGCCAGGACACGTTCCTGTTTGCCGGCACCGTGATGCACAACATCCGCCTCGGCCGTGAGGACGCGACCGACGAAGAGGTCATCGCCGCCGCCAAGGCAGCCAATGCGCATGACTTCATCAGCGCCATGGCCAAGGGCTACGAGACGGAGGTGGGCGAGAACGGCTCGTTGCTCTCCGGCGGCCAGCGCCAGCGCATCTCGATCGCGCGCGCCATGCTGCGCGATGCCGAGATCCTGCTTCTGGACGAAGCGACCAGCGCGCTCGACGCCGAATCGGAAGCGCTGTTCCGCGACGCGCTGCAGCAGCTCACCGTCGGACGCACGACGATCGTGATCGCGCACCGGCTGTCGACGGTGCACCAGGCCGATACCATCGTGGTGTTGGAGAACGGCAAGGTGCAGGAAATCGGCCCGCACAAGACACTGCTCAAGCAAGGCGGGCTCTACCAGAAGCTTTATGAGTATCAGCTGATGCCGTAGCGCCTTCGCTTCTCCCCTTCTTGTGAGAGAAGGTGGCCGCGAAGCGGCCGGATGAGGGGTGTTGGACGGAGTAAGGCGCGCTGGAAATTCTGGCCGGCGAAACTTATCGCCAAGCTGGAGCACCCCTCAACCGTCTCGGCGCTACGCGCCGATCCACCTTCTCCCACAAGGGGAGAAGGGAAGGTCGTGCCCTATTCCGGCACTTTCCTCACGGCGCCCTTGTCGGCGCTGGTGGCGAAGGCGGCGTAGGCGCGCAGCGCGGTCGTCACCTTGCGCTTGCGCTTTTCCTCGGGCTTCCAGGCCAGGGCGGCTCTGGACTCCATCGCCGCGCGGCGGGTGTCGAGCTCGGCCTCGCTGACGGCCAGATGGATCTTGCGGTTCGGGATATCGATCTCGATCGTATCGCCCTCCTGGACCAGACCGATCAACCCGCCTTCGGCAGCCTCCGGCGAGACATGGCCTATCGACAGGCCAGACGTGCCGCCGGAGAAGCGGCCGTCGGTGATCAGCGCGCAGGCTTTGCCCAGGCCCTTCGACTTCAGATAGCTGGTCGGATAGAGCATCTCCTGCATGCCGGGGCCGCCGCGCGGCCCCTCGTAGCGGATGACGACGATGTCGCCCGCCTTGATCTCGTTGCCGAGGATCGCCTTGACCGAGGCGTCCTGGCTCTCGAAGACGCGGGCCGGGCCGGTGAATTTCAGGATCGACTCGTCGACGCCGGCGGTCTTCACGATGCAGCCGTCGAGCGCCAGATTGCCCTTCAGCACGGCAAGGCCGCCGTCCTTCGAGAACGGCGTCTTTGCCGAACGGATGACACCCGTCTCGCGGTTCATGTCGAGCTCATCCCAGCGGCGATCCTGGCTGAAGGCGACCTGCGTCGGCACGCCACCGGGCGCCGCCCGGAAAAACTCGCGCACATTCTCGGCGGAGGTGCGCGCGATGTCCCAGTGGTCGAGCGCCTCGCCGAGGGAAGCCGTATGGACCGTCGGCAGGTCGCGGTTGATCAGTCCCGCCTGGTCGAGCTGGCCGAGGATGGCCATGATGCCGCCGGCGCGGTGGACGTCCTCCATGTGCACGTCGGCCTTGGCCGGCGCCACCTTGCACAGCACCGGCACTTTTCGCGACAGCCGGTCGATGTCTTCCATGGTGAAGTCGACCTCGCCCTCGTGCGCGGCGGCAAGGATGTGCAGCACCGTGTTGGTCGAGCCGCCCATGGCGATGTCGAGCGCCATCGCATTCTCGAAGGCGCCCTTGGAGGCGATGCTGCGCGGCAGCGCGCTTTGGTCCTCCTGCTCGTAGTAGCGCTGGGCGAGGTCGACGATCAGATGGCCGGCCTCGACGAACAGGCGCTTGCGGTCGGCATGGGTAGCCAAAGTCGAGCCGTTGCCCGGCAGCGAGAGGCCGAGCGCCTCGGTGAGGCAATTCATCGAATTGGCGGTGAACATGCCGGAGCACGAGCCGCAGGTCGGGCAGGCTGAGCGCTCGATGACCTTGACGTCCTCGTCGGAGATCTTGTCGTCGGCGGCGGCGACCATGGCATCGACCAGGTCGAGCGCCTGCGCCTTGCCGGCCAGCACCACTTTGCCGGCTTCCATCGGCCCGCCAGAGACGAAGACCGTCGGGATGTTGAGACGAAGCGACGCCATCAGCATGCCGGGCGTGATCTTGTCGCAATTGGAGATGCAGACCATGGCGTCGGCGCAATGGGCGTTGACCATGTATTCGACAGAGTCGGCGATCAGTTCGCGCGACGGCAGCGAATAGAGCATGCCGTCGTGGCCCATGGCGATGCCGTCGTCGACGGCGATCGTGTTGAACTCCTTGGCGACGCCGCCGGCCTTCTCGATCTCGCGCGCGACCAGTTGGCCAAGGTCCTTCAGGTGCACGTGGCCCGGCACGAACTGGGTGAAGGAATTGACCACCGCGATGATCGGCTTGCCGAAGTCACTGTCCTTCATGCCGGTGGCGCGCCACAGGCCGCGGGCGCCGGCCATGTTGCGGCCATGGGTGGTGGTGCGGGAACGATAGGCAGGCATCGCATTCCTTGCTGGCTGGCCGCGCCGATGCGCGGCGGGCGCTGATCTTTGGTCGGCAGCGGTTATAGCCGTCACGGTGCCGCGTTGCCACAATTTTGCGCTGCGCCAGGAAGCCTGATTGACCTCCTATGTTTACTCGTATATAGCCAATTAGGTATATATCCATTTGGCTATGAAATATGAATCAGCTCGACGCCACCTTTGCAGCGCTTTCCGACCCGACGCGACGCGCCATCCTTGCGCGTCTCATCCAGGGCGAGGCCTCGGTGATGGAACTGGCCGAGCCGTTCGCGATGAGCCAGCCGTCGATCTCGAAACATCTCAAGGTGCTCGAGAATGCGGGACTTATCTCGCGCGGCCGCGATGCCCAGCGCCGCCCGTGCCGGCTCGAAGCGAAACCCTTGGCCGAGGCTACGGAATGGCTGGAGCGCTACCGCAAGATCTGGGAAGGCAATTTCCAGCGGCTCGATGCGCTGCTCGGTGCCCTGCAAGCCAAGAAGAACCCGGGCGAGGCGGAACAATAGGCAAAGCCGGGCACATTCGGCCTATCGGAAAAGTCGCAGCCCGTGTCGGATCGAGGCCCGACCGAGCGTCCTTGGGTCCAGGAAACGCAAGCGGAAGAGGACATCGATGAGTACGACGAGACTGCCAGGCCCAACTGTGGCAACGCTGACCGTGACAACCCCCAGCGATCGCGAGGTCCGGATAACCCGCACGTTCGATGCGCCGCGGCCGATGGTGTTCGACTGCTGGACCATTCCGGAACTGCTCAAGGGCTGGCTGCATGGCCCGGATGGCTGGCGGCTCGAGATTTGCGAGATCGACCTCAAGGTGGGCGGCGCGGCGCGCTATGTCTGGCGCCACCGCGACGGGCAGGCAATGGGCATGAGCGCCACCTATCGCGAGATCGTGCGGCCGAGCCTGATCGTCGCCACGGAGCTGTTCGACGAAGACTGGACCGGCGGCGAGACGCTGGGAACGGTTGTGTTCACCGAGGTCAACGGCAAGACGCTGCTGACGCAGACGATCCTCTATGCTTCGCAGGCGGCGCGCGACGGCGCGCTTGGCACCGGCATGACCAGCGGCATGGCAGACAGCTATGCCCAGCTCGATGCCCGTCTTGCGTCCCTCCAGCATGGCGCCAAGGGCGCCGCCTGATCCCTTTCACGACAGAGCACGAAGGAGAAAACGATGCAGAAGATCACCACTTTCCTGTGGTTCGACGGCCAGGCCGAAGAGGCGATGAACCACTACATTTCGATCTTCCAGAATGCGAAAGTGCTGAGCCTGACGCGCTGGCCGAAGGGCCACCCCCTGGAAGGCAAGGTGCTGGTCGCTTCGTTCGAGCTCGACGGCGTGCCGTTCCTGGCGCTGAACGGCGGTCCGCAATACAAGTTCACCGAGGCGATCTCGCTGTCGATCGATTGCAAGACGCAAGCCGAGGTCGATCATTTCTGGGCAAGGCTTACCGAAGGCGGCGGCGAGCCCGGCCCTTGCGGCTGGCTGAAGGACAAGTTCGGCGTGTCCTGGCAGGTGGTGCCGGAACAGTTGCCGCGGCTGCTTCAGGATCCCGACCGGGCCAAGGCAGGCCGCGTCATGGACGCGATGATGAAGATGGGCAAGATCGAGATCGATAAGCTGGAAGCGGCGGCGAGAGGGTGAGAAGCGGTCCGCGTAGCGGACGAAAAGCCAATTGCTTGGCTTTTCGAGC
>SAQE01000100.1 GCA_004020545.1 Mesorhizobium sp. | reverse complement strand
CATCCCTTCTCCCTCGAGAAGACGGGCCACGAAACGAAGACGTTCCTCCATCACCTGTGAATCGGCATGCAAAATTGGACGCCGATCCGGGGTCACTTTTGGAAGCCGTTTGACAGCCGGCGCTCGCCGGCTGAAATCGGCCTGCCGATGGTGCCGGAAAAGCCCGGAATCCTCGGGTTTTGGGGCCGTTTGTGATAGATTCGGTCATGTTGATCGATCTCGAAAATCTGCGTTCCGACCCGCAGCTTTTGCAGCGTCTCGTGCGCGACATGGCGGCTGCGGTCGAGAGCCGCGATGGGGAGATCGAGCAGCTTCAGTCGATCATCAAAAAGCTCCAGCGGGCGCAGTTCGGCCGCAGTTCCGAGCAGCTTGATCCCGACCAGCTTGCGCTCGCGCTCGAAGACCTCGACGCCGATGTTGCTCGCCTCCAGGAGAGCCGTCCGTTCGTCGGCAAGCCGTCGGCCGAGCGGCAGTCCCATCGCAAACCGTTGCCCGATCATCTGCCACGTGAGGACGTCCTGCTCGATGTCGGCAGCACAGTCTGCACGAACTGCCCTTCGGCGGGGCAACATACCTCCCCCGCCAACATCGCCGGGTCGATTGCCACAGGAGGTCAATATGCCTGATCGCCGCTTGCGCTTTGACAATCTTTCCCCCCTAGGCGATCGGCGCCACGCGATGATCGTCGTCGAAGGCTGGAGTTCTGCCGAAACTGGCTAAGAGACTTCAGCTGTTGCCGCGACGGGATCCTCTCACTTAGTCTCTCGGAGAGTGCAATCTAGGCTGTGCAAAAATTAGGCAGATTTCAAGTAACTAGTTGAGCCCCTTCCTGCTTTAGCGCTACTATACATGAACCGCGTGAGGGGGCTTACTTTGATGAAAAGTGCAGCTTTGCCGAGTTCATTCGGTGCAGCTAATTTACTGCAGATTCCAGTCTACCAACCATACCTAGGCGGGAATGTATCAAGGTACGTGAACGCCTGCCTGGACTCCGGCTGGATATCATCTCGTGGCGATTTCGTTTCCAAATTCGAAACAGGCTTCGCGGAATTTATCGGAGCGAACGAAGCTACAAGCGTCGCGAACGGGACCGTTGCTATTCATTTGGCGCTTGACGCGTTGGGAATAGGACCAGGCGATGAGGTGGTAGTTCCTACTCTGACCTACATAGCGACCGTGAACACCATCTTGCAGACTGGGGCAAAGCCGGTCTTTGTGGATTCGATTGAAGACACACTGCAGATGAATCCCGAAGCGGCCGAACTCGCCATAACGCCGCGGACGAAGGCGGTAATGGCTGTCCATCTTTACGGACATCCCTGCGATATGACGTCGATCCTCGCCATTTGCCGAAAACACAACCTGCTGCTGATAGAAGATTGTGCAGAAGCGTTCGGGTCCAAATGGAATGGTCAACATGTCGGGACATTCGGTGACGCGGCAACCTTCAGCTTTTTCGGCAATAAGACAATTACAACCGGTGAAGGCGGCATGGTGGTGACGCGCGACCCAGAGATCATGAGGCGATGCCGCAGACTCAAGAACCAAGGAGTCTCATCGACCCGCGAGTACTGGCACGACATCTTAGCTTACAATTACCGGATGACGAATATCCAGGCGGCGATCGGATTAGCGCAGTTGGAGGTGGCGCCCGAGATCCTAGCCCTGAAGGCTCAAGTGGCGCAGGCCTATCGTGCCGGATTGTCTCAGCTGCCTTTGCGGACACATGACGCCGTGGGGGACGTAGTACACTCCCATTGGATGTGCTCAGTGATTGTCGATCATCCTCAGGACCGTGATTCGCTTCGATCCTATTTGGCGGAACGGGGGATCGAAACTCGGCCCTTTTTTCCGCAGACCCACACGATGCCCCACTGTCGAGCAGAGGGGGAATTTCCAATTGCTGCGAGGCTGAGCGCCCGTGGTGTCAACCTGCCGAGTTACCCCGGTTTGAGCCAAGACCAGATCGATGGCGTCTGTGCTGCGATACGCTCGTTCTGGGGATGTCTCCTCCAAATTCGATAATAGCGTCGGCCGCTGAGGGATTGATTGTGGATTACTGTAAGGGCATCTGGGCAGCCCGACATTTCTGGTGGCACCTGTCGATCTCGGATTTGCGTTCGCGATGGCGACGCTCTTTCTTTGGCTTGTTCTGGTCGATAATCCAGCCTCTTGGCCTGACTTTGCTGCTGTCTCTGGTCTTCAGCCGAATCTTTGGAATGCGGATTGCGGAGTACGCGCCTTACATCCTGTCAGGCATGATCATGTGGGAGTACGTGGTGAGCTCGGTGATCGGAGGATCGTTGGCATTTGTGCAGGCTGACGCGTATATCAAGCAAACACGGCACCCCCTCGCGATCTATACACTGCGGAATGCTTTGACGGGCCTGATTGTGCTTGCCACTGGGAGTGTTGCGCTTATTGGATGGGTGCTCATCGTTATGCCCCAGAATTTTGGCTGGTGCTGGCTTGCCGCTCTCACCGCTTTTCCGATCCTCGGACTCGTCGCATGGGCCGGAGCGACCATCACTGCCTACATCGCAGCGCGCCTTCGTGATTTGCCTCACGCTTTGGGGCTGATCATGCAGGCAATGTGGTTTGTATCTCCGATCTACTTTGAGCCCTCCACGTTTCGAAGCGGTGATCTGCATGCGCTCGTGGATTTCAATCCCATATTTCACTTACTTCAGATCGCTCGATCCCCGCTCTTGCATGGGCAATGGCCGACCGTAGAGAACTACGGCTGGTCCATCGGAACGATTGTAAGTCTCGGGGCAATTGCCATCCTGGTTGGGCGCAGTTCCGAGAAGCGGGTGATCTTCTATCTATGACAAACACAATTCGTCTCCGAGACGTCAACCTGCACTACGCATCAGTGGCCTTCCGCGAAAGGTCTTTGAAGTCCTTAGTTGCCGGCTGGTTAAGTCAGGGCAGGACTAAGCGCGATCTGAGTGACATCCATGCACTAAAGGATGTTTCTGTGCGTGTGGACCAAGGGGAGCGAATCGGGTTGCTTGGTCATAATGGCGCCGGCAAGAGCTCGTTCCTCAAGATGGTTGCCGGTCTTTATCCAATTTCATCAGGCAGCAGAGAAGTTCGCGGGACAGTCAGATCAATGCTCGATCTGAGTCTGGGCTTCGAACCCGACGCCACGGGGCGCGAGAACATCCTTTATCGGGGTTTGCTGCTTGGTCTTTCACCGAAGGCGATGCGATCGATGGAAGCTGAGATAGTCGAGTTCGCGGACCTTGGCGAGTTCATCGACTATCCGCTAAAGACATACTCTGTGGGGATGCAAGTCCGTCTGGCATTTGCGGTTTCGACGTCGATCAGCGGTGACATTCTTCTTCTGGACGAAGTCGTTGGAGCCGGGGACGCCCGTTTCATGGGAAAGGCTCGATCCAGAATCATGAACTTGGTCGAGCAGTCCGAAATCATGATTCTCGCCAGCCACGACCTGACTACCGTACGGCAACTATGCCAGCGGGGGCTGGTTTTAGCTGAGGGGCGTATCGTGTTGGATGCGCCGATCGAACAGGCTATCAAATTCTATGAGAAGAATTTCTCGGGATGAAATCTCTCTTCAACCTTCTGCGCAAACCCGGACTGGAGGATTTGCGAAACCCAACCTGCCCCATCGCTTTCGTGCACATCCCCAAGACGGCTGGAACGGCGTTCGTTGAATATCTAATAGAAAATATTGCTGACCAATCCCGAGTGGCGCCGCCGTTTATGGGCGACATGGCGGTAACCCGGGACGAGCGGAGCCCATATCGGCTCTACTGGGGGCACTATGATTACTTCCTATTAAAGGAAACCGGCAGGAAATTCATATTCATCACTTTCCTGCGGCACCCTCTAGCAAGAGCTATCTCGCAGTGGAAATCGTGGTCGAACCCCAGCAATCTTACGGAAGCCTGGTTGAACGTCATGGAGCCCTATCAGATCGAAGCGCTTCGCTTCTCGCAGACGGCGACCCTCGAGGAATTTGTTATGTCCCCCAATTTGTACATCGAAGGCCACATCAGAGACGTGCAGACCAGGTATTTAGCCGACGCACCTGACAAGCCTGGGATGTTAGAAAGCGCAAAACGCAATCTCCAGACCGTCTTCCGCTTTTTCGGAGTCGTTGAACGGTTTCAGGACTCCATCAGGTTGTTTCAAGCCAGCTTCAAGAACTCCCTGCCCTACTCTGTTCCCGCGGCGCGCGAAAACAGATCGAGGGAATTGGACGTGCACCTCTCATCCGCCGCGCAGGCTCGGCTTCGTGCTTTGAATTCGAACGATTTTGAGCTCTATGAGTTCGGCTGCAGGTTGTTCGAAGAGCGGTATCGGAAGGTGGCCGGCAATTGATCGATATTGATGTCACTTTCAAAGCCCATCCGATTTCTGCACAGGGAGCTTCCGCACCGGGAATGCCTAGGGTCATGTGGCTGTTGAACCACAGTTCGGCTCGCCGTTTCGAAGTACCAATGCTCAAAGCATGCGGGTTCAATGAGATTTTTCTTCCAAAGACACATCCGGTCGACCCCAGCTTTCGCAGCGCGTCGATCGACTTCTCAGAAGATCAGAACTTGACGATACCGGCCACTGATCTTGCCGTCCTAAACGGCGCAGATTGGTATGGAGATCCTGGGCGCGACGCGTGGGCAGTAGCCAACCGCCATTTTTCTTTACTCTTTTTCATTGTTCACACGGCGGGAGCGCTCGGTAGCATATCCGCAAATTTTGAAGGGGCCGCCATATGGCGGGCCTATGGACTCGAGCGGACGAATAGCTACGCGAAGATTCGAAAGCACTTTAGCGGAGGAATCAAGACTATTGAGAGGATGGGGGATCGTTTTTGGTTCGGCGAAGCCTATCAAGGCTTACACGAGGTGGAAGACGAGCTGCTTCGAAGGCGATCTGTTTACCTCCCGCTGGGCCTATCCTCAACGGACATAGCGGAGGGATGGACCGGCAGCGATCGCCGCATATTCTTTGTCTGCCCGGACATCGGCTTTAACCCCTACTATCGAGCTATTTTCGAAGAATTCAGGCGTGATTTTGCCGGCCTGCCCTATGCGATCGGAGGAAGCCAACCGATAGCTTTCGCAGATCCTAACGTGCTGGGCTTTGTCCCCAAGGAGGTCCACGAACGCAACATGCGGGAAATGCGGGTCATGTATTACCACTCCCGCGAGCCACGTCATATTCACTACCACCCATTTGAGGCGGTGCGCGCCGGCATGCCGTTGGTGTTTATGGCAGACGGTATGCTCGACAAACTTGGGGGAACTGGCCTCCCAGGCAGGGCGCGAACAGTGGCAGAGGCAAGGTCCAAAATCCAGCGATTGCTGCAGGGAGACGCTCGCCTGATTGACGAGATCCGAAGCAGCCAGCGTGTGCTGCTCGATCCTATGAAGCCGAGCAGCCTCGAGCATACCTGGCGGAAAAATCTCACGCGTGTCGTCGAGCGGTTGCAGGTAGCCGCCGCTTCGCAAATAGCGGTGCCGACACGAAAGAAGCGGATAGCGATCATCCTACCCATTGTTTATCGCGGCGGGACGCTCCGTGCTGCGAAGTTGCTCGCGGAGGCTGTCTCCCGCGGCGCCGAGCAGGCGGGCGAATCCGCGGAAGTCGTATTACTCCATCTTGATCTCGCCTCTGCATACACTCCCAAGGATTGGTCCGATTTGCCTCCATCGGTGACCACTAGGGCTTTCAACTGGAGCATTCTGGATAAACACGAAGCAAAGACCGCAATGCTGTTCGATGGCCATTCTGATTGGCAGCCCCTCTATGAGAAATATCTGGCCGTTGATGATGGGATACGACAACTTGGTGACTGCGACCTATGGATAGTGGTTTCCGATAGGCTGTCGCTTCCAATGTTACCTATGCGCCCAGTATTACTGGTAGTCTTCGATTATCTGCAACGGCACTATCGAGTCTCTCATCTCGACGAGCAGATCTTACTGGCTAATCGGCTGGCCAATCACGTTCTGGTAACGACGGATTTCACCCGGCAGGACGCTCTTCAATATGCGGGTGTCGATCCTCGCCGCCTAACCAAGGTCCCAATGCTGGTGCCTGGAAAGGGCAACGCCACACGGCAGCAGAAGGACGGTGGGGAAGCTAAACACTTTATCTGGACAACCAATTTGGCGGCTCACAAGAATCACCGCAGAGCGCTGACCGCATTGCAGCTGTATTATGAGGTTTACCAAGGAAAACTGAGCTGTCACGTGACGGGTTTCGGCTCGAGCGAAATCATCAAGAGCCAGTTGCCGCATCTTGAAGGTCTCAACCGCGTGGTTGCGGGTAGCCGAGCGCTTCGGCAGCACGTAAGATTTCTGGGTGAACTGTCGGAGAATGCTTATCGGAAGGAACTCGGTGCATCTGCGTTCCTTTGGCACCCGACAGAATTGGACAACGGCACGTTCAGCGTTATTGAGGCTGCGCACTACGGCGTTCCATCTCTCTCAAGCGACTATCCGGCCATGCGTGAGATGGATCGCCAATTTCAACTCGGTCTGAGCTTCATGGATCAGGAAGATCCTGAAGACATGGCCGCTCAATTGAACGCAATGGAACTCAATTTGGCGGAGCGAAGGCGTTCTTTGGCCACTGAGGAACAACTCAATGAGCAAAGTTTGGTGCGCCTAGCACCCCACTATTGGCGCGCTGTACGCGAACTCCTATGAAGAAATACGGCATCTTCATTGCCTACGCTCCCACTATTGACCTTCGGACAGAGGGGCTAGGACGCTATCTGTCCTCGTTTCTGAAAGCGGCCACGGCCAGGGGTGATGCTCACTTCGCGATCCTTTGTCCGAGCTGGTCGCGGGGCTCTGTGCTAACGCTCTGCAGAGAAGCGGACATCCCCGGCGAGACATACAGTCTGATCGGTCCTGACCGGACGCCGCTGCTGTATCGGTTTTATCAACTACTGCGGCGCCGGAGCGAGACCGAAAAGCGTCGCAGCCCCTTTCAGGGGATTTGGGACAAGCTTTATCCGGTGGCGGTTGCCCATGCCGAATGGCTGAAGGGCCACATTGCAAGCACGAGAAGCTTCACCGCCCTGACTGCCTTCATCTTGTATTGCGCATCCCTGTCGATTCCCGTTGCCGCCGTTATCCTCGGGACAAGATGTGTGAGAAGAAGCCGAAGTCTGACGCGCCACTGGTTGAGGCGGACTGGCAGAGCCCTCTGGCGAAGCGGGAGTTCGCTCAACCTCGTGTCCCTATCAAGCGTCCGTTTCAGGCTCTACGAAGGAATGCTGGAACGGGAAACCGCTTTAATGATCCAAAGCGGAAACAGACAGAGTGGCATTAGCGCCTGGTACACGCCAGCCGCATTCTGGCCGAGAGTAGCGGAGCTGAAGGAACCAGTGCTGACCTGCGTGCCCGATGTCGTTCTCGCAGAATTTCCCGTAGGATTTGCTAGGCTCGGCGGCCTCCCCATGCAGCACGCCTATCAGACAGTGGCCAGCACAATTCGACGCAACAAAAATTTCGTCACCTACAGCGACCACATCAAGCGGAAGATCCTGGTTGAGATTTTCGGCGTCGATCCCAATGCAGTCCAGATAATACCTCACGCCCCTAACGATCTAAGTCGTCCTATCTCGATCACCGGTTTCGCCGACAATGAAGCAACTGAGCGAGCCTACGCCGAGATGTTGCTGCTCGGGGCTATCCGAAAGGCCAGCAATGAGAGGTATGTCAGTACCTTCAGTAACCCAAAGGTGAAGTTCCTTTTCTACGCAAGCCAATTTCGTCCATCGAAGAACGTGATTACTCTGCTGCGAGCGTATGAATGGCTCCTCCGAAAGAGAGGGCTGGGACACAAACTCATCTTGACCGGCTTCAGTCATTACGAGAGCGTCAGGATCTTCTTAGATCAACACAATCTGCGGTCGGACGTTTTGTGTGTTCACGGACTGACCGAGTCTGAATTGGCTGCTTGCTATAAGCTCGCGGACGTGGCGGTGAGTCCAAGCCTTTCTGAGGGCGGTATGCCATTTACTTTCACGGAAGCGTTATCTGTCGGAACCCCGGCAATATTGGCGGATATTGACGTGACCCGCGAAATAATAAAGGAGCCGGCACTGCGCGAGGCCTCGCTTTTCGATCCTTATGACTGGAAAGCCTTAGGTAAAAAATTGGAATGGGCTATTCAGAACCGCTCGACCCTGTATCGACAACAACGGAGATTCTACGACGATGTTCTGGCAAGGCGATCGTGGGCGAACGTCGTCCAAGAGCATCTGGAGGCGCTTGACGAACTGGCTGCCCGAAAGATGGTAGCGGTACAGTGACGTCATCATCGGAGGCCGGCATCTACGTTTTAGGGTTTGGCGGACACGCGCGTAGCGTGGCCGATATCGCCTTGGCGGCCGGCATAAAGAACCTAATCTTTGTGGATGGAAACGTCCAACCGGGCGAGGGTTTCGCAGGATTTCCGGCGATCACCACTTTGCCCATGAGGTTGATCCCTGGTTGGAGCGTCTTTCCCGCGCTGGGGGACAATCTCAGCCGAAAGGCGGCGTACAATCAGCAAATCGCATCGATCGCGACACTCATATCTCCGAGCGCAACAGTCGGCGTTCGAGCTCAGGTGGGCGAGGGAGCGCTTGTCGGCCATCATGCTCACGTAGGGCCAGCGGCCCTAATCGGCCGGGGTGTCATCGTAAACACCGGGGCGGTTGTCGAGCATGATTGCCAAGTAGGCGACTTTTCTCACATATCTGTCAATTCAACTGTCGCTGGCCGTGTACGCATAGGGTCGAATGTTTTCGTTGGAGCCGGTGCCACCGTCATCGACAAGGTGTCGATCTGCAATGACGTCATGATCGGAGCTGGAGCAACCGTAGTCGGAGACATTATTTCGCCAGGTACCTACGTCGGAACGCCTGCTCGTCCTCTCAAAAGTGAGGCATCGTTGTCGCGCAGCCGCCCAAAGGACTAGCCAACATGTCAAACCGCAACCTTCAACTCGACAGCCTCCGCGGTGTCGCGGCTGTTTGCGTCGTATTTCACCATTGCATTCACGTTGCCGACCCGCGTCTCGTTCCTCGCGTGTTGAACGCACCTCTGGCGACATTGCCTCCCGCCGACATTGCCGGCAGAGCATTGCTTTCTGTTTTTGCCGGCGGGATGGCGGTGAATGTCTTTTTTGTCCTGAGTGGTGCTGTTCTCATGGCCTCGCTGCAGCGGGAGACGACTTTCGACTCCTGGACTGCAGTAAGCTTCACGGCGCGGCGGATACTTCGAATCTACCCCGCCTTAATCGTCATGACCGCCGGGTTCGGGATACTGAGTTGGCTATTTCCGCCGAGCCATTCCTCTGTTCCATTCACCACTCGGCAGCTCGTTGAAAACGCGTTGCTCATCACCAACTATGTAAATGGCGCAACATGGACCTTACAAACCGAAATGCTGATGGTGCCCCTCATCCTGTTAACCGCTTTCGGCCGTTCGGTGTTGGGCAACATCGCTCCGGTGTTGTTTCTTTTTTGGGCTACCGGTTACCTGTTTCTCGGCGCGCCCTTTGCTCCAGTTCTGATGAACGTGGCTCTTCCATCCTTCGCATTGGGGATGCTCGTTCCCGTGATGTCCAGCACTGATGTAAGGAAGCTCCCGGGGTGGGTGGTATTCGTGGTGCTGTTTGCCATGATCTGCATCCGCTTCTCGTTCCCGGTCGCAAGTATCAAAGCTTTGATGGCTGAGCTGGGCCTTTCATTTCTGGCTGTAACGGTCCTTTTCCACGGCGCAGGAAGGTCACGTGCTTTGGATAACCCGGTGATGACGAGTCTAGGCCGTGTCAGCTACGGGATTTATTTGATCCACCCCGTTGTGTTGTCGGGGTTTTTGCCGCTCTTTATAGCAATGTTTGGTTGGGATTGGATCGCCAAAAACTACGCGGTGTTCGGTGTGCTTTTTGGGTTTGTCGTGCTGGCGGTAACAATCCCACTGGCAGAACTCTCTGAGCGCTATGTGGAAAGCCCTTTCATACGATTTGGGCAAATAGCGTTCCGCTCGAGGAATAGAGGGCGGCTAGGCCAAGACAGCTTCCGGCGGCAAACCCGGTTACCGACAGAATCCCCCTCGGTGTCGGCAGGCGAATAGACAGCACTGCCTTACTCCCTAAGAGAAGCCGTCCTCAACGCTGCCGAGCGTGAGGCAGTAGACCGACATTGATTTTTTTCATTTCAGCATCAAATTTCCTGTTTCAAATAATTCATGGATAGATGACTCGGAAGAGCACCAGGAGGGGGGCGTCATGCGCGGGTTACGGATTGCATGTGCAGCGCGCTGCGCCGTTGTGGCCGTGGCGTGCGGCCTGTCCGCCCCTCTCGGCGCCCAAGAAGGAAAAATGGATACTCTTTCGATTCCGCCATTCTTCGTAGGATTGTCGGACGACACGAGTCCGGTCGAAATTGAAATCGCCGGCCATAAAATGATTATCCCGCGAAACTACATCGGATCCGCGTGGTTCAGCGATCACACCCTGGCACTTCAGCTCTTCACGATGTACCCGGTGTCGCGCGTCATGGAAAATTGCCCCCTCGGCGCCACGAGGAATTGCCCCCTCAGTGGATAGCTGAGGAGAGAGCAAATGAACGAACAACGAATCACGGAAAGCCCGTCGTGGAGTGATCCACGGGGGCAGGTGATGAAGACGCCAGACGATGTGGCGGAGATGTTGCGCCTGAAGGCGTGCGGGTGGGGACTGAAGCGGATCGCGCGGCAACTGGGCTGCAGCCATCACACGGTGAAGGTCTACGTGGCGGCGGACGGCGTTAAGCCGTTCAAGTCGCCGGAGCGGCCGAAACGGCTCGACGGCCTTGAGGATTGGCTGCGCGAGCGGTTCATTCGGCATCGCGGCAATGCGGATGTGGTGCGCCAGGACCTGCTGGCCGAGAAGGGCGTGGCGGTCAGCCGGCGAACACTGCAACGGGCCGTGCAGCCCTATCGTCAGGCGCTGAGGGCCGAGGCGCTGGCGACAACGCGGTTCGAGACGCCGCCGGGGCGACAGCTGCAGATCGACTTCGGCGAGCGTCTGGTCGAGATTGGCGGCGCGAAGATCAAGGCATTCGTGTTCGTGGCGACGCTCGGGCATTCGCGACGGCTGAATGTGCGTGCGTTCCGGGCCGAGAAGCAGGAGCACTCGTTCGCCGGGATCGAGAGCGCGTTCACGAGCTTCGGCGGCGTGCCGGAGGAAGTTCTGATGGACAATCCGCGCGCGCTCGTCGTGCGCCACGACGCGGCGAGCCGGTCGGTTGAGTTCAACGACAAGCTCATCGCGTACGCAAAGCATTGGGGCTTCCGTCCTCGCGCCTGCGCGCCGTATCGGGCGCGCACGAAGGGCAAGACCGAGAGCGGCGTCGGCTATGTGAAGAAGAACGCGATCGCGGGTCATTCCTTCACGAGCTGGGAGGCATTCGAGGCGCATCTTGCCAAGTGGGAGCGCGAGGTTGCGAACGCGCGTATCCACGGCACGACCGGCGAGGCGCCGATGGCCCGCTTCGAGCGTGACGAGGCGCACCGTCTGAAGCCGCTCAGCGGCGGTGCTTGTTGATAGTGGCGCAGGCGTTGCGTGAAACAGCCGGCCTTTCCGGCGGATTGCCATTACGCGCGTAGCTGGTCTTCCTGCACTACGCCGGCTTTGAACGCGCGGATCAGATCGTTCGTCAGGGTCTGCGCCTTCCTTTCCAGGACCTAGGCGGGTAACCGAGCTCGCGGCGGATCTAGCTGAACACCCTCTGCATCATCTTCAGGTCGTCCAGCGATACGTTCGCGAGAAAGTGTTGTGGTATCATCGCGCCCCTCCATGTCATAGCGGACACGGGATCGGCTGCTTGAAGTTCTTGTAACCTTTTCTGGGGCAATCGCAGTCCGGGTCGAATTTCCCCAGAGGTTCGTGACGCTTGCAGTCCCGTTCCGTCCTGTAGGGATGGTTTGGAAGAGGAACTTCGCAGCTCTCGCAGATGCAGCCGGAAAGCACCAGCCAAGCGCAGCAATTGCGAGATATTTCACCCTCTTTAGCTCCCGACCAATATCGCGTAGGCGCTTGTCTCACATGGCAGAAGCAACCGATTTGTCCCATGTCAAAAACTATTAAGATTCCGAGAGACAGGGGCGCCCACTGCAGAATTGTCCTGGCTTGATCTCGGTCAATGCAACTGTTCGACTCTCATCGCTAAGTTTTACAAGGGTCTATCTGTCCGAAGGCCGCGTTGCGATGACCATACCTCTTGACCTAAGTGATGCAGACCTTACGTTTGCATGTCCTTATTGCGCGCATCCCCTCGTCAAAAGGGGCTCCTGGTTCAAGGTGGTTAGTCGGTATAGGTGCGAGAAATGCCAGTCGGAGGTGCGGATCGGATATCCCGACAAGCTCAAACTGTTCGATCACTACAAGCGACAGAATGGTCAACGTCCTCGATGATCTACGGGTTCCACGAGTGGAAGGCGATAGAAAGCGCACCGTCCGGCGTCGACTTGGAACTCGCGGTCCTTGAGGCCTTCGAAATCACCGCCCTGGTGTTCCCGCGCCGGTGGGAGCAAGGATTTGGGTTGCCTCAGCGACTGGACTGAGAGTTTTTGTGACCCCTAAACATTGGCGTGAGTGGCGAGGGCCAAGTGACCGCGTCAGCCATTGTAGCTAATCAAGTTGTCCGGTTTGGTAGCACATCACTTGTCCGCCTCAGTTTTGCGTCGAAGCGTTTCACGCGGCTCTGCCGACTGGGCAGCGTTCCTGGATTGGGGCGCCATCTGAGCCGTGTCGCGCAATGCGGCGCGGCCCATGGAAGATTGCGAGTGTGCCATCAGGGTATTGCCTGATCCTGACGGTGGCTTTGACGAAGTGATGTCGGATCGGACTTTGCGGCAGCTGCAATCGCAGCCGCGCGAAGGCGACGGTGTTGTCGCGGGCAACGACGCGCTCTTCCTGGAGGCACAAAATCTCGGCCAGCGCCGCTGGATCGGTGGCGACGAAGGCACTGTCCTGGACTGCAGCCGGCCTGGCGAAGCGGGCGTTGTGAGCCGGCAGATGGGTCTGTGCGATGAAGCGGTTGGCGGCCTTGATATCAGCAATGCCGGCCAGCGCCGGCTCTTCCGGCAGCCGATCCTGCAAGGTGGAGAACATCCGCTCCGAGCGGTCCCTGGCTTCAGGCGAATAGGCCGGGATATGCTCGATGCCCAGGTGCCGTAGCGCCCGTCCGACCTGCGTCAGTCGGCTCTTGTCGACCGCCTCGCCGGCCTTGAGCGTCACGAAGTAATGGCTGCCGCGATCGGTATAGAGGCTCGAGGGCAATCCTTTGGCGACGAAGGTCTCCAAAAGTCCCTGAAAGCTCGACGCCGTGCCTTCCTCGGCAGTCAGGAAGGCCGAATAGAAGTGCTCGTGGCGTCGACCTGATATCGGTCGGATGGATCACGCACAGCGCGCCGATCCTTGATATTGGGCTGGATTGCCAGTAGCGAAGCCTTGTCCTTGATCAAGGCACACGCCGCCTTTGAACAGAAACCGGCGCGCATGAGCCGGCAATAAATGGCCTGTTGGCCAATAGAAGTTTCTCGTTCATCGGAAGTCGGTTGCGAATGGACATCCAAAGGATGGAGATGGCATGAACGTCGAACTACAGTTGAACGCCGCCTTGGGGTCGACCCACGAGGCTTCCACTCAATGGAACCGCGAAGCGGCGCAGGCAGTCCACGACCTGCCTTTCAATGACCTGCTCTTCAGGGCCCAGACGATCCACCGCGAGAATTTCGATCCCAACCGGGTGCAGCTGTCGCGCCTGCTCTCGATCAAGACCGGCGGCTGCCCCGAGGATTGCGGCTATTGCAGCCAGTCCGCGCACCACCAGTCGGGCCTCAAGGCCTCGAAGCTGATGGAGGTCGAGCGCGTCATCGCCGAGGCCAGGAAGGTGCGCGACGCGGGCGCCACGCGCTATTGCATGGGAGCCGCCTGGCGCAGCCCCAAGGAGCGTGACATGGACGCGGTGGTCGCCATGGTGGAGGCGTTAAGGCGCTCGGCATGGAGACCTGCATGACGCTCGGCATGCTCGACGTCGGCCAGGCGCAACGGCTCAAGCAGGCCGGCCTCGACTACTATAACCACAACATCGACACCTCCGAGCGCTACTACAGCGAGATCATCTCGACGCGGACCTTCACTGAGCGGCGGGAAACGCTGGCCAATGTCCGCGACAGCGGCATCAAGGTCTGCTGCGGCGGCATCGTCGGCATGGGCGAGGAGAAGGCCGACCGCATCGACATGCTGGTGACTTTGGCCAACCTGCCGGAGCCGCCCGACAGCGTGCCGATCAACATGCTGATCCCGATCGAGGGCACCCCGCTCGGCGAGGCCGAACCCATCGAACCGATCGAATTCATGCGCACGATCGCGCTTGCCCGCATCATGATGCCGAAGTCGCATGTGCGGCTCTCGGCCGGCCGCACGGCGATGAGCGACGAGATGCAGGCACTCTGCTTCTTCGCCGGCGCCAACTCCATCTTCGTCGGCGACACCTTGCTGACCGCCGGTAACCCCGGAGAGGACAAGGACAGCGCGCTGTTCCGCCGCCTGGGCATCAAGCCGATGGAGCGCGAAGCCCAGTGAACGGGCGAGCGCTGCTCGACCGCTACGAGGCCAGCTTGCGCGGACTGGCCCGCAAGGACCGTTTGCGGAGCCTCAGCGCCCGCTCGGGCGCCGACTTCGCCTCCAACGACTATCTCGGCCTCGCGCGCTCGAAGCGTATGGCCGAGGCGGTCGCCGCGGCGCTCGCCGTCGGCACACCCGTCGGCGCGACCGGTTCGCGGCTCCTGCGCGGTAACGACCCCGAACACGAGGTACTCGAAGCCAAGGCCGCCGGCTTCTTCGGCGCCGAGCGCGCGCTGTTCTTCGGCGGCGGCTATGTCGCCAATTTCGCCGTACTCACGACCTTGCCCCAGAAGGGCGATCTGATCGTGCTGGACGAACTCGTCCATGCCAGCGCGCATGAGGGGGCGCGGGCCGGTCGCGCCGAAGTGGCGGAAGCCGCGCACAACGATGCGAGTGCCGTGGACGATGCAATCCGGACCTGGCGCGCGAGAGGCGGCGCCGGCCGACCCTGGATCGTCGTCGAGAGCCTCTACAGCATGGATGGCGACCGGGCGCCGCTCGGTGAGCTGATCGCGGTCGCGGACCGCCACGATGCATTCCTGTTTGTCGACGAGGCGCACGCCACGGGCGTCTACGGCGCGGACGGGCGCGGGCTCGCGCACGACTTCGAAGGCCGCGACAACGTCGTGGTGCTGCACACCTGCGGCAAGGCGCTGGGCGGTTCCGGCGCGCTGGTCACCGCACCGGCGGTACTGTGCGACTATCTCGTCAACCGCTGCCGGCCCTTCATCTACGCCACCGCGCCCTCGCCGCTGATGGCCGTGGCGGTAGCAATGGCCCTCGACATCGTCGCCGACGAACCGGATCGCCGCGAGCGGCTTGCAAGGCTGGTCGCGCTTGCGGGCAACAGAGCCGCGGACCTTGGCCTACCCGCGAGCGGTTCGCAGATCCTGCCGATCATCGTCGGCGACAATGCCCGCGCCATGGCGCTGGCTGAAGCTTTGCAGTCGCGCGGCTTCGACGTGCGTGGCATCCGCCCCCCAACCGTTCCCGAAGGGACAGCGAGGCTCAGGATATCGCTGACGCTCAATGTCGGCGAGGCCGACGTATCGGCGCTGTTCGATGCGCTTGCCGAGGAATGGGAGCGCACGCCATGACGGCACGCTTCATCGTGACCGGCACCGACACCGGCATCGGCAAGACCGTGTTTGCGGCCGGTCTCGCGGGCCTGCTCGGCGGTTTCTATTGGAAGCCGGTTCAATCGGGCCTCGACGAGGAGACCGACAGCGAGGTCGTTGCCCGGCTTTCTGGCCTAGTCGTCCGTGAAGAATGCGACTTCCCAGCATCAGTTGCGGAAGGCGCACCGTTGG